>JBGPKH010000091.1:0-19061 GCA_041485845.1 Bryobacteraceae bacterium
GACGTTGGCCTTTTCCAAGATCCGAACTCGATGGCGGGGCCTTCACCTCCCGAGTAAAAATCCCGACTGGAAAAGAATAACGCCTTTCGACTGGCCCATCTTCCTCTGCCACGATTAGCCGGTTAATTGCCGAAGGCTCACCATCGCTACGGGGTGATCGATATCCGGGTTTGGCAACTTCTATTCGCACTCGGGTCCGTCACCCAAAACGCCAAAGGCGTCGGATTCAACTTCAAGCACTGGTATTAATACCTCTGCAAACTCCGGCATCACGCAAAGCAGTGCGGGGTCAGCGTTCGTGCCGTTGAACGCTCGCTCTTCCTTTTACCAGGAGGGACGCCTGTATGAGGGCTGAGGCGCCAGGATCAAAGCCGGTTTGATGCGTGCAAGTGGCCCCCCGCGTTGGACGGGGCCGTCAACAAACGCAACCTGTCAACCGGAGAAACCGGAGAGTTCGCAAGCGAAAACTTGGGGTCCGGGCTGAACCCTGGGGTTGAGCGCGCACCCCCACGAAACCGCCTGTCCAACCGGAGAGGTCGGCTCCAGCAAATACCTTTGAATTGTTTGGGATAACGGACGTTCGCAAAGGGCTGCCGTCAAGCAAAACGGGAAGGCAAGTTTATAGCTAAAACGTGTGGCTCCCCGGCATGGATTCGAACCACGATTCACGGCTCCAAAGGCCGCTGTCCTACCCTTAGACGACCGGGGATTGACGATTCTGCGTTTGCTTCCAGACCAGTTTAGCCTTTCAAGCCTGCTGCCCGCAACGACTCTGCTACAATCGCCCTGGAAGCCATTCTTGGCCGGTGCTGGGTGCGGGCTTCAAACCCGTTGCGCGGTACTCTGTGTCGCGGGTGGGTTCGACTCCCACTGGCTTCCGCCAAGACTCGACGTTTTTGTTCGCACCGATACGAATCGCGCACTCGCGGAATGGAAGATGCCCTCGTGTACCTTCCACGCAAGGGCGTGGCCGACTATGGCAAAGGGCGGATCATCTTCGATCAGCACCAGCCGTCCAAGGGCTTCAACCTGGTAGTCCAGGGCCGGATCAAGATTACCATCCCCCTGGACGACGGCGTCCAAGCCGTTGTGGACATCTACACAACCGGCGATTTTTTGAGAAAGTAGTTTGCCTGGCGCTGCCCCAAACGCCGAGTGCGCGCCGGCCATCGAGAATGTCGCACTCATGTCGTGGACGGCCGCGGAAATCGAAGACCAGGTCGAGGGGCCGCCGCGCCGGGGAATCGCCCTGTTACAGATGCTGGTGAAGCGCAGCCTGGATTGCCAGTCGCGGCTGCAAAGTTTCGCCCGCGACAAAACGCCCGAGCGGGTGGTCTGTTGGCTGCTCCGTTTTGCCGAACGCCTGGGCGCCATGACCGAGGACGGCTCTAGCGGAAAGCCGCCGCTGACTCACCAGGTGATCTCGGAGTTACGGGAACGTCCCGAGAAATCGTACCTGCGGTATTCCCGCCAGGGCATTCAGGTCTATTCGGATGCCCTCCGCGAACACCTTCAGGGGCATTCCCGACGAGGCGCGGAATGGAACCAGCGTGCGGAGGATCGGCCCCGGCCGGCGGGCGACCGGCCGTTCTAACTTCGGAAAACACAGTCCTACTGTCCAAATTCAGGACGAAAAGCCGTTTACGCTTCGGCTAGATTCGTGGTGGGTTTCCAGAAATGCCGAGGCAGTCATGAAAAGGTTGCGGATTCTCTCCACCTTGGCCTTGGCCGGCCAGTTGGCGTATAGTCAGGGACCCTCGGAACGGGCGTCGGCGCCTCGCATCGAGGGTGGAGCGGATCGCGCCGCCGACCCAAACCCGGCCGCGGCCATGCCGCCAGTGTTGAAGAAACTGGAGCCGGCGGATAGCCGGGTTGTCATGCTGCCCGGGCTCAGGGCAGCGAACGCGCCGCGCGGGTCCAAGGTGCAGGCGCCCGCCGCAGTCGTGGCGCCCCCTCGCAAAGCTTTCGTGCCGCCAACTCGATCCGGTACTTCGGAGCGCCCGCCAGCGCCCCGTGAACCCGCAGCTCCGGCGTTGCCCCTGGCGCCCGCGATCGCCATAGCGCCACCCGTTCTGGGTGCTCCTGTTTTGCCGGATCTGTCCGCTGCTGCGCTGGAACCGCCCACCCCAACGGCTCCAGCACTTACGGAACTGCCGCCAGCACCGGCTGTCGGCCCGGCGCAGACTCCTGCATCGGTCGATCCGCCCGCTAACCCCGACCCCGTCGTTTCCGCATCGCCGATCGCACCGTCCACCGCAGCCCTGCCAGGCCCGCCTCCTGAACCTGTGGCTGCGATCCCGGTTCTCCCGCCCGCGCCGCCGGCGACCGCGCCGCCAGCCGCTGAAGGTGGTGCAGCCGCTGCTCCAACAGCCCCGCTTCCTGAACCTGCGCCTGCGACCCCGGCTCTTCCATCCCCACCGGTTCCGGCGACCGCGCCGCCGCCGGCCCCGTCTCCCCTCCCGCCCGATTTCGAGGCCGAAAGCGCTATCTTCCTTCAGGAGAAGATTGGCCGTTGGACGCTCGCCGACGCCCGCACTCTCCTCGGAGAACCGGCACGCCATCGGCCAGCCATTGACGACAACCAGGCAGAGAACGGCCATATCTATGCGTTCCACGACCCCACGGGCCGCTACAAGGAACTGGAGTTGGACTTCGATGCCGGCAAAGGCAGCTTGCGAACCGTCTTCGTATATCCCCATACGCTGACGTGGCAGGAGTGCCGCCGGCTGTTCAGCGGTAATGTGAATGCCACAAAGGCGAACAAAGGACGAACCTTTTACTCGTACCTAAACCGCCGCCTCGATGTCCTGGTCGATCCCGGCGGCCAGGTGATCAGTTTGGGCCTCTACTGAAGCAACTCCATTAAGAAAGCGAAACCTGCCCGAAGAAAGCGAAACCTTCCCGCCCGTGCGGACGCCTAATAGTCAGGCTCACCCAACGCCGTGAATCGGCGGTATAGTGTAGCTATACAGGAGTTTTCAAGAAATGAAACTTCGATCCGCACTGCCCGTGGCATTGGCAGCACTCAGCCTGTTGGCGACGGGCGCTTTCGCCGGGGACAAGAAAAAGAACCCCGAGGAAATCGGCAACCGTGATGTTGGCAAGGGCGTGAACTTCTACTCGCTCGAGCGCGAGATCGGGCTCGGCAAGCAGTTGGCGCAGGAAGTGGAGCGTCAGGCCAAAATCATCGACGACCCGGTCATTGCGGAATACGTCAGCCGCGTGGGTCAGAATCTCGTCCGCAACTCCGACGCCAAGGTGCCTTTCACCATCAAGGTGCTGGATTCCGAAGAGGTCAACGCCTTCGCGCTGCCGGGCGGGTTCTTCTTCGTGAACTCCGGTCTCGTCCTGAAGGCGGAGTCCGAATCGGAGCTGGCCGGCGTCATGGCGCACGAAATCGCGCACGTAGCGGCACGGCACGGCACCAAGCAGGCCACGCGCGGCGATCTGGCTAACATCGCGACCATTCCCCTGATCTTCATGGGGGGTTGGGCGGGCTACGCGATCCGCCAGGGCGCCGGCCTCGCCATCCCACTTGGCTTCCTCCAGTTCTCCCAATCCTTCGAGCGGGAGGCGGACTACCTGGGATTGCAGTATCTCTATAAGGCGGGCTACGATCCCAATTCGTTCGTGGATTTCTTCGAGAAGATCCAGTCCCTCGAGAAGAGAAAGCCGGGTTCGCTGTCCAAGGTATTCTCCACGCACCCCATGACCGACAACCGCATCAAGGCCGCCCAGGACGAGATTCAGAAAATCCTGGCGCCGAAACCGGAATACGTAGTGAACACTTCCGAGTTCAACGATGTCAAGAGCCGGCTGTCCATGATGCACAATCGACGCAAGGTGGATAACGAAGACCCGAGCCGCCCGAAGTTGCGCCGTGCGCCGGGCAGCGGCAATGGCCCCGTCGACGAGAACGAAGATGGCACCAAGCCCAAGACCGATCAGGACGAGCGGCCCACGCTGAAGCGCCGCGACGGCGGCGGTCAGTAATTTCACCCAAAGGTGGGCCCGCTTGCGGGCGTTCGGCGAGACAGGACGCTCCACTCTGAAGCGCCGCGAAGGTGGCGGTCAGTAAGTGGGGCAGGCTTCAGCCTGCCAACCCCGCGTTCGGTGTCGTTCTTAATTGCACAGGCGCCGGTATGCCCGCCGTGCCACAATCAACTCCTCGTTGGTAGCCAGCGCCATCACCGCCACCTTGGAATCGACCGCCGAAACGATGCGGTCTCCGCTGCCCGCTTGATTCTTCTTCGCATCCAGACGGATTCCCAGAAACGCCAGCCCTTCGCAACAGGCCGATCGCAGACGCGCGGAATTCTCGCCGATTCCGCCGGTGAACGCCACCGTCTCCAGCCCGCCCATGGCCGCTGCGTACGCTCCGATCGTCTTCTTCACCTGGTACACGAACACCTCGACCGCGAGCTCGGCCCGCCTGCTGCCCTGCGCCGCCGCGGCCTCGATATCCCGCAGGTCGCCGCCCTCCACGCCCGACAAGCCGGCCAGACCGCCGCCCTTGGAGAGTTGACGCCGCACTTCCTCCGTGCTCCATCCATGCCGTTCCATCATGTACAGCACCGCGAAAACATCCAGGTCGCCGTGGCGCGTGGCATTTTCCAGGCCGGATTGCGGCGAGAAGCCCATCGTGGTGTCCACGGACCGGCCTTGATCGATCGCGCACATGGAGGAGCTGCCGCCGAGATGGCAGCTCACCAGCTTCGTCGGCCGCCCCACCATGGCTGCGACGCGCTCGCCGACGTACTGATGCGATGCGCCGTGGAACCCGTACTTGGCCACGCCCTCTTCGAGCCACGCGGCGGGCACGCCATACAACCGCGCGTGCTCGGGCATGGTGGCATGAAACTCCGGCTCGAACGCAGCCACCAGCGGCGTCCCCGGCATGGCCTCGCGAAAGGCTTCGATGGCGGTAAGGTAAATGGCGTTGTGCGCGGGCGCCGCCGGCAGGAACTGGCGCAGTGCCTGGATCACACCCTCATCCACCAGGAACGTGCCGCGGTAGCGCTCTCCGGCATGCACCGCTTTGAGGACCACGGCATCGATCCGCGTCTCACCCGTATCGATCTGGCGAATGGCGTCCCGGTAATTGGCCACGCGCTCCAGCCGGCCCTTCGCCAACAGGGTCTCGGCGGGCATTTCGAGAATCTGGTACTTCAGCGAAGTGGATCCCAGATTCGGTACGAGAAGATTCACTTCACTCCGGAGTACTGTGTCTTGATGCCCTGGAGATTCTTGGCCGCGGTCGCCTGAAACTGGCTCTTGATGGCTGCACAGGCGCGATAATAGTTCGCGGCCTCCTGCGGCTTCTCCATCTTGTAATTCGCGAACCCCAGCAGGTAGAGGATCTCCGGCTTGATCGCGGGATTGGATTCCACGGATGGCAGCGCGGCACGGAGCTCTTGATCGGCCTGCGCGAACCGGCTCTCGTTATAGTACAGCTTCCCGCTCATGTAGTGTGCCAGGCCGGTTACCAGGTTCTTGCGCGAGGTCCAATCCGCGTCGCTGACGCCTTCCGGCTTCGGCTTGGCGGCCATCACCTCGACGATCTTGGCGGAATAGGAGTGTACCTTCTCCGGTTCCTTCTTGTTCTGGAGATAATTGTCGGCTACCACCAGCAACATATCTTCGTTGGTCTGATCGGCGGCGAGGACGCGCTCCGCCAGGGCGAGCGCCTTGTCATTGGCCCCCGCCTGCCGGTAGGCGACGAAGAGCGTTTGCTGGATCTTGGCCGAGTACTCGCTCTTCGGATCCCTCTGCTGCAGAATCTCGGCCAACTCGATCGTGACCTTGGGATCGCGCGACTGCACAGCCGCGCTGAACAGCGCGTACTGGCTGTAAGTGTCCACCTGTTTCGCGTAGTCCACGTGCGCCTTCCAGTTTTCGACCTCGTCCGCGTCGGCCGGCTTCGGCGCGTTCGCGATCTTCCTGGCATTGGCGGAAGTTGCCGCCGACCACTTCTTGATGAGCTCCAGATCCTTCTTGGCTTCCGCCGCCTTCAGGCACTGAAGAGGCGCCTCGGGATCCTCTGGATCGATAATTAGCAGCCTTTCCCCGGCGGAGATGATCTTGTCCGGCTGGTTGGAAGAGACGTAGATTCCCTGCAACTGCTCGAGCACCCAGGCCGCGTCTTCGAGCTTGGGAAACTGCTCCGTGAACTGCTCCATGAGCGCGGTCTTCTTGGCCTGATCGTTCTCTTGCAGGATCTGTTGGAGAAGCTTGCCTTCCGGCTTCTCCGCGTCTACGGTTTCCATCTTGTGACGTTGGCCGAATGCCATCGTCGTGAAGGCGATGAGAATCACCAGTGAGCGCATGCTTCACCCTCCCAGAATTGGCGGGCAGGTCGCTGCCCGCTTTCGGACGGATTCTATCACACAAGGGGCGGGGGCGGGGCGCGTCGTGATTCCGTTGATTCCGTTGTCGCGGCAAAATGAGAAGAGGGCACACGCAATCGGATCTTCTCGAACGGAACGCACCGCCTCGCCGTCCTTCGAGGAACTGGCCGCTCAGCAGGGCGTCACTCCAATTGGCGACTTTGAGACTTTGCTTGGAAAGCCGTTGCGCGAAGACGAATCGGCAGAGGAATTCTCCGCAAGCCTGCGCGAGTGGCGTCGAGAGGGAACCGATCGCGCCAGCCCGCAATGAATGCCGCCATCGTCGATACCGGACGTGGTCTCGATGCTGTTTAAAGGAGACACACGGGCGCTTGCCTACCGGCCTCACATCACCGGCCGATTGCGCGGGATCTCCTTTATGACGCTGGCTGAGTTGGAGCGTTGGCCGCTCGAACGGGACTGGGGCCAGAGGCGGAAGCTCGAACTAGCCCAACACCTGACACGGTACACTGTCCTGCCGGTCAGCCGCGAGTTGTGTTGCAAATGGGCCGAGGTTTCCTTCGCCGCGAAGCGAAAGGGGCGTCCGATCCAAACAGCCGACGCCTGGATTGCAGCGAGTGCCCTCTACTATCAGATCCCCCTCATCACCAACAATCGCGGCGATTATTCCGTAGTTGACGGCTTGGTCCCGCTCTCGGCGACCACCGTTCGAGCAGACTATGTATTGTTTAGTGGGGGCTGTGGGGTGAGCTGGCGCCGGTTGGACATCCAGGCTTATGCTGGAGCCAGCTCGGACCGCGGGCCGTAATACGAAGCACATCGATTGGGCCTCCCACGCCTGGCGTATTGGCGTCGATATTTGTCAGAACGTGCTGGTTAGTCACGAGGTAAAGCGCGTATGTATTCGTCGTATCGTCGACTTTTTTCACAAAATGCCCATACAGGAAGCCGGATGCGAGCTGAACAAAAGGCCCCCGCTGGGCTACAGGTTTGCCATCAGTACCAACAACTGCGACCAGCGGGCGGTAGCCAATCGCAACGACGCTGTCAAAAAAGAATGGTGGAATTAAGGCGGCAGTCAGCCGGGCCACGGTACCGGCCGCTAGAGCCAAAAGGAAAACCAACTTCCGTTTCTGCATACACACGCTCCTCATCGAACTCCCTTACCCAAGATATGCCACACTAGAGGGTTTCCTTTCAACAGTATTTTGGCGGGTGCCGCCATGCTGGAAGGTTATCGCCCTGACGAAATGACTGCTGAATCTGCAAAGTTCATGTGACTTATGTGGACAGAACCCCACCCGGCCGGTACACTTCACGCCGTGTCCCCCCCCAATTGCCCGCCGTCTCCGGACGGAGACCATCAAATGTTTCACCCAGGACGAGCTCGGCACCTGCTGGCCGTCATCACCAGCAAGCGCGACCGCGCCCTATTCCTGCTGTCGTACCGGCACGGCCTCCCGGCCTCCGAAGTCGGCCTGCTCCACACCGCCGACCTGGATTTAAGAAAACTGCGGATCATGATGCACCGGCTGAAGGGCAGTTTTTCCGGAGAGCACCCGCTGCAACCCGACGAAGCCAAGGCCCTGAAAGCCTACCTACGTTCCCGCCGGTCAGACTCCCCTATCCTGTTCACCAGCGTCCGGGACGAACCGATTAGCCGCCGCGGCCTGGACTGGCTCATCAAGCAGTACGGCATGAAAGCCAAACTGCCAACCGAGAAATTACACTTCCACGTCCTGAGACATTCCATCGCCACCCACCTGCTCGACGCCGGCGCCGACCTTCGCTTTGTGCAGGACTGGCTCGGCCACAGCAACATCCAGAACACCGTTATCTACGCCTACCTCAGCTCGGCCACCCGCACGGAAAGGCCCGGACGTTTTTTCGGAAGATGGCACGGTTATAGCCAGTCTGAAATATTCTAATACCGACTCCCCCACCCTTCTCGTTGGGGAGTTTTTAATTGGCCACACTCGTGCTACCAGGCGCAAAGTACGGGTCGGTTTTTGCTCCCGAGACGCATCACCCCCCCGCCAAAAACAGGCTTCCCCGGCATCGCCCCATTTCGCCTTCTCGTTTGGCGATGCGAAGTTGCATCGAATTGAGCCGAATTCAGTGGCTCTTGCGCCCCCGCCGGAGCGTTTTGCTTCGCCTTTTGCCCATTCTGCGAAATCAGACCGGACGGCGCCGGTTCCTGACGTCGTTATCCGCGGAGGCCGAGTGCTGGACGGATGAAGGAACCGCGTTCGAGCTACTTGCCCTTTAGTTCGATCTGTATCAACTCAGTAGGCTTGCTGTCCAGGCTCTCTGAGCTGTGCTTCTCTGCGGCGCTCCACGTGACCTCGCCAGCCTTGGCCTTTACTTCTCGAGTCTTTCCATCAGCCGACGTGAACCGTGTATTTCCACCCGTCAGTGAAACCGACACCATGGCCGGGTGCTCGTGCATCGGGGTCTTCTCATGCGGACCCGTTTTCCACCGCAGCACTCTGACCTGCTCGTTTTCAAACTCTACCTTGCATTGCTTCGGGGCCACCTTAACCGGGTCTTGCGCCCTAAGGGTAGAAACAGCGAGGCATACTATTGCCCCCAGCGACCAGACGTAACGCATTTGCAATCTCCTTATCCCTGGGGTTTCAATTCCGGGTTCCCAGGCAGTTGGAAGTATACACCGAACTGCCTCTCTCCGTGGACCGGCTGAACCTTGCTTCCAGGTCAGGGCTTCGCGAAGCCGTCGAGAGCCACCCTGAGCCCTTCGTCGCCAACTCCAGAGGATTTTCGTATTCGTATCTCCGATTGCGGCCAGAACGCCGGCATCCTGTACACTGTCCACTGTCCACATGAAGTGTGCGCGAATAACACGCAGACAACTACTCGGTGGCGCGCTGGCGTCAACGGCCTTCGGGCAGTCGAAAGCCGTTTTTTATGCTGGCGCGGCCAAGCGCATCATTACGCCGGACCCTCTGCTTCCAATCAGCGGGGGCATGGGGACTCCGACGCCGGCAAAGTCCAGACAGGGCGACCTGACCGCACGTGCGATGATATTCCGGTCGGGCTCGGAGACAGTTGCTGTGGCCGGTCTCGATCTGCTGGGCTATCCCTCCGTGCTCGGCGATCGCGCGCGCGGGCTCGTCCCGCGCCTGGAGCCCACGAGCATTCTGATCGGCTCCACGCACACGCACAGCGCTCCAGACTGCTACGCATACCCGGACGGCAAGGGCGGGCACACTGGCTCCCTTCCATACATGGAGTTCGTTGCACAGCAGGTGGGCGCCGCAATAAACGAAGCGCTGGACCGTCTGCAGCCGGCAGAACTGAGGATTGCGTCGGGTGACGCCAAAGGAAAGATCGCCTACAACTACTATGCGCCGGACCTGTACGACCGCGCCGTCTGCGTGCTGCAAATGCGGGCTACGAACGGGCAACCCATTGGCACAATGGTCAACTACGCAATTCATCCGGAGGTGATGGGAAGCGCCCAGGGCATCCTGAGTCCGGACCTCGTGGGCCCGCTGTACGAACGCATCGAACAGACAGCCGGCGGCATCGCGCTGTTCATGAACGGGGCACAGGGCGGCATGGTCACGGCGGACAACCGAAACCTGGACGCTCCTAAGGACAACCTGCGCGCTTACTGGAACGATTCCCGGTCGTGGAGCGAGTGCGAGCGAATCGGCAGACTGCTCGCCGATGAGTCTTTGCGAATTATCGGTTCCACTCCGTGGCAAAGCAGTGCCTTGCTGAAGAATTACTGGAAAGAAGTGCGGTTTCCTGTGGAGTCGACCGACATGTGGCAGGTGGTCACTCTCTCGCCTTTGAAATACCCGCACCGGGCCGATCGGACCATCACCGCGCGAATCAATCTGATCAACCTGGGTGGGTCGCAGATGCTGACGATCCCGGGTGAGGCCCTGCCCAACATCGGCTTGTATCTGAAGCGCAAGATGCAGGGCGAGCATAAATTCCTGTTCGGCCTCACAAACGACGCGTTCGGCTACATCCTCACCAAGGTGGACTTCAACAGCTTTGAGAGATATCGCTATGTCTCGCGGGTGTCGCTCGGCGAAATGACGGGTGAGATCTTGATTGAGAACGCGCTCGATTTGCTCAAAAGCGCTTCTGGCAGGTAACTACAAGTGGGCACACGTTGCCGTCGAGCAAGGAGTGCAGGGTGCGACTGGCGGCCCAGCGCCCGATTTCCTGCTCGGCATCCGCCTCGCGGAGGCGCTCGGTCGGAGCACCCAAGATCACTGGGGGCCGAGGATTCGACACCGCTCCCGGGCCGTCGAATAAGCTCAGTCGAATGAGGGCATCTACCGATATTGGTAGGTAGCGCGTCCGACGAACTGGTTGCATCTTTGTACGAGTGGGCTACGATACGCCCAGAGGGCAAACCATTCGACGTCTTCGCGCGGAATCGGCCGCGCCTGCTGTGTTCACGGCTTCCTGCGCGAAACGGCCGCGCCCTTAAAGCAGAAAAGGCGCTGATAGCTCCGCGGCCCTAATGCGAGGAGCGACCGGGCCGAACCTCGTACACGCTCACGTAGCCCCGGCTCTTCCTGGTCTCCTGCACCAAGATGGGATCGATCGTATCGACGTCGTAGGAGGCGTAGGCGCGATGATTGTGCAGGATCACCCAGGGCCGTCCTGCCAGTTCGTAATCCGAAAGACTGAAATCCGTGACCGCCACATCGTCGAGAAGGTTCCAGTGAGATCAAGCTCACTTCAGACCAGGTGATCCGAATCCTTCGTTCACGGCTTTCTGCCGGTCGGACAATCCGGGAGCCATCAGAAGTGGCGCAATCCGCAACTACGAAGCGGTCATCGTGGCGCACCACGTGATCGTGCCCTTCCGCTTGGCACGATGGGGGCAATCATCGAAGGCAGCGGCATTGCACCTGTCGATTGGCTCAAATGAGCGCTGAGAGAGCGGATTCCGCGGTTGAGCCGCGAAATGCCGGAACGGTCAAGCTTCACCGGCCTCCTCGCACGCCTGGGCCTGCGCTAAAATCGTACATATCGCAACTTCCGTATCCGAAATGGTCTTTGCGATGCTTTCCCATGACCACAGTTACGAGTACCCGCGCCCAGGAATTCCGCGATCAATTGTCGCGCCGCGTGATGGTGGCCGACGGCGCTATGGGTACCATGCTCTATGCGCGCGGCGTGTTCATCAACCGCTGCTTCGATGAGCTCTGCGTCTCTCAGCCCGACCTGGTCCGCGGCATCCACCTCGAGTACGTCAAGGCCGGCGCCGAAATTCTCGAGACCAATACCTTCGGCGCCACGCGTCCGCGCCTGGCGGCGTTCGGGATCGCCGAAAAGATCCAGGACATCAACCGCGCGGCCGTTCGCGTGGCCCGCGAAGCGGCCAAGGACGGCCCGTTCGTCGCCGGAGCCGTGGGCCCGCTCGGCGTGCGCATCGAACCGCTCGGCCCCACTTCATTTGCCGAAGCCCGCGAAGCCTTCCGCCAGCAGGTCGACGCGCTCCTCGAAGCCGGCGTCGATCTCCTGATCCTCGAGACCTTCGGCAACCTCGACGAGCTCCGCGAAGCCGTCACTGCCGCCAACGAAGCTTCGGGAGGCGAGATCGCCATCATCGCCCAGGTGACCATCGACGATTTCGGACACCTCCCCGGCGGCACCGACACCGAAACCTTCACGCGCGCCATGGATTCCTGGCCGGTGGATGTCATCGGGCTGAATTGCTCGGTCGGCCCCAAGGCCACGCTCGAGACCATCGAGCGCATGATGCAGTATTCCTCGAAGCCCATGAGCGCCATGCCCAACGCGGGGCTGCCCATGCGCATCGAGGGGCGCAACATCTATCTCTGCTCGCCGGAGTACATGGCGCAGTACGCGCGCCGCCTGTTGTGGGCCGGCGTCAAAGTCATCGGCGGATGCTGCGGCACCACGCCCGAGCACATCAAGCTCATCCGCTCGGAAACGCGCTCGCTGCAGCCCGCGCAAAAGAAGCTCGCCATCACGGTGGAGGAGCCGGAGGCGAAGGCGCACGCGCTGGCTCCCGTTCCCATGGCGCAAAAATCCAAGCTGGGCGCCAAGCTGGCGGAGGGGAAATTCGTCGCTTTCGTCGAGATCCTGCCGCCGCGCGGCATCGATGCCACCCGCGAGATCGACGGCGCACGGCGCTGCGGCGAGCACGGCATCGACTGCATCAATGTCCCGGACGGCCCACGCGCCAGCGCCCGCATGAGCGCGCAGGTGACCTGCCAGCTCATCCAGCAGCAGGCCGGCATCGAAGCCGTGAACCACTTCTGCTGCCGCGACCGCAACATCCTGGGCATCCAGTCGGAGTTGCTCGGCGCCCACACCGTGGGAGTGCGCAACCTCATCTGCATCACGGGCGACCCGCCGCGCATGGGCGCGTATCCGGATGCCACCGCGGTCTTCGACGTGGACGCCATCGGGCTGGTCAACATCGTGCGCAATCTCAACCACGGTCTGGATATCGGCGGCAATCCCATGGGCTCGCAGACCGCGCTGCTGATCGGCGTGGGCGCCAACCCCGGCGCGCTCAACATGGACGAAGAGATCCGGCGCTTCGAGTGGAAGGTGGAAGCCGGCGCCGAATATGTGGTGACGCAGCCGGTGTTCGACTTGGACGACCTGGAGCGCTTCCTCAAGCGTACCGGGCACGTTCGGATTCCGGTGATCTGCGGCATCTGGCCGCTCACCAGCTACCGCAACGCCGAGTTCATGGTCAACGAGCTGCGCGTGCCCGTGCCCGAGGAATTCATGGAGCGTATGCGCCGCGTGGACAACGCCGAGAAGGCCCGCGAAGAAGGCGTCGCCATCGCGCGCGAGATGGTGACGCGGGTCCGGCACATGGTCCAAGGTGTACAATTGAGCGCGCCCTTCGGCCGCTACCAGATGGCCCTGGACGTCGCGGAGGCCATCGGTCCGCGCTGAGATCGCACCTAATGGCTACCGACCTGGTCGAGATCAACCAAGAAGAGCCCCAGCCCGAAGTCCTGGAGCGAGCCGCCGCCGCCGTGCGCCGCGGCAGAGTGGTCGCCATCCCCAGCGACGCGTTGTATACGCTGGTGGCCGATCCTTTCAATCTGCGCGCCGTGACCCAAGTCTACAAGGCCAAGGGCCGCGAGCCTAACCGCTCGCTTCCCATCCTGGTCCGCGACCTGATGATGGCGGAGGATCTGGCCGGCGAGTTGAACAACCGCTTCTTCATTCTGGCGCGGCGATTCTGGCCGGGGCCGCTGACCATCATCGTGCCGGCCTCGGCCAAGGTGCCGCTGAAAGTCACCGGGAACACCGGCCGCATGGCGCTGCGCCAATCGCGCTCCAACATCGCCAACCAGCTCATCGCCTTGCTGAACGGACCGCTGATCTCCACCAGCGCCAACATTTCCGGCCATCCGACGTGCCGCAGCGGAATCGAAGTTTTCGGCATGATGGATGGCCGCGTGGATCTGGTGGTCGACGGCGGCATGTGCAGCGGCCAGGGCGCGACCACGGTGGATATCACCGAACCGTACTGGCGCCTCATAAAGGCCGGCGCCATCGAAGAAAAGGAAATCGCCGACTGTCTGAAGCCGTCGTAAGGCGCCTGCCGATTCTTCCCGGTGGCGGCGGAGGGTGGCTGGCGCGATATCTCGCCGGGACCGCGCTCGGAACACTCGCCATCAACGTCACCGGCTCCTTTCCGATTCGCCTCATCATGACGCTGCGGACCGAGCGTGTGCAGTGGGAGACCTGCTTCCGCGATTCGCGAGGGCGGCATGCGGACCGGCCTGGCCAACGTGATCGGCAGCGTCACCCGGCGCACCCGGGGCTTGGGCTGCTAGAGACGCTAGATGCTAGACTGGATAACCGGCTTCTGATGGGGAATTGCCACTCGACAGAACGATGGGTGTGGAGGGCCGCAGCCGCGGCGCTGCTGGCGGTATTCGCGATCGCTCCCCGGGTGACCGGCCAGCAGGAGCATCATGACTTTCCGGCAACTCCGCTGCCGGAGAAAGGCGGTCCGCTGCGCAAGGCCATGCTGCTGATGCGCGACGGTAAGACCGCGGAAGCCCGCAAGGAGCTCGAAGAGCGGCGGAAGCTGCGGCCGGACGACGCCGAAGTGCTGTACCAGGTCGCGCGCTCGTACCTGATGGAGTTTTATCAGCAGCAGGAACCCGAGCGGCGGAAGGTGGCGCTGTCGCTCGCCATGGAGAACCTGGCCGCCGTTCTCCAGCGGAACCAGGATCATATTCCCGCATTGCGGGCCAAGGCCGTGATCCATGCCCGCGCGGAGCTGCTGTACTACGATCCCAATCTCGCCTATCAACTCGCTTCGCGCGCGGCCAAGCTGGAGCCCAACAACAACGGATTTCTGATCAACCTCACGGAATGGATGTCGGGCGAAGTGCGGTTTTCACAGGAGAGCGGCCACCGCGTCCCGCACGATCCGCTGCTCGGCCTGAACCGCTCGATCGAACTGCTCGACCAGGTCATCGACAGCGCCATGCCTTACAGCAACGACGAATCGGCGGCGCTGTACCTGATGGGCAATGCGCTCTCGCGGCGCGGCAATTTCACCGACGCCATTGCGCACTACCGCCAGGCGCTGTTACGGAATCTGACGGTCGAACAGAGGGGCGCCGCCTACCGCGAAATGGGCGCGAGCTTTTACCGCATGGGAGACTACTCCGAGGCCGGACGCAATTTCTATGAAGCCATGCAGGTGCGGATGAACCCGGTGGATCAGTGGCTGTTTCGTGTGGCGCTGGACCGGGTGCCGGGTCCTTTGCCGGCTCTGCCGGAGGGTGTGCTGTTCGCGGTGGAGGAGCCGAAGATCGATCCCGCGAACCCGCCCCTGCTGGCGTTCGAGGACATGGCGCCGCAACTGGGGATCCATCACCTGAACGGCAACGGTACGTGCGCGTGGGGCGATCTGGATGGCGACGGCGATCTGGACCTGATCGTGGCGGGCAGCGGAACGTTCATCCGCGTCTACCGCAACGACGGCGATAAGTTCACGGATGTAACGGAGGAGGTCGGCCTGGGGCACGTGCCCTCGGGCTATTCGCTCAACCTGGTGGATTACGACAACGACGGCCGCCTGGACCTGTTCATTTCGCTCAACGGATGGAGCGGTCCGATGGCCGACCTGCTCTTCCACAACGAGCACGGAAAGTTCGTGAACGTTTCCAAGAAGAGCGGCGCGGACGATCCCGGGTCGGGCTTCGTCTCCCTGTGGGGCGACCTCGACAACGACGGCTGGCTCGACTTTGTGGTGGCGAACGGCGTGTTACGGGACGGAAGCGTGACGCAGATCTACCGCAACAATCGCGACGGCACGTTTACCAACGTGACCAGGGCCGCGGGGTTGAACGAGCCGCCGGCGTACGGAGCGATCGGAGTCGCGCTGGGCGATTACGACAAGGATGGGCGCGTGGACATCCTGATCAACGGGCGTGAGGGCGCACCCGACCGCCTGTACCACAACGACGGAAACTGGCATTTCACCGACGTCGCGAAGAAGGCCGGCGTGGTGCAGCCGCCGCACAACGGGTTCGTGTGCTTCTTCTTCGACTACAACAACGACGGGTGGCCCGACATTCTGACTACCAGCCTGGCGCCGTGGGAGGCCGCGGTGGAGGGCCTCAGGAAGGGATACGCTCCGGCCAACGCACGGTCGGTACACCCGGATGCCAGCCGGCTGTTCCGCAACAATGGCAACGGGACGTTCACGGACGTGACCTTTTTGTCGCAACTCTACTACCCTACCGGCACCATGGGAGCGGGCGTGGCCGACGTAGACAATGACGGCAATATCGACGTGTATCTGGGGACGGGCGACCCGCAGATCAGCCGGCTCGAGCCGAATCGCTTTTTCCACAACAATGGCGATGGCACGTTTTCGGATCTCACTCGCTATGTGGGATTCGCACGGCCGGGAAACAAGGGGCACGGGGTAGCCTTCGTGGATATCGATAACGACGGCGACCTGGATATCTTCGCGCAGTTAGGCGGGCACTATCCCGGAGATCACACCTACAACGCGTTCTACCGCAATCTGAAGGGGAATCGGAATAACTGGCTGGAAGTGGAGTTGCGCGGCGTGAAGAGCAACCGCTTCGCGGTGGGCGCGCAGTTGACGGTGAAGGCTGGCGATTTGCTGGCCTATCGCGAGGTGAAGGGCAGCGAGGGTTTTGGGGCCACCAGCCCGTACCGGCAGCATTTCGGCCTCGGCGGGAAGAGTAAGATCGATTCGCTGGAGATTCGCTGGCCGAGCGGCGTCAAGCAGACATTCACGGGCTTGGAAGTGAACCGGATTATCGCGGTGGCGGAAGACGCGCAGGAATGGAAGAAGATCAAATAGGTATGGTTGAGTCCGGCCAGGCGAACCTCGAACTGCGCCAACCATTGATTCGGCTCGGCCAGAAACGTGGCGCAGCTACTCGTGGCAGGCGCTCTCGCCTGCCAACCTCTTCAATCGTGCACAGGCCCGTCTGGGTTCTGGAAAGGAAGTGTCAAGTCATGTATACCCGCTTGCTCTCGTCACTCGTTCTACTGGCTGCGTCGCTGCCGGCGCAAGTGACTCCCGACCGCATTCTCCACGCCGGCCGCGAGCCCCAGAACTGGCTCACCTACTCAGGGAATTATGAGGGTATTCGCCATAGCCCGCTCAACCAGATCAATCGGGACAACGTGAAGAATCTGGAGTTGAAGTGGCTGTACCATCCCCGATACGTCAAGTTCAGCCAGTTGAAGATGGAGAATACGCCGCTCGTAGTGGACGGCATCCTGTACACGGGGACCGCGCTCGAAGTTGTGGCACTGGACGCGGTCACGGGCCGGACCTACTGGACGCTGCGGCACCCGCTCGATCCCAAAGCGTATTACAACGCTTACGAAGTGAACAAGGGCGTGGCGATTTCCGGGGACACGCTGTACTGGGCCACAGTCGATTGCCATCTCCTCGCCATCGACGCGAAGAACGGGCGCGTGATCTGGGATAAGGTGATGGCGGATTGGAAAAAGGGTTATCAGTACAACGTGCCCCCGCTGGTCGTCAGAAACATGGTCATCCTGGGCCCCGCCACAAACGAAGCAGGCGCGAATTGCTGGGTGGCGGCCTACGACACCAAGACGGGGAACGAAATCTGGCGCTTCGACACGGCGCCGAATTCGGCGGATGCGCCCGAGACCAAGACCTGGCGCGGCGACTCCTGGAAGCACGGCGGCAGCCCCATCTGGAATGCCGGGAGCTACGACCCGGAAACCAATCTGACCTTCTGGGGAACCGGCAACCCCAACCCGGGCTGGAACGGCGATCCACGCGCCCCCGGCGATAATCTCTATTCCGATTCCGTGGTCGCCCTGGACGCCGATACCGGCAAGCTCAAGTGGTATTACCAATTCACGCCCGGCGACGAATACGATTGGGATGCCACCCAGGTTCCCGTGCTGGTCACGATGGACTGGAAAGGCCAGCCGCGGAAGGCGATGCTCTGGGCCAATCGCAACGGGTTCTTCTACGTGCTCGACCGCACCACCGGAGAGTTTCTCATGGCGAAAGCATTCGTCAAGCAGAATTGGAACGTCGGGTTTGACGAACGAGGCAGGCCGATCAAATCTTCCGCGATCGTGCCCAAGAAGATCGGGCGCACCTATGTCGAGCCCGGCACGCAGGGTGGAACCAACTGGTATCCGCCCTCGTTCAGCCCGCGCACGGGGCTCTTCTATCTTTCGGTGTGGGACAACTATTCCGGAATGTCGGGCAAGTATGACCCGGGTCCATGGAAAGAGGGCCAAAGGTATACGGGGAGCACGCCGCCGGCTGGAACGCCGGGCGCGGGGCGCGGCGGTGGTGGCCGGACTGGGATCGGATTCCGGACCGAAGCGGAGGGGTACGGCGCAATCCGCGCCCTCGATCCGCAGACCGGCGAAAAGAAATGGGATTTCAAGATGGTCAATTTCACCGAAAGCGGCGTCCTTTCGACTGCCGGCGACCTGGTGTTCGGCGGGGGGATGGAAGGGAATTTTGTGGCCCTGGACGCGCGGACGGGCGAGTTACTTTGGCACGTCAACCTGGCCGGCCCGAATGCCAGCGGCCCGATCAGTTACGCGGTGAATGGGAAGCAGTACATCGTAGGGACCGGTGAGGGCACGCTGTTTGTTTTCGGGCTGCCGGACTAGGAGCAAGGAACCATGAACCGCAGGCAATTGAGATCGGCCGAATCTTAGCGCAGGACAAACGCGAACACCGCGTGGTTTGCGGAGATGGCGACATACTGCTTGCCATCGACCATATACGTGATCGCGGTTGAGGAGATCTGACCCCCCGTGGTGGCATGCCACAGCGGCGTGCCGGTCCGGGCATCGAGGGCCCAGAAATACCCTTCCCGGCTGCCCGTGAACAGAACGTCGGCGGCGGTTGTCAGGATCCCGCTGTCAGTGACGTCGTGCATTTTGAACGCCCACTTTTCCTTGCCCGTGTGCGGGTCGATCGCGATGATTTCGCCGTGACCGGCTACGTCCGTCCAACTATTGATCGGACTGCGCCTGATTGGCTGCACGGCGGACTTGGTCGCTCCGCCGAAGTAATTCTGGCCTTCGTTATAGGCGGCCGGCAATTTCGAGAAGTACGAGTAATAATCCTTCCATGCGGCCACATAGAAAAACCCCGTATGAGGACTCCAGGAGGGTGAATACCAATTCGTACCGCCCTGCATGCCTGGGTAGAGC
>JBGPKH010000092.1:0-19043 GCA_041485845.1 Bryobacteraceae bacterium
CGAGCGGTCCGGCACACTCGCCGGCTACCACTTCGGGGCCGAAAAGACGCCAGATGATGTCGTCGTCGATGGGCAGGCAATCCTGCGCGAACACCGGGTAGCCGAGCTTCTGGAATTCCTCGAGGATTTCGTGATTCACGCCGGGATCGTTATGATACGGCCGGCCCAGCAGGACCACGCCGAGACGGTCTTCGCGCTCGAGTTGCTCCAGTACTTCGCGCGCGGCGCCGCGCATGGTGACATTGTCGAAATAGCTGAGCGCGCGGTAGCCCTGCTCGATGGCGCGCTTGTTCTCCTCGGGCGTCAGGCCCAGGATGTCTTTGAACTCTTCAAAGAGCTGCCGCTCGAGAAGGTCGGGCTTCGATAAGTTGACGAAGGTGTCCAGGAAGCGTACGCCCTTTTCAGCGAACAGGTCGCCTTTTTTGATGAACGCCGCCTTCACCGCCTCGGGCGTGGTGGCCACGGTGGGACACGTGCGGCTGGCCTGAACGTTGTGCAGATCGGTGGTCAGGCAATCGATCATGGGGAAGAAAATAATGTTCAGCGGCTTCTTGGCGGGGATCTTGTACAGCAGGTTGTGTACGTGCGGAATCCCCAGCTTCGAGGGGAAGCACGGGTCGATGGCGCCGCGCTTGGCGCCTTCCTTGTAGAGTTCCTCGCTGGTGTAGTCCGAGAAGACGATGTTCTCGGCCTTGATGCCGAGCGAAGCGAAATAGCCCGTGAACACCGGCGTCTGCGAGTACATGTTCAGTACGCGCGGCATGCCGATGCGGATCTCCGGCCGCTTCTTCATGAGCTCGGCGCGCTTCTTCTGCGCGGCAGTGATCTGGAACCGCGGTGGCGCGGCGGCGACGACGGGCGCGTCGGGGACGACTGCAAACGCCCCGATGCTCACATGCGGCACCGATCCGGCCCCGAAAGACCGCCGCACCAGGTCGGCCCGGTCTGCTTGTTCTCGTCGATGTCCTTGACGGAAGAGGTCGGCGTGCCGAAGTGCCCTGTGAGTGACCGCTTCGTGTGCAGCTTTGACCAGAGCCCCCCGGGAATGCGAGATAATAGACGAAGGCCAGATCATGCAGATCCATCTCAACGTACCCGAAGAGATCGCCAGGACCTTCGGGGACGATGCCCAGTCCGTAGGGCGCGCCGCGCTGGAGGCACTGGCCCTGGAGGGCATCCGCTCGGGTAGCCTCTCACGGGGGCAGGTTCGGCGACTGCTCGGTTTTCAGACGCGTTACGACGTGGACGGCTTCTTGAAGGCCCACAGCCTGCCTGTCCAGGAAAGCCTGGAAGAGGTTCAGCGGGACAGTGAGCGAGTGCTGGCGCTAGGCCAGCGATGATCGTTATAGCCGATACGTCACCACTCCACTCCTTGATCCTGGTTCAGGTTACTGATGTGCTGCCGCGACTGTTTCAGCGGGTCTTGATCCCCGATGAGGTCTATGCGGAACTCCGTCACCCTGGCGCGCCCGCAATCGTTCGACGATGGATCGCGGAGCCGCCACGCTGGCTCGAAATTCAATCCGCCGCACCGGCGCGCGCCGCCATCGCTGATCTGGACGCTGGAGAAGCCGCGGCAATCCGGCTTGCGGAACAACTGGGCGACACGGCGTTCCTGTTAATGGACGACTTAAAAGGCCGCGGAGAGGCGGCGCGTCGCGGCATCCCGAGCACCGGCACTCTCGGCGTTCTGCAGGCGGCATCCAAGAACGGGTATCTCGTGCTGCGCGATGTGTTGCCACGCCTATTGCAGACGAACTTCTACATCACTCCGGCCCTGGTGCAGTCCCTCATTGCGGAGGAACAGTCCAGGGCGGACAGCAGTGACTGACCAAGGGAATGTGCGCTGTAGTGCTCTCGGTGTCCCGGGCCGGGCGGAACACTTTCCGAACAGATACGGAGCAACGGAGAGCCGTGCCAGCGCGAGCAGCGGGAACCTCCGGCCTGGCAGCGACGGCGGCTATCCATCTTAGTGCATCTTAAGGCACTCTCGCCCGTAGCCCACGATAATGCCAGGTGGCCTATGGCCCGCCGGGCAACGCCTGTTTCTCGGATGTCACGGGAGTGAGCGACGCTCTCCGACTTTGATTGATCAGTTACGCCGAATCGCCGAAACAGGCCACGCTCGTCAGCGCGCAAAGTTGCAGGCGGGGCTGGCACTGTCATAAACCCAACGGCTTCCGCGAGTACGACCGTCAAAACATTCGACCACGATTAACAGACAACCTTCCGCGTGGGCTCATGCGGCTCTCTGCGCGGGAGCCGGTGGCCCAAAAGTTCCATTACGGCTACGGAACTTTTGGAGGGCAAGGCGGCCGGCTCCTCATGTTACGCTCGGCCCATCGCAGCACGATCCGTTAACCGACAAATCGGCCAACCGGCGAGAACCTGTCACATCCTGCCCGTTCTCGCGCTTCTCTTCCTCGGCGGTGTTGTGCCTGGCCACTCGCAAGCCTTTGGGATCGCGCCCCTGCACCCGCGGGACGCCGGCGGGCTGCGCCGTATCGTGGAGCGCGCCTCTTACGTTGTACTGGATGCCGCCGATCTGGAGCAGGACACCCTGCGTCTGCCGCGGACCGCCAGGGAAATGGCTTTCGTCGCAGCGCTCGAATGGATTTTGAAGCAGGACGGCCCCGCGCCCTGGCCCGTTCTGGTGCTTTCCGCCCCGGATCGCCGGCAGCATGCCCCGGATGTCCCCACCCTGGCGACTACCCGGCGCATCATGCTGCGCGATGAAATTTCCAGCCGGAACACTTCCGGTCTGCCAGGCGCAGCAGCAGCACGGTGATGCGCCACTGCACCACGAAGAAGATCGCGATCAGAGTCCGGTCAAGCGGATTCACTTCATTCCATTGTAGAGAGTGTTCGCCATCCAGGCATTCGTAAGCACCGCGATGGCCGCCATGCCGGCCGTTTCCGCACGCAGCACCTGCGGCGCCAGCGAGACCGCCTGCCAACCCCCCGCCGCGGCGCCCGCGCGCTCCGCATCGGTCCAACCGCCCTCCGGCCCCACGAGCAGCGCCACGAGGTCCGCATCGCTGCGTCCCGCCGGTAACACGCGTAACATGGGCGGCGCGGCGTTCTCTTCCAGAAAGTAGCGCAGGTCCGCCCCTTCTTGGAGCGCGCGCTCGAAACGGACCGCCGGCAGGATCTCCGGGGCGCGCACGCGGCGGGCCTGCTGGCTGCTCTCGCGCGCGATTCGCACCCACCGTTCCGCCCGTTTGCGGGAAGCCTCCATCAGTCCCTTCTCGCAACGCGCCGTTTCCACCGGAACAATTCGCTCCACCCCGAGCTCCGTGGCTTTCTCGATCAGCCACTCGAAGCGGTCGAACTTGATGAGCGCGGCGTAAAGGGCCAGGCGCACCGGCAAGCCTCCGCCTTCGAGGCGTTCGACCACCCGAAACACGACCCGGTCGCCGTGGACTTCCGCGATCTCCGCCAGGTATACGGACCGGTTGTCGGAGATCTCGTAGCGCTGTCCCGTTTCGGCGCGGAGCACGCGAGCGAGATGGCGCGCCTCATCGCCGCGCAACTCCGCCCACTCCCCGTGAACCGCATCCACGAAAAATCGTCGTCTGGCCAAGTTACTATTTTAGCCGCGACGGGTTTCGGACCCGCGTGGCCAAGGACCGTGAGCTACTCGTAGCGCAGCGCGATCACCGGGTCCACTTGGGTCGCCCGTCTCGCCGGCACATAGCTCGCCACCAGCGCCACCCCCGCGAGCACTGCGGGAATCAGCACGAACGTGGCGGGATCGCGCGGTCCCACCCCGTACAGGTACGACTGCAGCACACGGGTCACCGCCGCCGCGCCGGGAACTCCGATCCCAATCCCGATGCCCACCACCCACAGCGCCTGCGTCAATACCAGCCGGACCACGTTCGCCGAGCCGGCTCCCAGGGCCATGCGGATGCCGAGCTCGTGCGTGCGCTGCGCCACGGTGTACGAGATCACGCCGTAAATCCCCATCGACGCCATGAGCAGCGCGATGCCCGCGAAGATCGTAGTCAGAAGGGTCATGTACTTCGACACCACCATGGTGTCCTCCACGATCTGCTGCATCGATTGCACACCGGTCATGGGCTGGTCGCGGTCGAGGTTGCGAAGCTCCGCGCGCAGCGGCGCAGCCAGTCCCGCGGGGTCCGCGGCCACCGTGCGCACCAGAATGAACATCGCCGCGCTGGGCTCCTGGCGCGAAGGCGCGTACATCTCCAGCACCGGCTGCGACGCCAGCCCAAACGGCTTCACGTTGCCTGCCACCCCCACGATGGTCATCCAGGGCGCGTTCGCCGAGGGGTCTCGCGTCCACTTCACGCGTTTGCCGATCGGATCCTGATTCGCGAAAAACTGCTGCGCCACGCGCTCGTTGACGATCGCCACGCGTTGCGCGCCGGCGTCGTCCTGCTCGCTGAAATAGCGGCCGCGCTGGAGTGGAATGCCGATGGTCTGAAAATAGCCCGGCGTGACGGAGCGGATGCGGGTAAAGTATTCGTGGCCGGCCACCGGCGCCGGCTGCCCTTCCAACACGAAATTGGCGCCGTTGCCGGCGCCGGCGAGGGGAATGTTCGTAGACGCCGCGGCCGATTGCACTCCCGGCATGGCGCCGGCCCGTTCCACCAGGTCGCGGAAGAAGGCGGCGCGCAGCTCCGGTTTCGGGTACTTCGCGGTAGGCAGCCAAACGCGGGCCGTCAGCAGGCTCTCCACGCGGAATCCGGGGTTCGATTCCAGCAGCAGGTTGAAGCTCTTGATGAGCAGCCCGGCTCCCAGCAGCAGTACCATGGCGAGGGAAACCTCCGCCACTACAAACACGCCGCGCAGCCGTCCGCGCGCGCTGCCGGTGCCCGCACGCCCGCCCTCCTTCAGCGTTTCACTGACGCTGACGCGCGAGATCTGAAATGCGGGTGCGAGCCCCGAAACGATGCCCGTGAAAAGCGCGACCGCGGCGGTGAACGCCAGCACACTGAAGTCGATGAAGTCTTCGTTGATCGGATGAGTGTTGGCGGGAAGAGTCGCCAGCAGAAGTTTGGCGCCGGCGAAGCCCAGCGCGAAGCCCAAAATGCCACCCAGTATCGAAACCAGAATGCTCTCCGTCAGCACCTGCGCAATGATGCGCCGCCGGCTTGCCCCCATGGCGGCGCGGATGGCGATCTCGCTGGTCCGCCCGGTAGCCCGCGCCAGTTGCAGGTTCGCCACATTCGAGCAGGCGATCAAGAGCACGAACAGCACCACCCCCATCATGATGTAGATGGATTGCCGCGGGCCCTGGCCGAGCGAGTAAGTCAGGTCGAGCACGCTCACCCGAATCGCCGCATTGGTCTCCGGGTATTGCATCTCGAGGCGGCCGGCGATGGTGTCCATCTCGGCTTGCGCCTTGGCGATGGTCACTCCCGGCTTGAGCCGCGCCGTCACGTCGAGCAGCCGGCGGCCACGAGGCGACGCGGCCGCGTCCGTGCCCAACGGCGTGTAGAAGTCCGGATCGCTATAGGCGAATCGAAACCGGAAAGGCATGACACCGACGATCTTGTAGCTTACGCCGTCGAGCGTCAGGGATTGGCCGATCGTCTCCGGCTTGCCGCCGAAGCGGCGCTGCCAGAATCCGTTGCTGAGCAGCACCACCGGCTCACCGCCCGGCTCGTTTTCGACCGGGAGAAACGCTCGTCCAATGGCAGGCCGCGCGAGGAACACGTCGAAAAAGCCGCTCGACACGCGCACGCCCGACACGCGATCCGGCTCGCCCTGGCCAGTCAGAATCGGATTCAGGTAGGTGACCGCCGAAAGGTCCTCGAAGACGTGGTTCTGCCGCTTCCAATCGAGAAAGTCCAGGTACGACACCCCGACCCAGTTTCCGCGGCGCAGGCAGTTCAACTGGGCGATCCGGCCGGCGTCCTTCACCGTGGGCAGCGGGCGCAGGAGGTAGGCGTTCACGAAGCTGAACACCGTGGTATTGGCGCCGATACCGAGCCCGAGCGCGATCACCGCCATGGCCACGAATCCGGGGCTCCGCGCGAACACGCGCAGGGCGTAGCGTACGTCTTGAACCAGCAATCAGGGTCCTCCCAAAGGACAATTAGACACCGCACCGGATGAAAATGTGTCTCGTTGACGTGCGCAACCCGCTTGCTGACGCGCGCGGCCCGGTTCGGAGCCGCAACCGTGAGCGAGCGGCCGTGTTCACCTAGTTCTTCTTCTTCGCCGCCGGCTTGTCCATCTGCACCGGCTGTTCCTTCAGCTTTTCCGCGGGAACCGCGTCGGGCGTATCGAAGGAGATGCTCGCATCGGCGCTGTACTTGTGGTACGAGTGATAGCTCACTTCGTTCCACGATAGGAACTTGCCTTCGCGCGAGCGCACTTCCGAGAGCAGCGGCAGCACGAATGGCTGGCCGGAAATCTCGAACGTATCGTAGTTCAGTTCAATCGCTACGCTCTGAATCGGAAAGTCGGCCGGGATGTCGTCGCACTCCATCTTCACCCGCATCACCATCTTGCTGTCGCGGTTGGCGTAAATCAGCCCGTGGAAACCCGTGACGATCGTCCGCTTCGACCCCTCGTGATGAATGCTGTAGCGCTGCTGTCCCACGCGGAAATGGAAAACGTAGGCGCGGCCGGATCCGGCCAGCGTGGTCCACCGCTCCCATCCGAACTCCGTCTGCGATTGCGGATCGAAGATCGTGTGCAGGATGCTGGCGAATTCCCCGGACGATTTTGCGCCGCCCAACTGATCGTGCTGGATGCTGCCCGCCACCAGCCTGTCATTGACCATCACGACCTTGTAAATCTCCTTCTGGTCCACGTAGCTGAGCTGTTCGAGAATGGTGTCCGCCAAACGCCAGCTTTCGGTGCCGGTCGGATCGACGTGCCGCTTGGTGTATTGTGTGCAAATGTAATTCGGCAGGCTCTGCGTGTAGTTCAGCGCATTCTGCCGGATGGCCGTGAGGATGTCCCGCAGTTCCGCCGCATCGGGCGGCGGAATCGCGGCGGGCGCCGCTTTCGGCGTGGCCGTGGCCGCAGGCAGGCCGGCGGAGCTTTCGGCCAGCTTGTGCAGCGCCGCCATGGTCCTTTGACCGGCCCCCATGTGCTGCACCTGCTGCATAGTAGCTTCATCGAGCCGATTGGCCAGCCGGATTTTCAGCACCTCGTCGGCGATCTTCTTATCGTCGTACTTCGACTGGATCGCCGACCGGATGAAGCTCACCAAATCATCCACGGTCCGGCCGGTCTGGGACAGAGCTGCCAGGGTCACTGCCGCAAACAGGGACGCGAATCGCACGGTGGCCATACTTTCATCTTAGGCGACTTCGAACTGAGACCAGGGACCGGACACTGATACACGTCTTATAATAAGTCCACGCATGCACGCGCTGCTATACGACTTTCGGTACGCCGTCCGGCAGTTGCGGAAAAACCCGGGCGTGACGATCCTGGTGGTACTCACGGTGGGGCTCGGCATCGGCGCCAACACCGCAATCTTCAGCCTTGTGAATGGTTTCCTTCGTCCCCTGCGCGTGAGAGCACCCGAGCAGATCGTAGTCCTGGCCGCCCAGACCAAAGGCGACGAGACCGGATTCCAGTACCGCTTCTCCTATCCCGCCCTAGTCGATTTCCGCAACCAGGCCGATCGCTTCTCCGGCATCTTCGCCTTCAACGCCATGTTGGGCGGGCTGGGCGCCGATGGCAAGACCTCGCAGGTGCTCTATAGCGCGGTGACCGGCAACTACTTTCCGGTGCTCGGGCTCACACCGGCGGCCGGGCGGCTGTTCCTGCCGGGCGAAGGCGAAACGTCCGGCGCGGAGTTGGTGGTGGTTCTGGGCAACTCATACTGGCGGAAGCGATTCGGTGGCGATCCGAAGGTGGCCGGCAAGCAGGTTCGCCTCGACGGGAGAGCCGCCCGCATCATCGGCGTAGTGCCGAAGGGATTCTACGGCCTGTATGCCGGCGCCGAGATGGATTGCTATCTGCCGCTCAACAGCCTGACCCTGCGTTTTGCGGACGGCGACCGATTCTTCACCAATCGCAACTCGCGGCCCCTGACGGTGTTGGGCCGGATGAAGCCGGGGGTGAGCCTCGCGCAGGCCCAAAGCTCCATGGACGTTCTGGCGCGCCGGTTGGGGGAGCAGTACCCGGCAACCGACAAGGGCATCCGGATCCGGGTCATCCCGGAAACGTTGGCACGCCCGGTGCCTTTGCGTTTCCTGGCTGACATCATTCCCGTGGTGAGGGCTCTCCTGCTGGCGCTGGCCGGGTTAGTCCTGGTTATCGCCTGTATGAACGTGGCGAACATCCTGATGGTGCGCGCCACCATCCGCCAGCGCGAAATGGCCATCCGCGCCGCTCTGGGCTCCGGCCGCCGGCGGCTCCTCCAGCAGACGCTCACCGAGAGCGTCCTCCTAGCGGTCCTCGGCGGAGTGGCCGGACTGGTCCTCGGCAAGTGGGGCAGCGACGCCTTTGCCGGGTCCATCGATCTGGCCACCGACTTTCCCATCATGCTGGATTTCAGCTTCGATTGGCGCGTTTTCAGCTATGCGCTGGCCGCGGCGGTCTCTACCGGTATCCTGATCGGCGCCTGGCCCGCGCTCCGCGGCTCCCGCGCGGATGCCAGTGTAGTCCTGCACGATGGCGGGAGGACGGATTCCGGCGGAGCGGGGCGCGGCCGTGCGCGCGGGATTCTGGTGGTGGCTCAGGTGGCGGGCTCGCTGGTGCTGCTGATCGTCGCTGGCCTCTTCAGCCGCAGCCTGCAACGGGCGCAGCGAATCGACCTCGGCTTCGATGCCGGCCACGTCCTGAACGTGCGGCTCGATCCCGACGAAGTGGGTTACAGCCGTGCGCGTGCGAAAGACTTTTATCGCGAACTCGAGCGCCGCATCCGCGCCCTGCCGGGAGTGCAATCGACGAGCCTGGCGTTCAGCGTGCCGATGGGCTACATCAATGACGGCCAGGCGGTTTTTCCCGAAGGACAGCCCGTGGTTCCCGGCGAGCAGCCTCCCCTGGTCGGGTGCAACTACATCGGTCCGGACTACTTCGACACTATGCAGATTCCCCTGGTAAGCGGCCGGGCGTTCACCGAGTCCGACCACGAAACGGCGATGCTGGCCGCCATTGTGAACCAAACCATGGCGGCGCGCTTCTGGCCCAACCGGGACCCCGTCGGGAAGCGCTTCCGTACCCGGCACGACGGACCGCTCTGGGAAGTCGTGGGCGTTGCGCACGACAGCAAATACCTGGCGGTATTCGAGCGGCCTCTGCCGTTTTTCTATCTGCCGCTGGCGCAGACCTACATCAGCATGCGCACTTTGCAGGTTCGTATCTCGGTGCCGCCGGCAGCCATGGCCGCGCGCGTTCAGCGGGAGATTCAAGCGGTGGATCCCGATGTGCCGATTGCCGATCTCCGCACCATGAATCAATCGCTGGCGGGTGGATTCGGGTTCATGCTGTTCCGCATGGGCGCCATCCAGGCTGGATCGATGGGGATCCTGGGGCTCCTCCTGGCCGTGATCGGCGTCTATGGCGTGGTCTCCTACGGGGCCAGCCAGCGCACGCGCGAGATCGGCATCCGCATGGCGCTCGGGGCCGATCCCGCCGACGTGCGGCGTCTCGTGCTGGGACAGGGTGTGCGGCTGGTGATCGCCGGGATCGCGCTCGGCTTGGTCGCCTCGGCGGCGTTTGCGCGCCTGGCCGCCGGGTATGTGCTGCTGGTCAGCGCCAGCGATCCGCTCACCTTCACCATGGTGACGCTTCTGCTGGCGGCGATTGCGATGTGGGCCTGCTACCTACCGGCGCGCCGCGCCATGCGCGTGGATCCGATGGTGGCCCTGCGGCACGAGTAGTCCGTTACTGAGCTGCGCGCCTCGGCAAGCGGTCTCCGGCGCTTTTTCCACGGCCCGTTACCGGAACTCGATCCCTCGCAGCACGCCGTCCGCCTTCCCCACGGCGCCGGCCGCATACACCACGGTCACCGGGCTCGCCGGCTGCGGACCGCACGTGAGCTCCGCGGGCGCGTTGCGCGCTTGCAGACGCGACAGATCCGGAATCGCCAGCGCCACCGATCCCCCCGCGGTGTCCACCAGAAACCGTGTCGCCTCGCCGCTGCAATCGATCTCGCGCAGAGTGCCCTGCGCGCGGCGGACGTCGTCGGCCGGCTCGATGAACGGGTTCCAGTCCTGCGTATTGTGCGGCACGCGCGTCATCACCAGTTGATTGCGCCCATTCGCGTCGCGGACAAATCGGGCCGCCGTTTCCGTCTGCGCCATGTACGCAAGCTGGGCGGCATACGCGCGGCCGGCCGCGTTCCCGGCACGCTCCGAGGCGCGTCGCGCTGCCGCCACCGCTTCTTCCCGCCGTCCGAGCTGCGTCAGCGCATCCGCCACAGCGCACCAGTAGTGGAAAGCTCGCGGTGCGGCCACGTTCCGCATTCCGCGAAAGTGCGCCAACGCCGCCTCGTACTCCCCCGCGTTCTTCTCGAGCAGCGCCAGGGCGTAGCGCGCATCGTCATGATCGGGCTGCAAGGCGATCGTCCGTTCGTAAGCCCGCCGGACCTCCTCGGCGGGAAGCCCGGCGGCCGAAGCCAGTGTGGCGTACCGATAGCACAATGCGGCATCGCCGACTCCCCGTTCGATGGCTCGCTTCCACTCCCGCCGCGCGCCGTCGTGGTCGCCCCGTTTCAACGCGATCGTTCCCAAGGCAGCCGGCGCCCCGGCGTCACGCGGCGCCTCGCGGTCCAACTCGCGGTACATTGTCTCCGCCCGGTCCAGTTCGCCGATGGCCAACAACAGTTCGGCCATCAAACACCGCGACGCGAACGTCGAGACCGCAGACACCTCGAGCTTCACGCCGCCGGTGGCTACGCCGCCCAGCGGCATCGCGTGGAATCCGCGCCCATCGGTCCAGGCACGCAGGTCGCGTGCGATGAGATCCAGCGATCGCCCGCAAACCGCCGGCAGCGCGCGCACACCCGCCTGCCCCGACAGCAGCGCGGCGATCAACGACGGGAAGCGCGGACCGTACTCCGGCGCGAACATCAGCATGTCCGCCAGTGCCCAACTCTCCGCATAGAATATCGCGGCGCGGTCGCGCGTTTCGCCCGCCCGGGACTCGCTGGCCATCGCCAGGAGTTGCGCCAGCGGGATCCACGTACGTTGCCGCAAGATCTGCGACCGCGCCGGCAGGTCGCCGCCAATGCCGCTGCCGCGCTCGCCGATGCGCACCGTGGAAAAGAACTCCGCCAGTCCCTCGCCGAGCCACGCGGGAAGATCGAGGCCGCTGGCGCGCAGCAGCGAGTGCGCGTACTCGTGCGCCGCGACTCCGAACTCACCGGCGCCCAGGGAAGGGAGCACGATGTAGTCGCGGCTTTCGGTGCCTACGTAGTAAGCATCGGATGGAGCCCGCAGCCGGAACGGCTCGTACTCCTTCACGGAGCGGAAGCCGATCACGCGGACCGGCGCCATGTCTTCCAGCTTCAGTCCCGTCTGTTGCAGGAAGAACGCGCGCAGTTGTTCCAGCCACAGCGCCGCCGGCCGCGCCGTCTCCGCGCCCGCCTGGGAATACACTTCGAAATGCGAGCTCTTCGCCAGGCTCCAGGTGGAGAATGTCTGCGCACGCAACAAGCACAGCACGCCGAGCGCGGCAATCCGATGCAATCCCACACTACCAAGGTAGGACAGGCCTCCCGGCCTGTCCACTCCGACCGCTTGCAACCACGGCAAAGCCCAGAAACGCCGCCTGGCCGAACTCCGCAGCCTCCCGGCCTGTCCATGCCGACCGCTCACAACGACCGCAGGAAATTCGGAATATCCAGTTGATCCGTTGCCGGAAGCCCGAAGAACGCGGTGACCACCCAGGCCGCTGGTGTCGCCGGAGGCCAGGTTCACGGAGAACGCCTCGGCGACCACCGGTAGTCTCATTGCGGCCGATTTCCAGCCGTAGATCGATCACCGGTTCCCGGCCAACAGCCAGATGGATGCCCTTGCGCAGCAGCTTCTGAAAGCCGCTGGCCGTAGCCGTGATCTGGTACTCGCCCGGTATGAGGGACCGGCTCGCGCCAGCGTCCGGCGCCGCCGCTCAGGAGCGTGTGGGAAGCGCCGGTATCCAGGTTGACGATTTCGATCGCGCAGTTGGGGACCGCGGCCCCCGGCTGATCCGAGACGGTCCCTTGCGGGCTCGCGCCCACGGTTTGCGCAAAAGCCGCGCCCATCACCGCGCAGCAGACGAACAACAAGCGCAGGAAGCTCCCCCCGATTCAGGTCAATTATCGACCCGAAGTCAAGCGGGCGGCCTTGACTTGGAATCAGGCTTTCCGCAGTTGATACGTGGCGCGGTCGTGCACCAGGACCCTTGGAGTGCGCATCACCTTTTTGACATGGTCTTGCCAGCCTTGGGGGAGCGCCGGGAGTCGCGCGCTGTCCACGATCGCAAGATCCGCGTCACGGCAGCCCGCGGCGAGCGTCGCCGCGGCCGTGGCGTCGAAGATCCAAACCGCGTGGCCGATGGTGGAGAACCCCATCAGCAGGCCGAAGAACGGAATCGCCTGATTGGCCGCTTTCAGACTGGGCGCGTCCGCCAGGGTCCAGGCTGTGTCGCCGATCACCGCCACGTTCCGCTGAACGATCGAGGGCAGGATCTTCTCGACAGCCGCCACGGCCTGTGGAGGCGAGGCGCTTCGCTTCTGCGCCGGGAGCAGCATGTGCCGGCCATCCGGCCGCAGGATCACGATCTTGCGTTGGGCGGCCTTCTCCCGCATCGACGCGAACATCTGGTCCAATCCGCGAGTGCTGCTGGAAGTCACCGAGTCCGAGAAGTCCGGCTTGGACGACAGGCGAACCGGCAGATGGTTGCGGGTGATGAGTTTCATCACCTCCAGAGCCACCGGCGACGGATCGCCCGCGGGGTTCTCGCGGTAATACCACACGGCGGCGCTCGCTTTCGCCGCACGATCCATGGCCCGTTCGAGTTCGGCGAGCGTGACCGGCTGCCCATCGAGAAGAAGTTCGCCGTCAGCCAGGACGCTCACCTTGAGTGGCTCGGTTGCCATTCGCGAAGCCTATCATCTCACGGCGGCGGCCGGCGCGTCGAGGCCGTCGAGGCCGTCGAGGCCGATTAGGCCGATTGACAATCGCCCGCAGTTTTGACAACCTGCCTGACATGAGAGTTTCTCGTCGTGGACTTCTCGCAGGCATGGCCGGCGCGGCCGTGCTCGGACAGGTACACAGCAAAGCCGCCACCACCAAGCCGGGCATGCCGGGGCCTTACCCCGGACGTGTCATCGCCGTGGAGCATCCGGGCTGCATCACTTCCGGCGTTTATCAGGCGGAACCGGTCCGCAAGATGATGGAGAAGGGCATGACGGCCCTCACCGGCGCCCCCGCTTGGACCGACGCCTGGCGCACCTTCTTCGAGAAAGGCGACGTCGTCGGCATCAAGGTCTGCCCCGTTGGCGGAGCGAAGCTTTGTTCCGACGCCACCGTCCTCCACGCTGTCCTCGATGGCCTGAAGGAAGCCGGCGTGCCCGCGGGCGACGTCATCGTCTTCAATCGCTACCGTCAGGAGACCCTCGACGCCGGCATCGACAAGTGGGTGCCCAAAGGCGTGCGCATGGCGTTCGCCTCCGAAGCCTACAACAACACGCAGCTCGACATGCAAGGGTACGATCCCGACCACTTCATGGAAATGGCTTTGATCAAGCCCGGCGAGAACCTGAACGATCCGCACTATCGCCGGTCGTATGTGTGCAGAGTGGTCACCCGCCAGATCAACAAGCTGATCAACCTGCCGGTGTTGAAGCATCACCAGTCGGCGGGCGTGACCATCGCGCTCAAGAACATGTCGCACGGCATGGTGAACAACGTCAACCGCAGCCACTTGACGCCGACCAACAACGCCTGCGGCATTTTTATTCCTTCGGTAGTGAGCCTGCCGATAATCCGCGAGAAGGCCGTGCTGCACATCTGCGACGCCGTGAAGGCCTCCTATCATGGCGGCCCGGGCGCCAGGCCGCAGTACGTCTGGGAGCACAAGACCATGTACTTCGCCACCGATCCGGTGGCGCTCGACACGACCGGCCTGAAGGCCATCGACGCCCAACGCGCGCAGGTGGGGATGGCGTCGGTGGCGCTCTCCAAGCCCGATCGGGACAGCCACTACTTCAATTGCCAGGTGGAGCACATCGAGATCGCGGGCTCGCTCGGGCTCGGCGTGTTCGACGACAAGAAGATCGACGTGCGGCGCTTTACGCTGGCCTGAGACTTCGCCTTGCTGCAATACGGTTCACTTAAAGGGAGGCATCTCGACATTTCCCAGGCAGACGGCTCCTGGCGCTTGGTGATCGACAACCCTTGGGGTACGGATTAAGTTCCCGTTATAAGGGCCCTACTTTCGCGATGCCCACAGAACCGCGCCCCCGGAGACGCGCGAGCCCCTCGGCCGCGTGGCTCGTGATGGCGCCGCTCCGCTGACGCCCGTCGCGCGCCGCTGGCTCGCGCAACACTACCTGCTTACCCCCGACGACCACCTGGCGATCCCCGTCTTCGGCGCCTGGATTGCGCATCACGCGCTGGTGTGAGACGCGACGACGTCGAGAATCTCCCGCGCATCTTGCCGATCGACGCGGATCACGTGGCAGCGGTCTCCCGACGGCCGCCACCGGTGAAACATTCGGGGGACCGGAAAGCCGGCGAAGATGCTGATCAGCGGGACGCCGCAAGCCGCGGCGACGTGCTGGCCGGCCGAATCGTAGCCCACGTACAGACGGGCGCCGGAGATGATCGAGGCGAAGCCCGCGAATGAACCTTCCCAGAACGTTGCCGTTGCGCCCGAGCGCTCCACGGCGCACGTCACGCGCTCCGCTTCCTCGCCGCCGGCCCCGCGGTCGATGCACAGCGGCGAGCCGCCGCGCGTCAGCAGAGCGAGCAGGTCTTCCTCGAACGGGTCGGCAATGCGCTTTGCGGGATTCTCGCCCACGCCCAGGCTGACCGCGATGTAGGGGCCAGGGGCGGGGGCCGGGAGCGCCACATAGGGCTTCGCCCCGGAAACGCCGAGCGTCTCCTCCGCCCACGCCGCCGTTAGTTCTGAGAGCGTCGCCTCGCTGTCGCCTCCGTACGCGCGGCTCTCGAAGAGATGGTAGCGATCCTCCGGGCACACAGGTAGCAGGCCGAGTTGCGTGAGGCGCGAATCGGGATCGATCACCAACGAATCGGGCGCGGAGAGCAGTTCCTTCAGTTCGTCCCACACTGCCAGGCGGTCGCGCAGGCCGCCTCGTTTGTAGGACACCGTTGCGTGATGGAGGCGGGGGTCTGCGGCGAACAGTTCGTAGTTCTTCTTCGGACCGACGAACACTACTTCGGCCTCCGGGAAGCGCTGCTTCGCGGCCGCCAACAGGACGCTCGTGACCGCGACGTCCGCGCCGAGCGTGATGCGCGAGAGCACGAAGACGCGGCGCGGCTTGCCTTCGACCGGGCACGGCCGGCGTACGCGCTCGTATCGGGCGACCAGCGGCGCGGGATCATCGGACTCGACGGCCTGCGCGAACAAGCGCGCATAGGCGTCGCACAACGAAGGCTCAAAGCGGTCCGCCAGCCCCTCCACCAGGATGGAGAAGAGCGCGTGCCCGCATGGCTCCTCCACCAATTCGCGCGGCAGTTGCGAAGGGGGCTCGCCGGCAAGGCAGCGGTCGAGTACCGCCTGCGCGATTCGCTTACACGAAGTACTTGTCAATCAGGATCCCCAGTTTCTTGCGCGTGGCCTCCGGAACCAGCGACCGGTCGGTGAAGAGCGCGTGCGCCAGCGCCGAGCCACACTTGCACGCGCGGCCCACAGGCATGCCGGCCACCGCCCGCGCCACTACCTGGCACGCGTTCGCCGCGTTCTTCGTGAGGTTGCCGATGATGTCCGCGACCGTCACCGCGTCGTGATCGGCATGCCAGCAGTCGTAATCCGTCACCATCGCCACCGTCACGTAACAGATCTCGGCTTCGCGCGCCAGCTTGGCTTCCTGCAAATTGGTCATGCCGATCACGTCCATGCCCCAGCTTCGGTATACGTTCGATTCGGCCTTGGTGGAGAAGGCCGGGCCTTCCATGCAAAGGTAGGCGCCGCCCTTCTTGGTGGTTACCCCTACCGAGTGGCAGGCGCCCGCGACCACTTCCGCCAGCTCGGGGCAGATGGGGTCGGCGAAGCTGATGTGCGCCACCAGGCCCTCTCCGAAGAACGTGGAGGTGCGGCCTCGGGTGCGGTCGAAGAACTGGTCGGGGATGACGAAATCGAGCGGCCGGTGCTCCTCCTTGAGCGAGCCCACCGCGCTGAGCGAGATAATGCGCTCCACGCCCAGCGCCTTCATCCCGTAGATGTTGGCGCGGAAGTTCAGCTCCGAGGGCAGCAGGCGGTGGCCGCGGCCGTGACGCGCGAGGAACGCCACCTGCCGGCCCGCCAGCGTGCCGAGCACGTAGTTGTCCGAGGGCCGGCCGAAGGGCGTGTCGATGGCCGCCTCTTCCTGCTGCTCGAATCCGGGCATGGAGTACAGCCCGCTGCCGCCGATGATTCCGATTTCCGCTTTCAACTGGCATTCTCCTGGATGAGCTCGATCAGGACGCCTCCGGTGGAAGCGGGATGCACGAATACGTAGAGATGGCCGCCCGCGCCCTGGCGCGGTTCGTTGAGCAGCCGGGCGCCGGAGGCGCGCAGCCGCTCGACGGCGGCCAGCAGGTCGGGAACTTTCAGGGCGACGTGGTGCAGGCCGGGTCCACGCTTTTCGAGAAACTTCGAGATGGGGGAATCGGGGGCTGTAGGCTCGAGAAGCTCGATGCAGGAATCGCCGGCCGGCAGCATGGCGACATTCACCTTCTCGCTGGCGACGCTCTCGCGATGGGCAACGGCGAGGCCGAGGGTCTCGTAGAAACTGACGGCCGCGGCAAGATCGTTCACCGCAATGCCTAAGTGGTCGAGGTAGGACAGGCCTCCTGGCCTGTCCAGTTTGTGAGGGACAGGCCAGGAGGCCTGTCCTACCGCCTCCAACAACAGATCGACGCCGGTGCCTTCGGTGGCGACCGTTCGGATGATGGTCTTGTGAAGGTGCTGCAATTCGAGCTCGAGGCGGTCCGCGCCCGGCTGGTCCGATTTGTTAATGACGAAGATGTCGGCGATCTCCATGATCCCGGCCTTGATCGCCTGCACGCCGTCGCCCATTCCGGGGACCAGCACCACCACGGTGATCTGAGCCAAACTCGCGATCTCGACTTCGTCCTGCCCCACGCCCACCGTCTCGACGATCACGTAGTCGCGGCCGGCCGCGTCCATCAGCCGCACGAGGTCCGCGGTGGTGCGCGCGATACCACCCGTGTTTCCACGCGTGGCCATGGAGCGGATGAAGATGCCGGGGTCGGCATGGTGCTGCTGCATGCGGATACGGTCGCCCAAAATCGCCCCGCCGGTCATGCGGCTCGTCGGATCGACAGCGATGATCGCGATGGTCTTCCCCTGCTTGCGAAGCGCACTGGCCAGCGCGTCCACGAGCGTGCTCTTGCCGGCGCCCGGGGGGCCGGTGATTCCCACGATGCGCGCGTGTCCGGCGAAAGGCGCGAGCTCGCGCAGCGTCTCGAGCGCCCGCGGGTCGTGGTTCTCCACGCCCGTGGCGGCGCGGGCAAGCGCGCGCGCGTCACCCTCCCGGATTTTAGAAGCCCATTGGTTCATCGGCTTTTCAGGAGTTGCCGCGCGATCACCAGCCTCTGGATCTCGCTGGTGCCCTCGCCGATAGTACACAGCTTGACGTCGCGGTAAAACTTCTCCACCGGATAGTCCTTGATGAATCCGTAGCCGCCGTGAATCTGCACCGCCTCATTGGCGATGCGCACCGCCGCTTCGGAGGCGAACAGCTTGGCCATCGACGATTCGCGCGTGACGCGCTGGCCGCGGTCGAGCAAATACGCGGCGCGATAATTCAGCAGGCGCGCGGCGTCGAGGTCCACCGCCATATCGACCAGCTTGTGCTGGATCGCCTGGAATTCCGAGATCGGCCGGCCGAACTGCTTGCGCAGCTTGGAGTAGCGCAGCGCGGCGTCGTAAGCGCCCTGCGCCATCCCGATCGACAGCGCGGCGATGGAGATGCGTCCGCCGTCGAGCACCTTCAGGCTGTCCACGAAGCCCTCGTTGAGCTTGCCCAGCAACTGCTGCGGGCCAAGGCGGCAACCTTCGAAGATCACCTCGCCGGTGGCGCTGGCGCGCAGCCCGAGCTTGTTTTCCTTCTTGCCCGCCCGAAATCCCGGCGTGACTTTCTCCACGATGAAGGCCGAGATCCCGTGCTGCGCCGCGGCGCGGTCCGTCACCGCCATGGCCACGCAGACATCGGCGTAGTGCGCGTTGGTGGTGAAGGTCTTGGCGCCATCGAGCACCCACGTGCCGTCTTGCAGCACGGCCTTCGTGCGCGTGCCGGCGGCGTCGGAGCCGGCTTCGGGCTCGGTCAGCGACCAGCAGCCGATCCACTCGCCCGCGGCCAGTTTCGGCAGGTAGCGGCGTCGCTGCTCCTCGCTGCCCATCTTGTATATATGGTTCGAGCAAAGCGACGTGTGGGCCGCCAGGATGATCCCCACCGAACCATCCACGCGCGAAAGCTCTTCGATGACGATGGAATACTCGATGTATCCCAGGCCGGCGCCGCCCAGTTCCTCGGGGAAGATGGCGCCCATGTAGCCCAGCTTGCCGAGCTTGCGGACGACCTCAAGCGGGAAGATCTGCCCCTCGTCCCACTCCATGACGTGCGGCGCAATTTCGCCTTCGGCGAATTCGCGAACCGCCTTACGCAGTTGAACCTGTTCCGGCGTGTACTCGAAGTCCATCCTTATTCAAAATTCAAAGGGGGTTAGACGATCTCTTCGCGGGCCGCGTCCCAATGCATGGTGCGCTGCTGCCGGTAGCTCTCGACCGCCATGCGGCAGGCGATCGCCACGCGGAAGCCGAGATCGAAGGGACAGTTGAGCGGCCGGCCCGGGTCGCGAATCGAATCGAGGAAGTTCTGCATGTGGGCCGCGCGATCGCTGCGCGTCGTGCCGGCCATTTCATTCCCGTCC
>JBGPKH010000093.1:0-19007 GCA_041485845.1 Bryobacteraceae bacterium
CGGTGGAAAAGTGGAAATCCAAAAGCCGGATTCCCACTTTTCCACCGCCCCGACAGCCTGCGGCAGCAAGGAAAACAACCATTTACTGAAGGCCGTCTTCGACGGCCAAGCGGGCGGGCTTCGCACTCCGCCGGCGCGGCGGCGCCCCGCGCTGCCTATGGGGCAAGAACTAATTGTCGTTGATAGGGAGAAATAATTGACGCCGGACAGCTGGGACCGAGTGCTACAATCGGGCGGCAACGTATGGCTCTGAATATCTCCCGTAGACACAGTTCCCACTGCTTTGGCGGCCGAACCCTTCACGACTGAGTTCGCTACTCTGAATTGGCCCACTTCGATGCTTTGACTTGGCCCCCCTGTAAACCAAGAACCGAGTATCCTGTTTGGGGCTTGCGAGCCCGGAAGGCAAGTACGGTTTGGAGAACAGGAGAACCAAAGTGGAGTGATACGAGCAGATCCGGCGCGAGTATGAGCACGGCGCCGGAACGATAAAAGGGTGGCCGGTTCGACGGCGCTGGAGCAGTGCCGCGCGCAAGGGCGTTGGCCGGCCAGCTATGACCAGTTCTGGGGCGTGCTGAAAGAGCGGGAGGGCAAGCAAGTGGGGACGCGCGCTGGACCGGCACCGCCACCGAGCTCCTGGAACTTCTTCGGCCTCTCGTGCCTTGCCAGACCCCGAAGGGCGTGTCGCAGCAACTGAAAAAGTGTGTGCTAACGCTCGCCGACAGCGGTATCGAATTGAAATTCCGGTACTTGCACGGGCATACACGGATCATTGATCTCCACGAAGAATCGGGGGGCGCATCTTTCGAAGAAACCGCTTCAGATGCGCCCCCGACTACGACCCCTCTTCTCAACCCACAGAAACAGAGGAGGTTACAACGCCGTGATTAACAACTTCACACACCCGAAGAACTTGCGCCCCCCGGCTCTATTCGGTCCCTTCGGAGCGACCTTTCCCGGTACCGGCCGCCGGCATTCGGACAGCCGCGACTCTTGCCATCGTCCGCCAGGCCGGCGGGCTCGACCCTTCCCCTTTTGGCTTTCTCGCGCGGGCCGCGGAAAAGCCCGTTTCCACCCTGCCGTGGTACGATGCGGAACTATGAAGTCCGCTCGTATCGCCTCGCTGTTGATCTTTCCGCTGCTGCTCGCCGCGCAGCAGGCGGACCTCTTCAAAGAACTACGCTTCCGGCTCATCGGGCCTTTCCGCGGTGGCCGTTCGGTGGCTGTGGCGGGCGTGCCATCGCAGCCCAACGTCTATTACTTCGGCGGCGTCGGCGGCGGGGTTTGGAGGACCACCGATGGCGGCGCCTCGTGGCAGCCCATCTCCGACGGGCAGTTCAAGACGTCTTCGGTCGGCGCCATCGCGGTGGCCGATTCCGATCCCAACGTCATCTACGTGGGCATGGGCGAAGCCTGCGTACGCGGCAACGCGTCCAACGGCGACGGCGTCTACAAATCGTCCGATGGGGGCAAGACGTGGCGCAATGTCGGCCTCCGGGACAGCTATCACATCGGCGCGGTCCGCGTGCACCCGAAGAACGCCGACATGGTTTACGTGGCGGCTCTCGGGCACCTGTTCGGGCCTAACGCGGAGCGCGGCGTGTACCGGACCACCGATGGCGGCGCCACCTGGAAGCAGGTGCTGACGCGCGGTCCCGATGCCGGCGCGGTCGATATCGCGCTCGACCCCACCAATCCGCGCGTGATCTACGCGGGATTCTGGCAGGTGCGCCGCAACCCCTACCACTTCGATAGCGGCGGACCCGGCAGCGGACTGTGGAAGTCCACCGATGGCGGCGACACCTGGACGGATATCTCGCGCAATGCGGGCCTGCCGCGCGGCGTGCTGGGCCGCATCGGCGTCACCGTCTCGCCGGCGAATCCCGAGCGGGTGTGGGCCATCCTCGAAGCCGCCGATGGCGGTGTCTTCCGCTCCGACAACGCCGGCCGCACCTGGACGCGCGTGAACGAGCAGAGCATCCTGCGCCAGCGCGCCTGGTATTACTCCCACATTTTCGCCGACCCGCAGAGCGCCGACACGGTCTACGCGCTGAATGTCGGCATGTACAAATCGATCGATGGCGGGCGTACATGGTCGGCCATGCGCCCGCCGCACGGCGACAATCACGGCCTGTGGATCGCACCCGACAACCCGCTGCGCATGATCCAGAGCAACGACGGCGGCGCCAACATCACCAACGACGGCGGCCGCACCTGGTCGACCGTCATGAACCAGCCCACGGCGCAGTTCTACCGCGTGGCGCTGGACAACGACTTTCCGTACAACGTGTACGGCGCGCAGCAGGACAACTCCACCGTGCGCACGGCCAGCCGCACCGCCGGTTCCGGCATCAGCGAGCAGGACTGGTACGACGTGGGCGGCGGCGAGAGCGGCTGGATCGCGCCCGACCCGCGCAACTCCGAGATCGTCTACGCCGGCTCCTACGACGGGCTGATCACCCGCCGGGACCATCGCACCGGGCAGAGCCGCAATATCAACGCGTGGCCGGACAACACCATGGGCTACGGCGTGGAGGCCATGAAGTACCGATTCCAGTGGAGCTATCCTATCGTCTTCTCGCCGCACGATCCCAAGACGCTCTATATCGGCGCCAACGCGCTGCTCAAGACCACCAACGAAGGCCAGAACTGGGAGGCGATCAGCCCCGATTTGACGCGCAACGACAAATCGAAGATGGGCACGTCGGGCGGTCCCATCACCCAGGACAACACCAGCATCGAGTATTACTGCACTATCTTCACCTTGATGGAGTCGCCGGTCGACAAGGGCGTAATCTGGGTGGGCTCGGATGATGGGCTGGTCCACGTGACGCGCGATGGCGGAAAGAAGTGGGACAACGTCACCCCCAAAGACATTATGCCCGAGTGGATTCAGATCAACTCCATCGACGCGTCGGCGCACGATCCTGGCACCGCGTACGTGGCGGCGACGATGTACAAATCGGACGATTTCCGACCGTACCTTTATAAGACCAGCGACTACGGCAAGACGTGGAAGAAAATCGTCAACGGCATTCCCAATACGCACTTCACGCGCGTGCTGCGCGAGGATCCGAATCGCAAGGGCTTGCTGGTGGCCGGCACCGAATTTGGTCTCTACACTTCGTACGATGACGGCGAAAACTGGAAGCCGTTCCAATTGAACATGCCGGTCACGCCGATCACCGATGTCGCATTTCAGAAGCGCGAGCAGGAACTGGTGGTTGCCACCCAGGGGCGGTCGTACTACATCCTGGATGACGTGCCGCTGCTGTACCAGTTGAACGACAACGTCAAGACCGAGGCTGCGCACCTGTTCAAGCCGAAGGACACCTATCGTTTCGGCGGCGGCGGACGCGGCGGCGGCGGAGGTCGTGGCGGTCCTGCTGCCGGCGAAAATCCTCCTGGCGGGGCGGCAGTCTACTACTGGCTGAAGGACCGGCCGCAGGGCGATGTCACCCTGGAGTTCCTGGACTCGGCTGGAAAGCTCGTGAAGAAATTTTCAAGCAAAGCCGTGGAGACGCCGCAGGGGCCGCCATCCGAGGAGGAAGGATTCTTCGCGCCCCCGCCCGCACGCGTGCCGGCGCAGGCAGGCATGAACCGCTTCGTGTGGAATCTCCGCCATCCCGATGCCACCACCTTTCCCGGTCTGATCATGTGGGCGGGGAGCGTCACCGGTCCACGAACCGCGCCGGGCACGTACCAGGTGCGGCTGACGGTGGACGGCAAGACGCAGACGCAGAGCTTCGAAGTGAAGAAGGACCCGCGCTTGCCAACCACGCCCGAGGACTACGCCAAACAGTTGACGCTGGCGCTGCAAATTCGCGACAAGCTGTCGGAGACCAACGAAGGCGTGATCCGGATTCGCGAGGTGCGCAAGCAGCTCGAGGATTATGCGAAGCGCAGCGACAAGCGCGTCTCCGACGCCGCGAAGGAACTGGTCAAAAAGCTGACCGCCGTGGAAGAGAATCTCTACCAGACGAAGAACCGCGCCAGCGAAGATCCGCTAAACTATCCCATCAAGCTGAACAACAAGTTGGCGCACGTGCTGGGGGTAGTGCAAAGCTCCGACGACCAGCCGACGGCGCAATCGTACATGGTGTACGAGGATCTGGCCACCCGGGTAAACGCCGAGTTGAAGACGCTCAACGGTCTGCTTACCACCGATCTCGCGGCGTTCAACAAGCTGGTGCGCGACGCCAACGTGCCCGCGATCGAGGCGCCGAAATAGGTAGGACAGACCATCGCCTTTTGTGGTCTGTCACGCGCCGCGATCGAGGCGCCGAAGGCCGGGCCGGGGCAGTAGGAGGGCAGTAGGGGCTCTGTTTGACTTCGGACCGCCATTCCCATAAGATTCGGGTAATCGTTATGAAACCAGCAACAAAAGTTTTCCTTCTGCCAGGTGTGTCCGCATTGCTCCTGTTGGGAGCCGACGCGTTCAAGTACCAAAAGCCGCCGAAAGCCATTCTGGATGTTCTGAACTCGCCGCCAACGCCATCCCTGTCGTTGAGTCCCACCAGGACCTACGCCGCGCAAGGACAACCGGTGCGCAATCCACCGATCGCGGAGTTGTCGCAGCCCATGCTGCGGCTGGCGGGCGTGCGCATCAACCCCAAAACCAATGGCCTGCACAACACCATCTTCAACTCTTCGCTGACCCTGCGGAAGATCCCGGAAGGCACGGAAATCAAGCTGGACCTGCCGCCGAATCCCAAGCTCGCCGGCACGCACTGGAGCCCCGACGGCGCGCACATCGCGTTCACCAACACCGCCGCGGCCTCCATCGAGCTCTGGATCGGCGATGTCTCCACCGGCAAGACGCACAAAGTGGAAGGCGTCAAAATCAATGGCGTGATGGGCGGCGGTTTTGGCGGCGGCGGACGCGGCGGCCGGGGAGGCGGCGGCGGTTCTTCCGACGTGCAGTGGATGCCCGACAGTAAGTCGTTACTGGTCGAAATCACCAGGCCGAATCGCGGCGCGCCCCCGCCGGAACCAACTGTTCCCCCGGGACCGCACGTCCAGGAGAGTCTCGGCGGCGCTGCCGGCTCGGCCACGCTCGAAGACATGCTCCAGAACCCGCACGACGAAGATCTGTTCGAATTCTACGCGACGTCGCAGCTTGCACTCGTGGATCTTGCCACCGGCAAGACGACGCCGATCGGCAAGCCGGGAATCATCGACTCCGTGCGCATTTCGCCCAACGGCCAGAACTTCCTGGTGACCACCGTCCACCGGCCGTTTTCCTACCTGCTGTCGTTCCGATCGTTCCCAAAGGAGATCGAAGTTTGGGACCACACCGGAAAGATGGTGCACAAGGTCACGAGCCAGCCGCTGCAAGAGAGAGTGTCGCTGACCGGTGTCGCGACCGGCCCGCGCAACATAGCGTGGCGGCCCAGCGACCCCGCCACCTTGATGTGGGTGGAGGCGCTCGACAAGGGTGACCTCAAAAACCAGGTCCCCTTCCGCGATCGCATTCTGGCCCTGAAGTCGCCCTTCACCGGCGAGCCCCGCGAAGTCTTCAAGACCGAGCAGCGGTTCCAGGGAATTCAGTATTTCGAAAAAGGCGGCATGGCCCTGGTGGAGGATTTCGAGCGCCAGAAGCGTTGGCAGCGAACCTTCCTCGTCGATCTCGACAAGGGCGGCGAAGCGCGTCTCATCTGGGCGCGCAACAACCAGGACCGCTACAAGGATCCCGGCAGCCCCATGACCGGCCGTCACGGCACCCTCCAGGATGGCGACAACATCTTCCTCACCGGCCTGGGAGCTTCGCCCGCCGGCGATCGTCCTTTCCTGGATCGTTTCAACCTCGCGACCAAACAGACCGAGCACCTGTTCAAGTGCGATGACGATCACTACGAGGTGGTGGAGGCGATTCTCGATCAAAAGGGCGACAAGTTCCTGACACGGCGCGAGAGCCCCAGCGAGCCGCCCAATTATTACGCGAGAACGACTTCGGGAAGCATGGCCGCGGTCACGAAATTCCCCGATCCGCAACCCTCCATCCGCGGCATTCACAAAGAGCTGGTGAAATACAAGCGGGCCGACGGCGTGGATCTTTCGTTCACCCTCTATCTGCCGGCGGACTACAAGCAGGGCACCAAAATGCCGACTCTCGTGTGGGCGTACCCGTACGAATACAACGACGCCGGCACCGCGGGACAGGTCAGCGGCTCGACGAAGAGATTCACCGAGCTCACTGCCGGCCACCTCTTCTTCGTACTAAAGGGCTACGCGGTACTGGAGAACGCGGCCATGCCCGTGGTGGGCGATCCCGATACGGTGAACAACACCTACATCGACCAGGTCGTGGCGGATGCCAAGGCCGCCATCGACAAGGCCGTCTCGATGGGCGTGACCGATCGCGACCGCGTGGGCGTCGGCGGCCACAGCTACGGCTCGTTCATGACCGCCAACCTGCTGGCCCATTGCGACCTGTTCCGCGCGGGTCTGGCGGAAAGCGGCGCGATGAATCGCACGCTCACGCCGTTCGGCTTCCAGAGCGAACGCCGCACGCTGTGGCAGTCTCCGGAGGTGTACCTCAAAATGTCGCCCTTCATGTACGCCGACAAGATCAAGGCGCCGATCCTGCTGATCCACGGCGAGGCGGACGACAATGCCGGCACGTTCCCGATCCAGTCCGACCGCATGTACCAGGCGATTCGCGGCAACGGCGGCACGGTGCGGCTGGTGTTCCTGCCGGCCGAAGCCCACGGCTATCGCGCGAAGGAAACCATCGAGCACGTGTTGTGGGAGGAGTTTACATGGTTCGATAAGTATGTAAAGGATCCGCCGCCGCGCAGTATGGGCAGCAACAACAACTAGGCCACCACTCCCTTTGGTCGCGGCTCAGTAAGCACCTTCTACCGAGCCGCGACCACGGGGAGCGGTACCGCAGGGCCCGCGGTAATCTGCCGCCAGTATGGTCATTTGCCAGTTTCGCGAAACCCAGCCCGCCCGCCCCCCGTCTCGAATAGCATGTGCGATCCTGAGTTGGAGATCGCACAGCCCGCTGAAAATATCCGATAACCGCAGCATATGTTTCGAAACCGGCTCTTCTTCATCGTCATTCTTTGCCTTCTCTCAACGGCCAGTCTGCTGGCCCAACGAAACCGCATCGCCAAAACCGTCGACAACCGCCAGCGCGTATTCCTCGCCGGCAACGTCCATCCGCGGACCCGTAACGCCACCGACCAGGGTCCGGTGGATGCCTCACTGTCCCTCCCCCATGTAACCATGGTGCTGAAACAATCCGACTCCCAGAAGGCCGCGTTGGAGCAGCTTTTGGCGGAACAGCAGGACCCGTCTTCGCCGAACTACCATCACTGGCTGACGCCCGAGGAGTATGCGGACCGCTTCGGCGTGAGTCGGGACGATCTGGACAAGATCGTTGCCTGGCTCAAGGACCAGAACCTCTCCATTGTGTCCGTCGCGCGGGCGCGAAACTGGGTCGCATTCAGCGGCACGGCCGGCGAGGTCGCGAACGCCTTCGGCACGCGCATCCACCACTACCTGGTGGACGGAAGAGTCCACTTTGCCAACGCCACGGAGCCCTCGATTCCCGCCGCACTCGCCGAAGTGGTGGGCGGCGTTCACGGGCTCACCGACTTCCGCCTGCGGCCGTCGAAGCGCTCGGCGCAACCCTTGCAGCCCAACTACAATTCCTCAAAGGGCAATCACTATCTGGCGCCCGACGATGTGGCCGTGATTTACAATGTTCAACCGCTGTACGACGCGGGAATCGACGGCGCCGGACAACAACTTGTAGTGGTAGGCCAAACGCAGATTAAGCTCGCGGACCTTCAGCAGTTCCGCAGTTTTTTCAACCTCGCCGGCAGCGATCCCAAGATCGTGCTGGTGCCCGACACGACCGACCCCGGAATCGTTAGCGACGATATGTCGGAAGCCGACCTGGATCTGGAATGGGCCGGCGCGGTAGCGCGCAACGCCACCATCACCTACGTGTATTCCGACGATGTGTTGACCTCGGTCAAGTACGCCATCGATCAGAACATCGCTCCCGTGCTGAGCATGAGCTACGGCCTGTGCGAAGCGGAAACGCCGGCCTCGCAAGCCAGGGCGATGCAGTCCTGGGCCCGGCAGGCGAACGCGCAGGGCACGACCTGGATTACCGCTTCGGGAGATTCCGGCGCCGTCGATTGCGCAAGCGGGAGTTCGCGCGTCGCCGCCGGTCTCTCCGTGGACCTGCCGGCAGGCCTCCCCGAAGTAACGGGAGTCGGCGGCACGACCTTCGACGAGGGAAGCGGTACGTACTGGAACACCTCGAACAACGGCAACAAAGCTTCGGTCTTGTCGTACATTCCCGAAACTTCGTGGAACGACGGTGCTGCCGATGGTTCGCCGTCGGCGAGCGGCGGCGGCGCGAGCACTTTCTTTGCCAAGCCGTCCTGGCAAACCGGGACGGGCGTGCCCAATGACGGCGCGCGCGATGTCCCCGATATCGCGCTCTCCGGCTCCGCCAATCACGACGGATATCTGGTATACACGGGCGGAACGCTCCAGGTGTTTGGCGGCACATCGGTGGGCGCGCCGGTGTTCGCGGGAATCGCGGGATTGCTGAATCAGTACCTGGTCGCCAACGGTTTTCAAGCGAGCGCGGGATTGGGCAACATGAACCCGCGGATCTACAGTCTGGCGCAAGCCACTCCCAGCGCTTTTCACGACGTCACCACCGGTGACAACATGGTGAGCCCATGTCCGCAGCGGTCGCGCAACTGCACCCTGAACCAAATCGGATACAGCGCCGGCGTGGGGTACGATCAGGTCACGGGGCTGGGGTCGGTGGACGCCCACAACTTGGTGCTGGCATGGCACACCAACGCGGCGGCCGCGCGGGCCAGCGCCGCCATGGATCTTACGGCGGACGCCGGCAGCATCCTGCCTTCGGGCCGTTCCACCCTGACCGCCACCGTGAAAGGTTCCAACGGCACGACGCCCACCGGGTCGGTCGTGTTCTCCCTGGGAAGCACGTTGCTCGGCGCCGCCACGTTGACCGGTTCCGGCGGTGTGGCCAGCGCTACTCTCACGGTGAGCGGCGCGCAATTGACCGTGGGGGCATCTACCATCACGGCACAGTATAGCGGCGATGGGTTCTTTAACAGCGCCACGGCGTCGGTGACCATCGCTCTAACCGTGACCCCATCCGGGCCGCCATCCATTTCGGGTCTGGCCAATGGCGCATCTTTCCAGCGGGCGTATGCGCCGGGAATGATTCTCACGGTCTTCGGCTCGCAACTGGCGCCGACGGCCGTGAGCGCCTCCGGGGTGCCTCTGCCCGCCCAACTGGTGGGCGTTTCGGCGACCATCAACGGTGTCGCGGCGCCGCTCTATTACGTCTCGCCCGGACAGTTGAACATCCAGATTCCGTACGAGACGGCCACGAATTCGACGGTCCTTCTCACCGTCAGGAACAACGGACAGATCGCGTCCGCCAATTTCCGCGTTGCGGCCGCTGCTCCCGGGATCTTCGCCGACCAGAACGGAGCTCCCGTCCCCAATACGACCGCCGTGCGCGGGCAGGTGATCACGATGTACGTCACCGGAGACGGCGCGGTGTCGCCGTCGCTTGCAACCGGTAGCGCCCCGGCCGCGGGCACTGCGGTGGCCAGTCTGCCCAAGCCCACGCAACCGGTCGTGGTGACCGTGGGAGGAGTCCCCGCTTCCATCCCGTTCATCGGCATTCCATCCGGCCTGGCGGGAGTCACGCAGATCAACTATCAGGTGCCGGCGCAAATCGCGCTCGGAACACAATCCGTCGTGGTCACGGTAGGCGGCGTTTCGAGCGCGCCGGTGAATCTGAAAGTGACGCAGTAAGGCCCGGCCGGCCCTGACCCCGGGCCCCCGGCCCCCGGCCCCGGCCCCCATAAGCGTTAATTAATGGCGCTGCCTGGGAGACTCGGTGAATCGAGCACACTCGCTGCTTCAGTTTTGCTTGAGGCGCGTTATATAAGCCGCGGATGCCACGCTGGGGGAATCAAGCGAGGCCCAGAATGAGCCTCCTCGCCTGGTCGTCGCTCGGACCAAACGGCCCGAGTCCGATCGAGTCGGGGAATCCGCGCGGGTCGGACATCATCCGGGGGAAGACCCGCCCGCGCCGCTCGTCGGCCTCGGGGCCAGGCGTCCACGTCAGCTCGGTCATCCAACCGAGGATGCGGTGAAGGGCCGAGTAGTACTCGTCGTGCTCCTTCGCGTAGCGATCGAGCGCGGTGCTCCAGTCGCCGTTCGCGCACAGCGCGCGCGAGAGATGCTCGACGTCCAACAGTGTCAGTGACAGTCCGCAGCCCCAAGACGGATCCGACGAGGCGGCCGCATCGCCGATCAAGGCGACTCCGTTCTTGACCGGCGACTCGACCCAGCGATCCGCGCCCTCGAACTCAGCGAGCGGGCCGATCGCCTCGGCGCCGGCGAACCACGATTCCGGGATGCCCGTCGCCAGGCAGAGCTGGATGAACTCGCGGATCTTGTCTTTGCCCGAAAGCCCCAGACGTCCAGCCACTCCGGGGTAGACGTAATACGTCCGCGCTCGCCGGCCGCCGAGTGGCGCCAGGAGCGTTACGCATCCAGGACCGAACGCGAGGTGGACGGCGTCGTCGGGAACGCCGGCGCCTTGCATCAGCGTCCCGGCGATTGTCAGGAGGTCCGGGTTTCGTTGTACTTCGAACCCGCCCCATCCGCGAACCTGCGAAGCCCGTCCGTCGGCGCCCACCACCACTCGCGCACTCAGCGTGTGTCGCTCGCCTTGGTGCTCGAACGTCACGGTTGGAGCGCGGCCCGGTCCCGCATCGACGCTGAGGACCGTCGCGCCGCGATTCACCTCGACTCCCGCGGCGCTCGCGCGTTCGAGGAGCGCTTCCTGCATGCTGGGGTGATAAATGTTCAACGAGACTTCGCCATGCGGGGTGGTCAGGTGCAGATCCCGGTTGTTGACCGGATTGCCGAACATGTAGGTGATCCAGGACCGCGGCTGATGGCCTCCGGCGGCGAGCAGGTCGTCTACGAGCCCCAATCGGCGCGCGGCCGCCACGCCCCACGGCAGCATGTTCTCACCGCGGACTCGATCCTTGAACCGGGTCTCTCGCTCCAAGACGAGGACTTTGTAGCCGGCACGAGCCAACTCTGCGGCGAGCGTCGATCCAGCGAGCCCGCCTCCCACCGTGATCGCGTCGAAGCTCATGGGAGTTTCCTTTATCGGTCGCTAAAACGATAACAAAACACGGCTGAGCTGTACAAGGGCTCCTTCACAGCGGATCACAGCGGATTACCCGCCGAAAGTCGCTAAGGGTTCACCGGCACGCCTTGAGCTTCCGGGAATCCGGCGCTACGTCCGCTTGCGGCCATTCCGGGCCGCGTGGTCTTGGCGTTCGAGTGCCCGGCCAGGAGCTGCGCGACCTCGATGCGCCCGCCGTTGGTCAGGTAATCTGTTATGGAAGGCGAGAGCCGTATGGCTGTCGCGCCGGACGTCCTCGATGGTCATAGAGGCTCTGAATGCCGTGCGCCTTCAGGACGGGCGTGCGCCGTGGAGAGCTTGCCGGAACGCACCCCTTCCAGCGCCCAGGCCTCCAGGGCAGGCCGCGACAGACCCGTCGCGTCCTCCGCGAAGCGCCGCGACATATCCGCGGGAGGTTCCATAGTCACTTCCATCCCCCGGCGGGACGGCCCTCGGGGAGCCCGAAGGCTTTGCGCACGTGAGTCGCGACGCCGGGAGCGCACCCGATCGCGGTGCCCCGGTCGATACGCCGTGAACCGTCGAGGGCGAAGAACGCGCCGCCCGATTCTTCGATGATCAGCTTCAGCGCGGCGAGGTCCCAGACCTCGACTTTGGGCTCGAACCAGATCTCCACCTTGCCGGCCGCCACCAGGCAGGCGTCCAGCGCGCCTCCGTAGGAACGAACGGCCCACGTACGCTGCATGAGCTCCGTGACTCGCGGCAGGTGCGGGCGGGCCGCGGCGAGGTGCAGACCGTTGGGACTGAATACACAGGCGTCGATGGACTGGATGGACGACGCGTACAGGCGCTCCCCATTCAAATACGATCCGTTGCCGCGCGCCGCCCAATAGGTCTCGTCGAGCAGGGGAAAATGCGCCACGCCGGCGAGCGACTCGCCGGCTTCTTCGAGCGCCAGCAGGACGCACCAGAATCGGTTGCCTCGCACGAAGTCACGCGTGCCATCGATGGGATCGATAATCCAACGGCGGCCGCTGGAGCCGGTCTTGGCGGCGCCTTCTTCCCCGAGGATGCCGTCGCCGGGGAACTCGCGCTCGATGGCCTCGCCGATGAGGCGCTCGTTTTCCTTGTCGGCGATGGTCACGGGTGACGCATCCGGTTTGGTCTCGGCGGAAATGCCGGCTGCGCGAATGCGCTTGGCGTTCTCACCTGCCGCCGCGGCGGCATGCCGGGCAAATTCGAGTTCTCGCTCATAGTTCATCGACTACTATGATGCTCCACAGGACAGGGGCCGAGGCAATCCGCGGAAATGCGGGCCCTGCGTGGCCGGCGCCGGTTGCGTGCTTAACCGATCTGGAGCCGGTTCCGGCGACCGCTCTCCCTCACGGTCGTGGCTTCCGAAACGCTTGGCCGATAGCGCGGGACCTGTCACTGAGGTCACTGAGCCGCGGGGTGGATATCAGGGTGAATGGGTGATCTAATTGAACCTATGTTCCGCTTCTTCTTGCTGGCAGCCCTCGCCGCAGGGCCGGTGTTCCCGGCCGGGACGGCCACCGCTCCCCGGGAACTGGCGCGGTCGGTCACGATCTATCGCGATACCTACGGCGTGCCGCATATCTACGGCAAGACGGACGCCGGCGTGGTCTTCGGGCTCATGTATGCGCAAGCGGAGGACAACTTCTGGCAGTTGGAAACGGATTTCATCCGGATGATCGGGCGGTCTGCCGAGCTGGATGGGGCTCGCGGGCTGGCCGGCGACGTCCTGGTCCGCGCTTATGAGAGCGAAAAGCGCGCCAAGGAGGACTACGAGCGGGCCACGCCGCAGCATCGCGCGCTGTGCGACGCCTTTGCCGGCGGCTTGAATTACTATCTCGAAAAGCATCCAGAGGTCAAACCGCGGCTGATCACCCGGTTCGAGCCTTGGTTCATCCTGGCGGAGGAGCGCCGCGGACCGGCGGGGACTACGATCACGGCGGCGGAGCGGCAGAGGGCCTTCCCGGGTCTGGCGGGTCCGGTGGAAACGGGGGCGCTGGACCCGGAAGAGGGCTCCAACATGTGGGCCGTCTCGCCCCGCCGCACGACGACCGGGCATGCGATGCTGCTGATCAATCCGCACGTGGGCTTCTTCGGCGGAGGACAGCGGTATGAGGCCCACCTACACAGCGGCGAGGGGCTGGACGTGTCGGGCTTCGCGATCCTGGGCACACCCTATATTCGTTCCGGCCACAATCGCAACCTGGGCTGGAGCCACACCAACAACTACGCGCCAACCGCCGATGTCTATGTGGAGGCCTTCGACAATCCGAACGACCCGCTCTCCTACCGGTATGGAACGGGGCACCGGAGAGCGATCGAGTGGAGCGACGAGATTCGCGTCAAGACGGACAAGGGCGTGGAGATCCAAACGTTCCGGTTCCGCAAGACGCATCACGGGCCGGTGCTAGGGATGAGGGCAGCCGCGAGCGGTGTGACGGAAGGGCTGGCGGTGCGCGCCGTGGCGGCAGGAGGCGGCGTGATGGCGCAGCGCTGGGCCATGGCGAAGGCGCGCAATCTGCGCGAGTTTCAAGCGGCGCTGGCCAAGGTGACGCTGACCGGATCGAACACGATCTATGCGGACCGCGCGGGCAACATTTACTATCTCCACGGCAACGGCGTTCCGCGGCGATCCGCGAAATTCGATTGGCTGAAGCCGCTGGACGGCAGCAATCCGGAGACGGAATGGCAGGGACTGCACAGCCTGGCGGATCTGCCGCAGGTGCTGAATCCGACGAGCGGCTACGTGCAGAACTGCAACTCCACGCCGTTCCTGACGACGGATGGCGACGACAATCCGGTGAAGGAGAAGTATCCGGCATACCTGGCGCCGGAGCCGGATACTCCGCGGTCGCAGCGCGCGCGCGCGATTCTGAGCGGAACGGGGAAATTCACGTTCGCGCAGTGGACGCGGCTGGGGCTGGATTCGAAGGTCGGGCTGGCGGCGACGCGAATCCCCGAGTTGCTGTCGGTCTACGGAAAGCTGGAGCAGGCGGATCGGGCGCGCGCCGGGCGGCTGGCGGAGGTGGTTGGGGTGTTGAAGGGATGGGACCAGGTGGGGCGCCACGACTCGTTGGCCACCACGCTTTTCGTCCGCATGGAGATGCGGGCGATCGAACTGCGGCGGAGCGATGCCGGGAATCCGTATCTGCTGGTGACGGCGCTGGAGCAGGCGAAGTCGGGACTGGAAGGGGTTCACGGGACGTGGCGCGTGCCGTGGGGCGAGGTCAACCGGCTGCAACGGGTGCACACCAGCGGGACCGAAGAGCCGTTCAGCGACGAGAAACCGAGCGTGCCGGTGGCGGGAGCGCCGACCTTCACGGGGACGATCCTCACGTTCGGCGCGCGTGCAGTGGCGGGGCAGAAGCGCTGGTACGGCACGGTGGGGGACACTTACGTTTCGGTGGTGGAATTCGGCAAGAAGCCGCAAGCGCGATCACTGCTGGTGTTCGGCCAGAGCGCGGACCCCAAGTCGCCGCACTTCTTCGACCAGGCCCCGCTCTACTCGAAGCAGGAGTTCAAGCCGGCGTGGTTTGAGCTGAGCGAGATCAAGGGGCACCTGGAGCGGGCGTACCATCCGGGGGCAGGCTCGCCAAAGCGCGAGTGGGTTGGGGACTAGGGGTTGGGGATTAGGGGTTGGGGATTGGGGGGATTTGGGGTTGGGGATTGGGGATTAGGGGTTGGCGGCTACCTGAGGGCCACCTGTTTGGGCTGGACGAGTGCGGCGCTCAAGGCGATGACGGCCCATGAAGTAGCGGCCGACGAGATGAACTGGTTCTTACCGTGCGGGAAGCCCGTTTCGGTATACGGCTGGAATGCCAGCCCGCGGGAGCGCACGAACCAACTGCCGTCCGGCAACTGGGTGCGCAGCAGGAACTGAACGCCACGCTGGTATGCCGCATCGGAGGGCGGCATGGCTCCGCCTGTCTGCAAGGCATAAAGGGCCTGACCGGTGGCATAGGCATCGCTGGGCATGGCGGGGAGTTGTCCCCAGCCGCCATCCTCGCGCTGGAGGCCGCGGACGCGTTCCCGCTGGGTCGCGATGGACGCCGCGGGAGCGCCCGTCCAACGAAGGCCCAGCAGCACGAAGGCCGCACCCTGCGTATCCCCGGGGCGAGCTTCGAGAAAGAAGGTGCGAGCGCGCCGGATGCGCATCTCCTTCTCGGCGCTCAAGCCTTTCGGCATGTACGCCTGAAGGCTGCGGACGGCGAGGGCAGTCCACAAGGTCTCGCGCCCGCCGAGGGGCTGACGCACGTCCGCGATATTCCAGCTTCCATTCCCGCGCTGCAGGCGGGCGATGCCGGCAGCCGCCGCGTCGGTAACGAAGTTGCGGGGAAAGGCTTCCTCCGCCATGGCGGTCAACTCGAAGGAGACGTTGGCGATCAAACCAGGAACCGAACTTGCGCCAACCGCGAGGTTCTCCTGAAGCGGAGTCCACATGGCCATGGCCGCCTTGGAAGGATGGGCCGACAGGTCCGCGTCCACGGCCACGCCTCTGTCCCGCGCACGAGTTGCCGCGATCGAGGGCAGCGAATTGCTATGGCAGGAGATGCAACCGGTCTGCTTGAAGAACGCGGGACTGGCAGGCTGGAGGATCGCCAGGGCCTTCTGCATCGCGTCGCGGGCGGCGCGCGGCTGGGGGACCGGGGGTGGCGGCGCACTCGCGGGCGCCATCTCGCGGCCGCCCGCCTGGCGCAGATGACGGACGATTGCGGAGTCGCCGAGGAGCAGCGCCCAATCGAGGGCGGTCCGGCCTTCGTCATCGCGGGCATTGATCCCGGCCTTCTTCTCGAGGAGGGCTTGCACGACGGCGGGGTCGCGGTTCTCGGAGGCAGCCGCGGCCATCAGGGGTGTCAGCCCGCGCGAGCCTTTGAGGTTCGGGTCGGCTCCGCGCTCCAGCAGGAGGCGGACGATATTCAGGTGGCCAAAGTAGGCCGCGGCGGCAAGCGGCGGAAGTTTGAGGGTGACGATACTGCCCAAGGCATTGGGGTCGGCGCCCAGATCGAGCATCTCTCGCACTGGTTCCGCCGGCACGGCAGTCGAGTACGAGATAGCGAGCAGCGGTGTCAATGCCGGCGTAAGGTGCATCGGCTCGGAACCGAGGGAGCGCATTTCGAGGAGTGTGTCGGCCGGGAGCTTGAGCACCGGGCGGCCCACAGTATCCATGCCGTCTTCGTCGGCGGCTCCAGCCGCGAGCAGCGGCGGGACGGCCTCGCGGAATCCGTTTTGCCGGGCGAGGATCAAGGCGGAGTGGCCGTCCTTGGTTTTGGCCGTGGGGTCGGCACGCCGGCTGAGAAGGAGCCGCACTTTGGCCGGATCGGAAACGGACCACATGAGGGGCGTGAATCCGGCGTTGCTGGCAGCGTTCACGTTGGCGCCAGCGGCGATGAGCGCACGCATGCACTCTTCGGAAGCGTACGCGCCTGCGTGCATGAGGGCAGTGGCGCCCATTTCGTCGCGCGCGTTCGGGTCTACGCCCGCCTTGAGGGCGCTGCGCACCGCGCGAAGGTCGCCGCTGTGAATGGCGTCGAGGAGCGCCCGGCCGGCGTCCGGCGCGGGTGCGGCAGCGAGCAGAATCGGCAGGAAGAAGAGACAGCGCATGGTTACCAGGTCGCCATAGTATAACCGATGACCTGGGGAAAAGTAACGCCACGTGCGATAATAGCGCTTCCATGGCCATTATGGACATCAACGAAATCCGGGCGATTCTGCCTCATCGGTACCCGTTCCTGCTGGTCGACCGCATCGTGGAGATGGACGCCGAGCGGATCGTCGGGATCAAGAACGTCACCCACAACGAGCCGTTTTTTCAAGGCCATTTCCCCGACTTTCCCGTGATGCCGGGCGTGCTCATCGTGGAGGCCATGGCGCAGACCGCCGGCGTACTGGTGCTGAAGACCATCCCGGACCGTCACCGCAAGCTCGTCCTGCTGGTGGCCATCGAGAATGCCCGGTTCCGCAGACCGGTAGTCCCGGGCGACACGCTGCGCATGGAGATGAAGGTGCTCAAGCGCAAGGCCAGCGTCGCCAAGATGGCGGGCGTGGCGACGGTGGATGGCGTGGTGGTGGCCGAGGCGGAAGTCATGTGCAAGCTCGCAGATAAGGAAGAGAAGCCGGCGGGCGACTCGTAGGGTTCGTCATGAAGCACCGCTCCCTTTGGTCGCGGCTCAGTAACGCCTAGCCATGCCGATTCATCCGACCGCCATTGTGGACGCGAAGGCGCGGATCGCGGAAAGCGCCGAGATTGGTCCTTACTGTATCGTGGGCGCGGAAGTGGAGATCGGGGCGCGCACCCGCCTGATGGCCAACCTGTACCTCGAAGGCCCCACCTGGATCGGCGAGGACAATCTCTTCTACCCTTACAGTACGGTGGGGGTGGCGTCGCAGGATCTGAAGTACCTGGGCGAGCGCGCCGAGACGCGCATCGGGGACCGCAACCGCATTCGCGAGTTCGTGACGATTCACCGCGGCACGGCGGGCGGGGGGCTGGTCACCAGTATCGGCAGCGACAACCTGCTGATGACCTACACGCACGTGGCGCACGACGTGCGCATCGGCGACCACGTCATCCTGGGCAACAGCGTGGGCCTGGCGGGGCACGTCATTATCGAAGACTGGGCGGACGTGAGCCCATTCAGCGGCGTGCATCAGTTCTGCCGCATCGGGCGGCACGCGTTCATCGGGCCTTACAGCGTGGTGAAGCAGGACGTGATGCCGTACTCGCTCACCAGCCACAAGCCGGGGCTGGCGGTGTTTGGCGCCAACAGCGTGGGACTGGAGCGGCGCGGCTTTCCGAAGGCCGTCATCGAATCGCTGCAAACGGCGATGCGGCTGCTGACCCGCGCGCAGCTCAACACGTCGCAGGCCATCGAGCGCATCCGCGCGGAAGTCCCGGGGTGCGCCGAGGTGGACGAGCTGATCGAATTCATCCGCTCCTCGGAGCGCGGCGTCGTGAAGTAATGCGGTACGGTCTGATTGCCGGAAACGGGCGGTTCCCGCTGCTGGCGCTGGAGAGCGCGCAGCGGCTGGGGCACGAGGTCACGGTGATCGCGATCCAGGAGGAGGCGTCGCCGGAAGTGGAGGCTGGCGCGCCGCGCTGCCATTGGATTTCGCTGGGGCAACTCGGGAAGCTGATCGACATCCTGAAGCAGGAAGGCATCAGCGAAGTCATCATGTGCGGCCAGGTGAAGCACGCGCGGATCTTCTCCTCGATCCGGCCCGACTGGCGGCTGGCCAAGCTGCTGGCGTCGCTGCCGTGGAAGAATACCGACGGGCTGATCGGCGGCGTCATCAAGGTCCTGGAGGAGGAAGGCATTCACCTCCGGGATTCGACATCGCTGCTCAAGCCGCTGATGGCGGTGGAGGGCGTCATGACGGAGCGCAAGCCGGACAAGGACGAGATGCGCGACGTGGAGTACGGCCGGCGCGTGGCGAATGCTTTGGCGGGTTTCGATGTGGGGCAGAGCGTGGCGATTTGCGAGCGGGCGTGCGTGGCAGTGGAGGCCATGGAGGGCACCGACGCCATGCTGCGCAGGGCGGCCAGCCTGGTGAACGGCCGGAGGATGGCGCTGGTGAAAGTAGCGCGGCGGCGGGAGCATCTGCTGTTCGATGTCCCGGTAGTGGGGCTGGCCACGGTTCCGGTGATGCGCGAGACGGGGACCACCGTGCTGGCGGTGGAGGCGGGCCGGACGTTGATGCTGGATCGGGAAGAGATGATCCGGGCGGCGGACGAGGCGGAGATCGCGATTGTGGGGCTCCAGGCGGCGAAGAATGATTAGCCACAAATGAACAC
>JBGPKH010000094.1:0-18981 GCA_041485845.1 Bryobacteraceae bacterium
CCATTCGCTGATTAAGGCAAAGATGAAAGAGACCCACGCCGAGCTGGCCGGTGAAATGAGCGGACACATGTTCTTCGCCGACCGCTACTACGGTTTCGACGATGCCCTCTACGCCGCGTGCCGCCTGATGGAGATCGTGGCGCAATCCGGCCAGCCGCTCTCCCGCCAGCTAGCCGACCTGCCGCACACCGTCACCACGCCCGAGATCCGCATCGATTGTCCGGACGAATTGAAGTTCGAAGTGGTGCGGCAGGCGAGCGCCGAACTGCGCGCCCGGCACAAGATCGTGGATGTCGATGGGGTCCGCGTGCTCTTTGACCACGGATGGGGCCTGGTCCGCGCGTCCAACACCCAGCCCGTGCTGGTGATGCGTTTCGAAGCCACCACACCCGAGCTGCTGCGCGCCTACCGCGCCGAGGTGGAATCCGTGGTGGAACGCGCGAAAGCAAGCGCGAGAACCGTTTAGCCACAAATGAACACAAAACACAAATGAACACAGCGCATGGATGCCCAGGGACGCAGGTTCTGGCGCCCAGGCGCGGAGACCATTAGGTCAAACGCCGGCGAGAGCTTGAGTTGTTTCCGATTTGTGTTCATTCGTGTTCATTTGTGGCTAAACGTCTTTCTTAATTCTTGAAGTGTGGCTAAATGGCTAAACGTTCTTCAAAAAAAAGGCCGGCTCCGGAGAGCCGGCGATACCGACCTGAGACTGAAGACCGTTCCCCCCGAAACCGTACCTCAGCCCCAGGTCTAGTGCTATCGACTCAGTACGAGCCCGACTCGTTACAGTTACATTTCCGCAACCTGTAAGGCGCCGCACACTCTCAGTTGCGGGAGCCGATGCTTTCCGTGCGGCCGGCCAGCGGCTGTACCACGCCGATGCCGCACACGGCCACCCCCGTCTTGGTGAGGGCGCTCAAAAAGGTGGAGAAGAGTGCGTAAAACACCTGTTCCGTGAGCGCCTGTCTGCCCGGCAGCCGGAAACTGGCGGGCAGTTCTTTCGAAATGCTCAGCCGGACGGAATTGCGGTGGGGCTTGCCGCTCCGATCGCGCTTGTTGGCCAGGATCAAGGGAGTCTGCATCACCGCGCCCGACCGTCCGTCCACATAGAACTGGCACCGCGAGAACCACCCCAGGTTGGCCGGATCGGCCGCATCGAACAGCAGCAGGGGCCCCTCGCGTCCGGGCGTGCTGATGTCGAGCTGGATGACCCGCTGGCTGTCTTTAGTCCGCGTCTCGAACCCCGCCTGCCTGGCGATATTGGTGATGACCTCCGGCTGAAGTTCCAGGTATATCAGCTTATGTTGTCCCGCCTGGAGTACTTGCATGACGAAGGGCCATTGTAGCGCAGGCGTCTGTTGTTCGTGGACACTCCGCTTGGGGCGGGCCGCGAAACATGCTACAACCCTATCGGTAGCGCCTCCCGCAGCGTTGCCCAAAAGGAGCTGGTTGATGAAAAAAGTCCGGTTGTCCGCAGCAGTCGCTATCGCCGCCCTGGGTGGCTTTCTCCTGGCTTTTGCCGCGTCCGCGCCGAAGGCGCTTTCCTCCTACGACCCGCAGGTCAAACCGCTGCTGTCCCGCATGACCCTGGAAGAAAAGATCGGGCAGATGACCCAACCCGAGCAGGATGCCTTGAAAGATCCCGCCGATCTCGAGAACCTGTTCATCGGTTCTGTGCTGAGCGGCGGCAACTCGGATCCCAAGGAAGGCAACGGCCTCAAAGCCTGGACCGATCTCTACGACCGCATCCAGGACCACTCCCGGAAAACCCGCCTCCAGATCCCCATCCTGTACGGTATCGATGCGCTGCACGGCCACAACAACGTGCTCGGAGCCGTCATCTTCCCGCACAACATCGGGCTCGGCTGCACGCGCAATCCCGCCCTCGTCGAAAAGGCCGGGCGCATCACCGCGGAAGAGGTCCGCGCCACCGGAATCCAATGGACCTTCGCCCCCTGCGTGACCGTGCCGCAGGATATCCGCTGGGGCAGGACCTACGAGGGCTTCTCCGAAGATCCGAAGATCGTCGCCGAACTGGGCGAAGCGGCGGTCCGCGGACTGCAGGGCGCCGACCTGGCGAACCCTCTCTCCGTCCTCGCCTGCGCCAAGCACTTCATCGGCGATGGCGGCACCACCTTCGGCTCCACGCGCAACGGCAAGGGCCTGGATCAAGGCGACACACGCGTGGACGAAGCCACGCTGCGCAGAGTCCACCTGCCCGGCTACGTCGCCGCCATCAAGCAGGGCGTCGGCACCATCATGCCCTCCTACAACAGTTGGAATGGCGTGAAGTGCTCGGCCAGCAAGCGCCTGCTCACCGAGATCCTCAAGCAGGAACTCGGCTTCGAAGGCTTCCTGATCTCCGACTACAACGCCATCGACCAGATCACCCGCGATTACAAGGAAGCCATCGCCATCTCCATCAACGCCGGCATGGACATGGCGATGGTGCCGACCCGCTACCGCGAGTACCTTGCGAACCTGAAGGCTCTGGTCGAAGAGGGCAAAGTGCCGATGTCGCGCATCGATGACGCGGTCACCCGCATCCTCCGCGTGAAGTTCGCCCTCGGGCTGATGGACAAAAACCGCTCGCAGCTCGCCGACCGCAGCGTGCAGAAGACCTTCGGCTCGCCCGAGCACCGGCAGGTCGCGCGGCAGGCGGTTCGCGAGTCGCTGGTGCTGCTCAAGAACGAGCGCAAGGCGCTGCCGATCTCGAAGAGTGCGGCGCGCATCCACGTCGGCGGCAAGAGTGCGGACGATATTGGCAACCAGTGCGGCGGATGGACCATCGCGTGGCAGGGAGCCGCCGGAGCCGTCACCACGGGGGGGACCACTATCCTGTCCGCTATCCGGAACACGGTGGCCAAGGGCGCCCAAGTGACTTTCTCAAAGGATGGCAGCGGGACTGCGGGCTCGAGCGCCGGCGTGCTGGTGATCGGCGAGCGTCCCTACGCCGAAATGAATGGCGACCGCCCCGACCTCACGCTGGCGCAAGAGGATCTCGACGCGTTCCGCAACATGAAGAGCGCGGGGATTCCGGTGGTGGTGATCCTGATCTCCGGGCGGCCCATGATTCTCGGCGAGCTTCTCGATCGAGCGGACGCAGTCCTCGCGGCCTGGCTGCCGGGCACCGAAGGCCAGGGCGTCGCCGACGTGCTCTTCGGAGATTACCGGCCGAGCGGCAAGCTCTCCTACTCCTGGCCGCGCGCGGTGGCGCAGACGCCCCCGCTGTTCACGGTCGGATACGGGCTGAAGTACGAGTGAGCGAGTTGGCGCACCCGTCAGCCGCGCGCTGCGGCCGACAGTAAGTGGATCGCCGGCACGCCCGTTATCCAAACGGCAAATCAGGTATTGAGGGTCATATTATCGTCTCGCGCCGTTGTAAGTTGCGGTACAATTGACCCAACCAGGAGTGGCTGTGGCGCCTTCCGACGGGGAAATTACGCGTTTGCTCGCGGCGATGAAGCACGGCGATCGGAACGCCGAGGGGCATCTCATCGATCTGGTCTATCGCGATTTTCACGCCATCGCCCAGCACTACATGCGGAAGGAACGCCCCGACCACACCCTTCAGCCCACAGCCTTGGTCCACGAAGCGTATATCCGGCTCATGCAGGACCATGCCGTGGACTGGCACGGCCGCGCCCACTTTTTCGCCGCCGCCTCCGTCGTCATGCGCCGGATCCTGGTGGATCATGCCCGCCAGCGTGCCGCCGCCAAACGTCCGGCCGGAAAACAGAGGGTGGACCTGAACGATTTCATGGCCTGGGACAGCCCGCGGATCGACCAATTGCTCTTCCTGGATGAAGCCCTCACGAAACTGGCGGAATGGGATGGGCGCCGGGCGCGCCTGGTCGAAATGATGTATTTCGGCGGCCTCACGGAGGAGGAAGCCGCCGCCGTGCTGGGGGTATCGGTGCGCACTGTCAAGCGCGATTGGAGCGCCGCGCGTGCCTGGCTTCACGCGCAATTCGGCAGGAGCCCGAGATGACCGCGGAACGCTGGCATCGGGTGACTGCGATCTTCCACTCCGCCCTGGAGCAACCCCAGACCCAGGTGGAGGAGTTTCTCCGCGGGGAATGCGGTGGCGACCTGGAGATGCACTCGGAGGTTCGCCGCATGTTGCAGGAGTATTCGCGCAGCGGCTTCCTCGACCGCGTGCCGCTGGGGGCCGATGCCGCCCAAACGGTCTTTGCCGAAGGACAGCTCGTTTCGGGCCGTTACCGCATCGTCCGGTTCCTGAGCCGCGGCGGGATGGGCGAGGTTTACGAAGCCGAGGACCAGGACTTGAAGGAGCGCGTGGCGCTCAAGACTTTGCTCCCCGAGATTGCCGCCGACGCGCGCATGATCGCCCGCTTCAAGCAGGAGATCCAGCTTTCGCGCAAGATCTCGCACCCCAACGTCTGCCGCGTATTCGACCTCGCGCGGCATCCGGCCGACGGTTCGCCGGCGGACACGACGTTCTTCCTCACGATGGAACTCCTGCCCGGGGAGACCTTGTCGGCCAAGCTCGAGCGCGAGGGTCGTCTGGCCTGCGAGAACGCTCTGCCATTGCTCCATCAAATGGCGGACGCGTTGGAAGCGGCGCACCGCGCCGGCATCGTCCATCGCGACTTCAAGCCGTCGAACGTGATGCTGGTCCCGGCAGGGGAAGGGCTGCGACTGGTGGTCACCGATTTCGGCCTGGCGCGCAGTTTCGCTCCTTCGGGCGAAACCACCGCCACGCTGTCGGGGACCGTGGTGGGGACGCTCGATTACATGGCGCCCGAGTTGCTGACCGGCCAGCCGGCGTCCGCCCAGTCCGACATCTACGCGCTGGGTATGGCGGCCTATCGCATGGTCACGGGCGTCCTGCCGTTCAAATCGGACACACCTCTGGCGGGAGCGATTCTGCGGTCGAAGGTGCCGGTGCCTTCGCTCCGGTCGTTGGTTCCGGACATAGATCCGAACTGGGAGCGGGCGATCCTCCGCGCGCTCGACCCCGAGCCCGCACGTCGCTTCTCGCGGACGTCGGAATTCGTCGCGGCCCTGAGGGGGGAAGCGGCGTCGGTGACGGTGTCGCTGCCGATCATGACACGGCGGAGGTGGTTCGCGGCGGCAGTGGCGCTGCTGGCCGTGATCGCCGGATGGGTGGCGTGGCGCACCTGGAGGCAGACTCGAAATCAGCCGTCGCCCGAAGCCGCGATGCTCTACCGCAAAGGCGTCGACGACATCCACGCGGGCGCGTATTTCGCCGCCACCAGGGCGTTGGGCGAGGCTGTGCGCGTGGCGCCTCATTTCGGACTGGCGCACGCGCGGCTAGCGGAGGCGTGGGTGGAACTGGAAATGTCGGACAAGGCCAGAGAGGCGATGCTGCTTGCACTGGGCGAAGACATCTCGGGGCTTTCCAGACTGGACCGCCTCCAACTGGAAGCCGTGCATCGAACCGTTACCAGGGAATTCGCCGCGGCGGTCGAGAAGTACGAGCAGATGCATCAGTTCGCTGCTCAGGAAAGCGACATCGATCTGGACCTAGGCCGGGCTTACCAGAGTGCCTCGCAACCCGACAAGGCGATCGAATGCTATCGACGCGCTGCGGAAGGACCTTCGCACAATCCCGCGGCGTGGTTGAGTCTTGCAGTCCTCTACGACCGTCGCTCCGACGCGCCGCACTCCGAGACCACCTTTCAGCAGGCGGACCAACTCTATCAGCTAACCAGTAATCTGGAGGGACTGACCGAGGTAGCCTTTCAACGAGGCGTAGCCGCCGATCGTCGTAGTCGCTTCGACCAGGCCGCGGGGTTTCTCCGAAAGGCCCTCGAGAACGCACGCCTTGCCGGCAATACTCACCAGGAGATCCGCGCCAAACTCCAGTTCGCCAACCACTACTATCAATCGGGAGATGCCCCGCGCGCCGAACAGTACGCGCGCGAGGCGATCGATACCGCCCGAGCTAACCAGATGGAATCCTTCGCCATCGGCGGCATCATCCAGTTGGGCCACGCCTATCGAGGCAAAGGCGATCTCCAGGGGGCTGAAAACCAGTACCGCGAAGCTCTCGCCTTGGCGCGGCGGGCCAACGCATCCCGCAGGGTGGCTCAGAGTCTCCTTTCCCTGGCGTCGCTCCACGCACGGCTCGGCCGCTCCGAAGAAACCGCCCGCGAGGCTCGGGAGGCACTCGCCTTTTACCAGCCAAATGGGTTCGCGCAGGAATCCTCGCAGTGCCTGGTCCTGCTGGGCCGCGCGCAGCGCAACCAGGGAGATCTCGAAGGCGCTCGGGATTCGTTTCAACGGTCTCTGGAAGCTGCGGAAAAAGCGGGGGACCGCGATTCTCTGGCTTTGGCCCACGAATCGCTCGGTTCCCTGCAATCCGCCCTTGAGAACTATCCCGAGGCGCTGAACCATTTTCAGAAAGATCTGGGCTTCAGCGCCGACCCGCGCGGTAAGTGCGCTGCGCGTCTTCTCGTTGGCGGCATTCTTGGGGTGCTCGGGAGGTACGGGGATGCTCGCCAAATGTTCGACGCCGCCGATCCGGAGGCCGCCCCATTCCCTTCGCTTCGCCTCGATCTCATGCGCGTCCGGGCCGAGATGGCGCTCAGCGAAGGCCGCTACTCCGATGCTGCGGTATTATCTCGTGGTGCTCTCGCCGCCGCCGGACAGGATCTGCCCCTTAAGGCCAGATTGCAGGGATCCCTGGGGCAGGCTCAAATTGCCCTGGGAAACAAGCGCGAAGGGCTTCGGAATTGCGCGGAGTCCATGCGAGCCATCGAGTCTCAAGGCAATGTGGCCGCGCTTCTTAGCGCGCGCCTGACATTGGCCCAGGCACGATTCGATACCGGCGCCGCGGGCGCCGGGCAACTCCTGCACGAACTCGAACCGGAACTCGCCGCTCGCCCGGAATCCCGCTGGCGGGCGCTCGCTCTGAAGGCTCGCCTGGACCCCCAGGCTGTTACGCCCGCCCGCGAGGCGCTCGACGACCTTCGTCGTCTGTGGAAGGACAGCGCCTTCCAGCAATACTTGTCGCGCCCCGACATCCAAAAACTTTCACGGCCCCTCTTAGGGACAATTTCCGCCAAATAATGAGAGGAGAAAAACATGGACCAAATGATGCCGCTGCTGTTCACGTTGCTGCCCATGGCGGGCATGGCTTTAGCTGCCAAGAGTCGCAAGAAGGTAAAGATAAAAACGGATCTCGACTCCGATGTCGTTGTCAAGGACAGCGGAGGAAAGAGAGGCAAGGCCCCGGGGATTCTCGTCAGCCACAGAGGATTGGGATTACCGGGTGGGGATACGATCACGAACGTTAAGGCGGTGTTTTATGAGGATGATAACGGCAACCATATCGACCTCCAAAAAGCCATAGTTTTGGTGATCAAGTTTGGAAACAAAAGAACTCTGCGGTGGGACATTACGACTCATGTAATGACCGTAAAGCTCGGCGGAAAGCCCCAATCAGACAATGAATTGGTGTTGGGCGGCGAGAATGTGGGTACCGTCGATTTGTCAGCGACGAATGGGGACGGATCTTTCAACGAGCTTTCCACCCTGATCGCCCCAGGCAAGGTCTTCTTTGTTCGTCTCGCTAGAGTGTAACACTGGCCGCCGTTTCAAGCTCAGTCGTGTCCGCATCCTCAGGGCCGCCCCGACGCAGCGGCCCCGTACTCCGCCGGCGCCAGCAGCGTCAGCGCCCGCGGCACGATCCGCACCTCCGCGGGCAAGTGCCCCGCGAACTCGCCGTCGATTTGCGCGTGGGCGCGGCCGGCTTCGACGTTCGATACGACAACGCGCCGCGCCCTGAGAATCGTGATGCCCTTCATCCCGCTCAAGCGGTTGAACGCCATCCCCGCAACGTACTTGACATACTGGAGCGCCGCGCCCCCCTCGAACAGCACCACCTCGAACTCGTCGTCCAGCAGGGTCACGTTGCGCGCGATCTCGAAATCGCCCCCGTAGTTCCGGACCTTACTCACCAGCGCAAAGGAACAGGGGAGCTTCCGTCCGTGGATCTCCGCCCGAAGTTGCGGCAGGCGGCGTCCCAGCAGGCTGGCGCCCGCCACCCAGTAGGCCAGCTTGCCCGATCGGGCCTTGAGCGCGGCGTTCACGTTGTAAACGATCTGCGCGTCCAGGCCGATCCCGGCCATCAGCAGAAAATGGCGCGAAACGCGCCCCCCGTCGCAAGTGAGGTGCCCCACCGAAATCCGGTGCGGCCGGAACTCCGGAAGCCGCTCCACCACGCGCTCCATGCTCGGCCCGAGTCTCAACTCCGCGGCCAGCACGTTGGCCGTGCCCCCGGGCAGAATAGCCAGCGGCACATCCGAATGCACCATGCCTTCCGCCACTTCGTTGATGGTGCCGTCGCCTCCGGCGGCTAACACCAGGTCGACGCCCCGGCCGATGGACGCGCGCGCGATGGCCCCCGCCGTGCCCGGCCCCGTGGTCGGGGCCACGCTTACGTTGTGGCCATGCTTGGTCAGGATTTGCGTCGTCCGCTCGATGAGCGAGTTTCCCTTCCGTCCGAATCTGCCCGCGCGGGGATTGTAGATCAGGACGGTATTCTTGTAGGCTGTGATTGGCTGTTCTCCGGGTTCCTCGTTAAATTATAGTGGAGAGGCCGATGAAAGATCCCGCGGGCGAAATCCAATCCCTTCGCGAAGAGCTCCGCCGTCATGAGCACCTGTACTACGTTCTGGACCAGCCGGAGATCGGCGATGCCGAATACGACGGGCTCATGCGCCAGCTCCAGGACCTGGAGGCACAGCATCCGGAGTTTGCGGCGTCCGATTCGCCCACGCAGCGCGTGGGCGGAAAGCCGCGCGACGGTTTCATCAAAGTCCCCCACAGCGGCCAGATGCTCAGCCTGGACAACGCGCTCAACGAGGCCGAGCTGCGCGCTTTCGATCGCCGCGTGCGCGACCTGCTGGGCGGCGAGTCTTACCGCTACGTCACCGAGCTGAAAATGGATGGTCTCTCCATGGCGGCCCATTATCGCGACGGCCGGTTCGTGCAGGCCGTTACGCGCGGCGATGGGCTGGTGGGCGAAGATGTCACTGAGAATGCCCGCACCATCCGTTCGCTTCCGCTGCGCGTGAAGACCAAATTCGACGCCTTCGAAGTGCGCGGCGAGACGGTCATGAACCGCCGCGCGTTCGAGCGCTTGAACGCCGAGCGCGACGAGCGCGGCCTTTCGCGCTTCGCCAATCCGCGCAACGCCGCGGCCGGTTCGCTGCGCGTGCTGGAGCCCCAGATCACGGCGTCGCGGCGCCTGGACTACTACACTTACTTCCTGCTCGCCGGCGGCCGTCCCGCGGTCGAGAGCCATTGGCAATCGCTCGAAGAGCTCGCCCACATGGGATTCAAAGTGAACCCCTATCGCAAGCTCTGCGAGAGTGTGGAAGAGGTGCTCGAGTTCTGCGCCGGGTGGGAGGCGCGGCGCGAGACGCTGCCGTACGAAATCGACGGCGTGGTGGTGAAGGTCGATTCCGTGGAGCAGCAGCAGCGGCTCGGCTTCACCGCCAAGGCGCCCCGCTGGGCCATCGCCTACAAGTACCCCGCGCGGCAGGCGGTCACCACCGTCGAGAGCATCGAAGTGCAGGTGGGCCGCACCGGGGCGTTGACCCCCGTGGCGCACCTCAAACCCGTCGAAGTGGGCGGCGTGACCGTCGCGCGCGCCACGCTGCACAATGAGGACGAGATCGCGCGGCTGGGCCTGGAGATCGGCGACGCGGTGGTGATCGAGCGTTCCGGCGACGTCATCCCCAAGGTCGTGCGCGTCCATTCGCAGGGCTCGTACCGCAAAAAGTTCCGCATGCCGTCCCACTGTCCGGTTTGCGGCGGCACGGTGGTTAGAGAGGAGGGTGAGGCTGCCAGCCGCTGCATCAACACCAACTGCCCGGCGCGGCTCAAGGAATCCATTCTGCACTTCGCCTCGCGCGGCGTCATGAACATCGACGGAGCTGGTGAAGCGCTCGCCGATCAACTGGTCGACCGCGGAATGGTCAACAGCGTGGCGGACCTCTACAGCCTCACGGTTGACAGTCTCATGGCGCTGGAGCGCATGGGAAGGAAGTCGGCGGGCAACATTGTGCGCAATATTGGCAACTCCAGGAAGAATCCGCTGCCGCGCGTGCTCACCGCGCTCGGCATCCGTTTCGTCGGCGAGCGCACCGCGGTGTTTCTGGCGGAGGCGTTCGGCAGCATGGATTCGATAGCCGCGGCCGGCCTCGAAGAGTTGCAGCGGGCGGAAGAGGTCGGGCCCAAGGTGGCCGAAAGCGTCTTCCGGTTCTTTCGCGAGCCGCGCAACCGCGAGCTGGTGGAGCGCCTGCGCGAGGCCGGTCTCCAGTTCACCTATGTATCGAAGCGGCCCAAGGGCGGACGGTTGAAGGGTCTGACCTTCGTATTGACCGGGACGCTCCCCAACCTGGCGCGCGACGACGCCCGGCGGCTCATCGAAACCGCCGGCGGCAAGGTGAGCGGTTCGGTGAGCCAGAAGACCAACTACGTGGTGGCCGGCGAAGACGCGGGCTCCAAACTCTCCAAGGCGCGGGAGATCGGAATCCCGGTGATTGGCGAAGACCAGTTGCTGGACCTCATCGGAGTCGATTGAGGCGGGATCAAAGTCGATTAAGGCGAATCTGGGGCACTTCGAAAACCCGCACGCCCGAGGCCGGATGCTCCACCGCGCCCGTGAGTGTCCCGATCATTTGCGGAAGCGTAACCAGCCCCAGGCGCTGCGCCGCCTTGCGGGTGCCCGGCAGTGCGCCGAAAATCCAGTAGGCGGGCAGCAGCAGCACGGGCCAGCGGCGGCCCGGACCGAGCACGTACCAGGGCCGCAGGATCGTCGCGTTTAGACCCGATGCGCGGATCGCCTCTTCGGCCTCCGCGCGCGCCGCGATGTATGGGCGCATCACCGGCGCGGGCTGTGCCACGCTGACGTAAACGAAATGCCCGATCCCAGCCGAGCGCGCGGCGGAAACGGACTCTTTGGCCGAAGCCAGATCGATGCTGCGGAACTGCGCGGCCTTGGCGGGGCTGGGATGGGCTACCCCGACCAGGTGAACAAACGTGTCGGCGCCGCCAATCGAATGGCGATAGGTGGAGGCGTCCAGCGGGTCGCCCGTGATGCCCTCGCACCCCGGCGCCAGGCGCTTCTCCGAGCCGCGCCGAACGAGCCCCCGCACCCTGTGGCCGCGCTGGACCAGCTCCGCCGAAAGCCGCTGCCCCATGAATCCGCTCGCGCCGGCGATGAACACGTAGGCCACCCCTTCATATTACGAGGACGAGAGTGGGACAGGCCTCCTGGCCTGTCATGGCAGGCGCTTTCGCCTATCTCGCCCGCCCCTACTTCGACAACATCCCGGCAATCTCCGCGTGGCCGGACTGCCTCGCGAGCTCGGCCGCGGTCTTCCCATCCTTCGTCTTACGATGCCGGTCGGCTCCGGCCGCAAGCAGTTTCTCCACCATCTCGCGGCTGCCGCGCGCGGCCGCGGAATGGAGCGGCGTGGCTTCCAGGAACTCCAGCGCGTCGGGCTTCGCCCCGTGCGGTTCCGTGAAACTGTCCGCTGCCCCTCCATAATTTGAGTGTATCGGACTTTGTCGCGGATCTCCTCTGCAATTGCGGGAGGCGGCCGCCGGTTTGGAGACGCATCGGCCGGCTGTCCGGGGACGCCCGCGATCTGGCCGCCTTAGAAGGCGACACGATCTTGGCGCGCTTCGAGTTTCGTCGCGTCCACTCCAGGGACCCGTTTCAGGTCTTCCAGTGTTTTGAAGTTGCCCTTCTCGGTGCGACGCTTGACCAGCGCTCGCGCCGCGGCGCCGCTTATGTCGAGGACCGGTGCGATTTCCGAAGCGGTTGCCGTATTCACGTTGACCTTCGTTAAGGTGCGCAGCAGGAAGCGCATGACCCGCTCAAACTGCTCGCCGGTACCCTTCGCGCCGGCCTTCACCATCTGCTCGACCGTCTCCCCCCACTCGGATTCCGAGCGGAGGCCGTCCGCCAGGCTGGCCGGGTGACAAGCCCCGCAGACAGCCTCAAACGCCGCCTTATCCGCCCGGTCTTGGCGAGGCGGCGCGTCCGGTTCATCCTTCTGCGAAAGAGCGGAGCCCGTGGAAAGGATGGCCGCCACAATGAGGAACCGGGCGCCGGGCGCGAGTGCAGACGGATGGGCGTACCGCATACCAGGTTGGGCCATCCTCAATTTTTTCGATTGGCCGCCGGCGCGCCGGGCGAGGCCGCACTGCCAAGACCGTTGCCGAACTGATTGGCCACGCGCGTCAGTTTCCCATTCGTAAAGACCATGTCCAGGAGCTTCTCACTATACATCGTCCGGCCGTATTCATCCTTCATCTGCCCGACGATCTTCCGCGTCCGCATGTCGATGATGTCTCCGGACGAAACATAGGCGAGCTTTCCATCCAGGCCGACCGTGATCCAGTAAGGGCCGGCCGTGGTCTTGATGCTGTCCACCTGCTTCGGTGGCGCCTGCGTGTTGTCGAAAATGTGGATGTAGTTGTTGATGCCGTCGACCAGCCAGAGCTCCTTCTCATCGGGCGTCAAAGCAATTCCGTGACTCGGACAGCCGTGCGGAATGCGCGGGCGGGGCGTTACGTTCCACTTCTCGGGCCAGCCGAAACCCTGTACTTCCACCTTCTGGACGATTTGGCCGCTCTTTACGTCCGCGATGACAAAGCCAAGCAGGTTATTGGTGTTCGAATAGATCCGCGCGGCATCGTGACTTACGACGAACACCCGGATGTTGTCGGGGAAGGCGATCGTCTTCATGAGCTTGTGCGTGGTGGTATCGGCAACGCCCATGACCTTGCCATTGGGGGACATGAACGCGACCTTGCCGTCCAGGCTGAGATTCAGGTTGTGTGCGGCAGGGCTGAGGGGCGATTGGACTTTGGTGATGAGCTCGCCGGTTTTCGGGTTCACGACGTACCAGAAATCCTTGAGATCCGACCCAACATACATGAACGAGCCGTCGGGCGAGATCTGCGGCCGCTCGCAGCATTGGCCATCGTAGGCGTTCTCCCATACCTTCTTCTCCGTAGTCAGATCCCAGGCGCCCAGCCGGCCGCGGGTTGCGACATAAATCATCTGGGTTACCGGGCTCGCGGTAACTCCGGCGACTTGCTCGGGATTCCTGCTGGCCGGAACATCCCAGGTCTGGATCCGCTTCACGAAATTGTAGTGGTTCTTGGCGTCGAGAACCACAATTCCGCTCCCGTTTTGGTCCCAAGACCCCTCCAGCGTACCGGGAAGCGTGACATAGATCATCTCTCTCTCCGCCGGACCGCGCAGACTCGAACCTCCACCTCCGCCTCGCCCGGCGGGCTGCGCCAATCCGGCGACCTGCGCCTGCGCGACCACGTGCGCCAAGCCGAGAATTCCGGCCAGAACACACCATCCTGCTATTCTTCTCAGCCTCAGAAACCTTTCGTAATTCATAACTAGATCCTTTCTCTCTCAAGGGGATGTTGGCGGCCGGCCAGCAGCGGATCTCGAAAAGCGGTTGGTCTCATCGATTCGATCCTCCAGTTTGATGGTGTACATGATAGCTCCATTTTTGGCGGCAATCATGGCGAGGCGCACGGTGTTGGCGCCGGGGTGCTCAACGAGTCTCCAGCCTGACCGGACCGGGCAGACCGGATGCGGGCGGTGTTGCGCCGCGCCCACGGCCTCCAGCGCCGCCCGCTGTTGGCGCGCCGGCGCCGGCCTGTCCCCGTCCGCCTCTTCCGGCTGTATTCGCGGCGGGAGCCGTGCCGGGTGGAGGAGTCCCGCCAAAGCCTCCGCGGCCGCTGCCGGTGGTGCGGGCCAGGCGCCCGGACTGTCGACGGGTGAAGTTCATCTTTGCATTGTAGTAAAGTCACATCAGAATGCTGCAAATCATGCGTACGCCGCAGGTGTTCGACGTGGTCGTCGTCGGATCGGGGGCGGGGGGCGGCACGGCCGTCAAGGTCCTCACCGGCCAGGGATTCAACGTGGCGCTGCTCGAAGCCGGTCCCATGCTCAACCCCGCGAAGGATTTCAAAGAGCACGTTCTGCCTTACCAGGTGGACCATCGCGGCGCCTTCGCGCATGCCGAGCTGTACTTCGGCCGTTCGCCGAGGGCCTTCGGCTATTTCGCCGCGCCGGATGGCAACTGGACCCTTCCGGGAGAGCCTTACACAGTGGCGCCCGGCAGCCAATGGCAGTGGTTCCGTTCGCGCGTCATCGGCGGCCGCACCAACCACTACGGCCGCATCTCGCTGCGCTTCTCGGATTACGACTTCCAGCCGGAAGACGGCCTCGGCGATCCGTGGCCCGTGACGTATGACGAGATGTCGCCGTGGTACGACAAGGCCGAAGGATTCATCGGCGTCACCGGCACCAAGGAGGGCCTGCGCACCGCGCCCGACGGCAACTTCCTGCCGCCCATCCCGCCGCGCGTACACGAGACGCTCATCCAGAAATCCTGCCGGAAGCTGAACATTCCGTGCATCCCGTCGCGCATGGCGATGCTCACGAAATCGATCCACGGGCGCGCGGCGTGCCATTACTGCGGGCAGTGCGGCCGCGGCTGCCGGACGGCGTCGGCGTTCACCTCCAGCCAGGCCATGATCTTCCCCGCCATGCGGACCGGCAAGCTCACCATGTTCACCGGGGCGATGGCGCGCGAGCTGGTCACCGATGGTTCGGGCAAGGTGACCGCGGTCTCCTATGTCGATAAGGCGGCGCGATCGGAGAAGCAGGTTCGCTGCCGCGCGGTGGTGGTGGCGGCAAGCGCGTGCGAATCCGCGCGCCTGCTGCTGAATTCGAAATCTCCGCGCTTCCCCAACGGCATCGCCAACTCGTCGGGCGTCATCGGACGCAACCTCACCGACTCGGTGGGCTACGGCGCGAGCGGGTACGTTCCCGCGCTCAGCGGCCTGCCGCGGCACAACAGCGACGGCATCGGCGGCATGCATCTGTACGTGCCGTGGTGGCTGTACGGCGACAAGCGGAAGGACTTCCCGCGCGGCTACCACATCGAGATCGGCGGCGGATTCGACGTGCCTATGCTCGGCGCCTTCGACGGCCAGTGCGCCCGCCACGAAGGCTACGGCAAGGCGCTCAAGGACAAGATCCGCGAACAGTACGGCGCCTTCGTCCACTTCGCCGGCCGCGGCGAAATGCTTCCCAACCGGGACAGCTATTGCGACATCGACCCGCAGCGCGTGGACGCCTGGGGCATTCCGGTGCTGCGCTTCCACTTCGCCTGGAGCGACGCCGAGATCAAACAGGTTCGCCACATGGAGCAGACGTTCGCCTCCATCATCGAGACCATGGGCGGCCAGGTCGCCGGACGGCAGCCCGAGCCGCAACGGGCCATCTCCACCGGCGGCGCGATCATCCACGAAGCGGGCACCGTCAAGATGGGAAACGACCCCAAGGCCTCGGCGCTCAACCGGTATTGCCAGGCGCACGATGTGAAGAACCTGTTCGTCTGCGACGCTGCGCCGTTCGTCAACCAGCCCGACAAGAACGTCACCCTGAGCATCGTGGCCTTTGCCTGGCGCGCGTCCGAGTATCTGGCGGAAGAAATGAGGAAGGGCAATGTCTGAGCGGGAAGAAGACCGGAGTTCCCGGCGCGAGTTGTTGCGCCATATCGGCGCAGGACTGAGTCTGGCGGCCATGGGCGCCGGCGTCCTGCCCGCGCAGGATGCGCAGCACGTACACCAGGCCGTCACACAGGACAAGGCCGCCGGCCCCTACAAGCCCAAGGCGCTCACGGCCCACGAGTACGCCACGCTGCGAAGGCTCGCCGACCTGATCATTCCCGCCGACGAGCGCTCCAAGGGAGCGCTCGAAGCCGGCGCGGCCGACTTCATCGATTTCCTGTGCGCCGCCAGCAACGAGATGCGCGACATCTACACCGGCGGTCTGGGGTGGCTGGACGAGCAGGTGCGCCACCGCTACGACGGGAAGGATTTCCTGGGAGCCTCGCCGGAACAGCGGACCGCCATGCTCGATCTCATCGCCTGGCGCAAGAACGCGTCGCCCGAGCTGAACCCGGGCATCGACTTCTTCACCTGGGCCCGCCGCATGGTGGCGGACGGATACTACACCAGCCCCATCGGCATGAAGGACTTGGGCTACATGGGCAACAGCGCCATGTCGCAGTTCAGCGTGCCCAAGGAGGCGCTGGACTACGCGTTGAAGCGTAGTCCGCCGGCGTAAGAGAAGCCCGCACCTGGGTCTCCCGTGAAACGCCTCCACTGAAATGGTCTCCAAAGGTCGCATGAAGCCTTTTGCGGGTGGGGGACAGCGACCGGCCGCAAGGGGGCGCCCTCGGGGCCCGGCGTTACCGGGCAGCCACCGGATATCCCACACTCTCCAGCAGCCATGCGCCGTTCTTCCGTACGTCCGCGATGAGGCGCTTCACCAACTCCTCGCGCTCTTCGAAAAGCCGATAGCCGGCGTCCGGACGAAGATATCCGCGCGCCTTGGGCTCTTTCGCGAACACCGCTTCCTGGCCCTCCGCTTCCACCATGCGGGCGTAGCGCTGGCGGTTGTCGAGCAGCGCCTTGACCAGAAACGGCATCACGATGGAATAGTCCGCCTGCATGCTCTCGGTAGTCTGGAGATACGTGTCCTTATCCACCTTGCCCCAGGTGACGGCCTCGGCCGGAGGGCAGGAGGAGAGCGAGCCATCGGTCACGGGTGCGGTCACGATCTGCACGTCGAACTGGTATCCGCGCACCTCGGGCAGGCCCAGCACTTGGCCCAGCGCGGGCTCCGGCTGGAGGTTGTAATTCTTAGGCACGCCGCCGCCCAGGATCACGGTGGCCAGTGCGTGCACCGGGTGATCGAACAGGCCCCAGCGATGATAGGCGCAGGCTTCGAAGACTTCGGCGTGCAGGTCGAGATCGAACGCGTAGTCCGCCATCAGGCCGGCCTCCTTCATGGCCCACAGCTTCATGGAATTCAGGAACACGCTGCCGTCGCCGGGCGCGCCGACGAAGACCGGGATGGCGCGGTGGTAACACGTCGAGAGCAGTCCGGGCGCTACGCCGTTGTGCTCCTCTTGGGCGGCGTAATACTGGCCGAGCAGGTGGCGCAGTTCGGTGCCGGTCATCTTCCGCTGGAACTCGGGACGCGAGAGCACCGCGCTCACAAAACGGTCCTGGTCGAGCAGCACGCCTTCGTCGAAGGCCATGTCGGTTACCCGGATGGTGCCTTCTTCGCGCAGCGCGGCATCGTCGGAGAAGATCGGGACTTCGTGAACGGGGCCGGATTTGTAGGCGTCCAGGCTGCGATGGCCGTCGTGGTAGCAGACGGCGTCGGTGGTGCTCAGGTACGCAACCCACCCGGTTTCGAGCAGCGGGAGCAGCCACGTCTGGTGCTGCCCGGACACGGTGACGGGTCCCGAGACGGCCAGAGTGAGTGGGCATCCCATGCCGATGGCGCGGTCGAGAATCTGGTAGATGCGGCGGAGGCAGGCTCCGCCGAACGCCGGCAGGCAATGCGTGAAAAGCTCGTCGAGCGTCTCGCACTGGTCCACGCGGCGCACGTGGACGTAGCGGCGGTTGGCGGGCGTCATTGCTTTGGCAAATGAGGAAGGATGTCCTGGACCGTCCGAATGAGACTGTTCAAGTTTTCCCGAGTTGTCCTCTGCTCTTCGGCAGAATCCTTCCGCGCTTGGGCCAACTCCACGTGCTTATCCGCCATCAGACGGAAACCATCCTTCATCATCGCTGCCAGGTCCTGTAGAGCCCGGCTCATCTCCGGCTTCCATTCCGTGTGCACCTGAAGGTCGTGTTCATGCGCCATGGCCGTCTCACGCAATATCTGGAGCTGAACCGTGTTTTCCGCGCTCTTTTCCAGGATGAACTGTATCGTCTTCTCGGCGTCCATGAGCACATTATACCGGCGACCTGTCGCCCTTCGGGAAGCTCGGGCGGCGGCCCCGCGGGCCGGCACAACAGCCATGCGATCCTCCGCAGGAACGTAGTCTTGCCGCTGCCTGGCTTGCCTTCGATCACCAGCTTGCGGTTTTGTAGGGCCTCTTCCAGGGGCACTTGCAGGGCGCGTTTCCACTCCTCGCCCACGGCAATTGCGGTGTCCTTCCAGACGGCCGCGGTGGTCATGAGCCGGATGTACAGCACATCGATGCCGGGAGGCGGAGTCTGCCCGGGTCCCACCTTGAGTTGATGCAGATCGATGCTCTGCGTCTGGTCCCGCAGCCAGGCAAGGTACTTCGCAGGGTTGGCCGCGGCTCGCCCAACCGTTTCGGTGCGCAAGCGAATAGACCTGAGGCGGTTTCTCCTCATATTGCGGCCTTCGGGGATCGAACTCCCACGGTCGGCAGGTAATGGTGCGGGCGTTCGTGTCGATCTGGAGCAGCGAGAAGTTGTTCCGGTAGGCGTGGTTGTCGTAGGTCGCGCCGCCGAGGAGCAGCCGCGCCCGGTCATAACAGGCCGTGGCGCGCTCGATCGAGCCGTGCGTGTGGCCGGAGAGAATCGCGTGCGTGCGCTCGGCCAGGTACCCATAAGTATTCGGCCGGTCGCCGTAGGCGTTGTACTCGGGGTTTGCCAACCAATCCTGCGGATGGTGCAACACCGCGACCGTGAGCGGAGCCGTGTTGTAATCGCCCGGATCCATCAGCGCCATCGATTGAAGCTGCGGCAGGCCGAGCCAAAGCTCTCGTGACTCGGAAAATCGTGAGGGTTGGAAATGTTGGGGCGGGCGGGTGGCCGGTGCTTGCAGCATTGGCAGGGATGCCGTGTTTCTCCAGCAGGACGGGCACGGTCGAGGGCCGCGAGGGCAACCGGATTACGATTCGCCGCGAACCGGACGGTCACCGCCACACTCGGAGTATTCCATCGCGTCTGAACCTGCTCGTGGCGGCCGGGGACCACGTGGAGGTCAATCGGGTCATCGCGTCGGCGCTGACGACCGTTCGCGATGATGAGCTGACATGCTCAGGGTCGGTTCCGGCCCTCCGCATCCCGGATCTTCTGGTTTCACGAGAAGGGAAATCG
>JBGPKH010000095.1:0-18877 GCA_041485845.1 Bryobacteraceae bacterium
GAGCGGCCGCGCGAGCTTTCCGCCGGCGGCCTGGTCGAGCAGGAGGAGGCGGCCGGCGCGCGCGTGAAAGGTGCGGGTCAGAATGCGGACGAAGCGCCGCAACAGGTCCTCCAGATCCCGGGCTTCCAGCTCCGCGCGATAGAGTCCGAAAAAGGCCTGGGCTTCGGCTTCGCGAACCCGATGGAACGCGCTCTCCAGGGTGAGGAGCGTGGCCAGGTGGAGCTGTTCGCGCGCGGGCTGGAATCGCTTGCCGAACTTGGCTTCCAGGAGCTTCGCGAACTCGCGCAGGACTTCCTTCACTTCCGCCGGAGGAACATTCAGCTTGGCCAGGCGGCGGCCGTTGTAGTCCACCTGTTCCAGGAATGCGCGGAGCGAACGGCGCCGCGAGGCGGCCGCCGGAGTAATTGCCAGACAGGCACGGATCGCCGCGTCGCCGTACGCACGACGCCGGAGCAGGGCGCGGAAACGGCGCTCCAGGCGGGCGGCCAAGGGAGCGATGGCGCGAGCCAGGAGCATGGCGTGGTGGCGCGCGGCCGGAGTAAGGAGCGGGTCGGTCATAAGGAACGATCAGCTATCAGCTTTCAGCTATCAGCTTCCGCATGGGCGGCTGGAAGCTGAGCGCCGTCAGCGGAGAGCTAAGAGGTAGTGCCATCTCGCGCCCGGTTCTCTCAAAATCCGCGTCGCCGGGAACAGGCCGGCGTCAAGCCGCTGGCAGCTACTTCCCTCCGTGCTCTCTCAAAATCCGCGCGGCATCCTGAAAGCTGTTGGCCACTGCGGCTCCCAGAGGCGTAATGCCGGTCTTGCTCCGGGCGTTCACATCGGCGCCGCGGGCAACCAGCAGCTCGACCACTGCCGTCCGCCCCCACGACGCCGCGTGGTAGAGCGGAGTTCCTCCCGGCTCGCCGGTGTCGCGCGCCTCGCGGTCCGCGCCTTTGTCCAGCAACAGCGCGGCCATCTCGGCCTGGCCGCTGATCACCGCGTTCAGCAGCGGTGTGCCGCCGTCGCCATCACGGGCATCCACCTCCGCGCCGTGAGCCAGCAGTAATCTGGCAATCGCCAGGTTCCCTTTGAGGGCCGCCTGGTGGAGCGGCGTCGCGCCGGATTTGTCCCGAACGTTGACGTTGGCTCCCTTCGAAACCAGAATATCGGCAACTTCGGCCTGTCCTTTAGGGCAGCCTCGTGCAGCAGGGCGCCGGCGGTGTCGGGAGATTCCTTGGCGAGGAGCGCCTCGAGCGCGCCCGAATGGCGCGCGCGGGCGGCGTTTTCCAGGGGCGTAGCGCCGCTGCGGTCGCGCCTCGCGCGATTGGCCCCGAGAGCCAGCAGCAGTTCCACCACCGCACGGTTGCCTTTGGCGGCGGCTTCGTTGAGCGGAGTGGCGCCGGTCAGGGGATGGGCTTCGTCGAGGCGTGCGCCGCGCAGGATCAGCGTGTGGGCGATGATGCGGTAGCCGCGTAAGGCGGCCTCGTCGAGCGGCGTGAATCCGCCATGGTCGCGCACACTGACGTCGGCGCCGCGTGCGATCAGCAACTCGACCAGCGGCAGGTAGCCCCGGTCGGCCGCGAGGTGCAGGGGCGTCATGCCCGATTTGTCGGTGACTCTCACGCCGGCGCCGCGCTCCAGAAGCAGCTCCGCCATCGGGAAATCGTTTTTGACGACGGCGTACGCCAGCGGCGTGGACCCACCCTCGGCATGCCGCGCGTTGACCCCGGCGCCGTGGGCGATCAGGTATTGGGCGATTTCGAGATTGCCGCTCCAGGCGGCATCGTGCAGGGGAGTAGAGCCCAGCGTGTCGCGTTCGTTCACGTCGGCGCCGTGGGCGATCCGGTCCTTGACCTGTTCGAGGTTGCCGGACTGCACCGCTTCGTGGAGATCCGCAGCCGCGAGACATGCGGCCGCGACCCCGGCGACCCCCACCAGCGTGGCTGCGCGCAGGAATTCAACCCACGTATTGCACCTCTTCCTCCAGCTCGATGCCGAAGCGCTCCCGGACGCGGGCTTTGAGCTCCGCGATCAGCGCGCAGAGATCCGCCGCCGTGCCTGCGCCCGCGTTGTAGATCAGGTTGGCGTGATAGCCGGCGACGTGGATATCGCCGCGCACGAGTCCTTTCGCGCCCACCTGTTCCAGAAACCAGGCCGCCGGCACCTTGCCTTCGCGCACCGCGGACGCGGGAACTCCGGCGGCGGCTTCGGCCGGAAGCTCCTTGAGCAGCAGGTTCTTGAAGATGCTGCCCGCGCACTTCATGCTGACCGGGAATTTCTCGTTGCGAATTTTGAGGATCTCGTCGGCCGCCTGGCGAAGCGCGGCGCCATCGGCGGGATCGAGGCGCAATTCGGTCGAGAAAACGATCCACTCCTTGTGCCGCTTGAAGACGCTTTCCCGGTAGTGAAACTCGCACTCGCCACTATCGAAGACGCGGACCTGACCGCCGTCGTAAAACCGCACGCTCACCACGCGCTCGGAGATGGAATGGCCGTAGGCGCCGGCATTGCCGTAGACCGCGGCGCCCACCGAGCCGGGAATCCCCGACAGGGTCTCCAGGCCCCTCAGTCCGTGAGCGATCGAGAAATCCACAAGGTCCTGCAAGACGGCGCCAGCCTCGGCCGAAACGCGCCCGTTGGCGGTGCGGAGGCGGTCGGCGCGATAGCGCAGCACGATTCCACGGAAGCCGCCATCGGAAACGATCAGGTTGGTGCCGCCGCCGATCACCATGGTCTCGATGCCGCTCGAGCGCGCCGCGGCCAGCGCGGCGATGAACGCTTCGACGCTGCCGGTCTCGGCGTAGAGATCGGCCGGGCCGCCGATACCGAAGCGCGTGTAGCGGGCCAGCGGAGTGCCTGTGGAAACGGTTAAATTAGGAATCTCGGCGAGGCGCGCACGCGTCTCTTCCGTGTTGGGCATCCCCTCAATTATAAAGGGAGGCATTCTGGTGAAGACGCGATTTCCGGGATTTCCACCCGAAGCCATGCAATTCTTTCGCGGGCTGGCTCGCAACAACCGCCGCGAGTGGTTTCTTCCGCGCAAGCCGGTCTTCGAAGAGAAGGTGAAGCGCCCCATGTGGGAAATGGTGGAGGCGCTGAATGCCTCGATGAAGGAGTTCGCGCCGGACTACGTCACCGATCCGGCGAAGGCCATCTACCGGTTCTACCGCGATACGCGGTTCAGCAAAGACAAGTCGCCCTACAAGGAGCACATCGCGGCGAGCTTCCCGCGGCGCGGGCTTCAGGGGGGCGCCGGATATTACTTCGCCGTGTCGCACAAGAATGTCGGCATCGGCGGTGGGGTCTACATGCCGCTTCCCGAGACGCTCCGGACCATCCGCAATCGCCTGGCGGAACACCACGCGGAATTTCGCAAGATCGTCGCGGCGCGCGCGGTGAGGCGGTTGTTCGGCGGCATGCAAGGCCAGCAGCTCTCGCGCGTGCCGAAGGGATTTGCCAAGGACCACCCGGCGGAGGACCTGCTCCGCTACAAGCAGTTCCTGCTGTACGTGGAGCTTCCGGCGGACCTTGCGGTCACCTCGAAATTGTTCGAGGAAGTACAAACCCGGTTCCGCGCGATGGCGCCGTTTGTGGATTTCCTCAACTCGCCGCTGGCACGGCCCGGGAGAAAAATCGACGCACGCGACTTTCTGGTCTGAAAGGGAGGCGCCCAGCCCCGTCTATGGCGCGGCTTCCTCGTCCGCTTCGTCGTGGTACTCCATCCTCGGCGCGGCGCCATCCTGCTGATGTGCGCAGACCTGACCCGGCCCCTTTGGACATCATCCGCATGTAGGGCCTGCGATTCAAGATCGAAGTGTATTTCAAGCATCCACGTCATCGGCGCCTATGCCTGTCACTTCTGGATGGCCGCCATGACAGCCCTACGGCGTTAGCGGCAACCAGTACTTTGCACCACAAATCGGATGCCTGCCGCAACGCCGTCCGCCGACAGATCGCGGCCTGCCATCGCCACATCCAACTCGGGCTCATCGCCCAGGGACCGCAGGATAACATCAGCCTAACAGATCTCGCGACCCCAACTTCAGAGCAACTGTTCCATCAGCGAGATGAGATACTCCTGGTCGAAAGCCCCCGACCGATACGTCCGCGGGTCGAAGAAACGCCACATCTTCTTCCCCTTTTCCAGCGTGTAGAAAATGAGCTGCTCCTCGATGATGTCTTTGTCCAGCAACTCCTGGTTGAAGGCGCGGATGTAGCCCTCGAGCGTATACGGAATCCGAAAATCCTCGGTGGATACCAGCTCCGGCGTGGCTTTGAACTCTACCTGGAGAATGCGCCCGCGGACGTTGATCTGAATCAGGTTCGCAGCTTCCTCATGAAACGCCCCGCCGGAAAACTCCGGCGGATCCATGACTACCTCGCCCTGCGTGAGGAGCCGATTGACGGCCGCCACGAAGTCCGCGCAGATGCCGTGCAGTTCGGCGGTCGCAGCGCTTCTCAGGGATGTAATTTCGCGCGCGCGGCGCATCGAGCCCGCGTCCTTCTCCGCCAGCGCATCGATGTTCTCCGCCAGGCGCTTCAAACGAGCTTCCCGGACCTGTTCCTGGTTTGCCGGCCGGTTCAAACTTTGCCTCCCGCACGCAAATTCCAGCATACGCCCGGAGGCTCGCTGGCGGAGGCTCAGTGCCGGCGCCGCCACTCGAAAACGTCTTCCGCCTGGACCAGATCCAGCAGGTCCATGTGCAGGCGGCTCAGAATCTGGTCCGACGTTCCCATCGAAAACAGGCGCTTTCCCTTTAGGGCGTTGTGGATGTGGGGCTGGGACACACCCGTAATCCGGGCCAGGCCGCGCTCGGTGAGTTGGCCGTTGCGTACGCTTTCCTGGAGGAATCCCACAAACCGTTTCTGCATCTCTTCAAAATCCATGGCAAATGGCCTATTTCTGAAGGAAATAGAGTAGTACTAGAAACGCTGCATTGTTTCCTAAATTATCTCGGATCCCGACAAAGAATTTGGCTGCGGGAATTCCGTACAAGCCGCTGAAAGTACATAGTCAACATACCTCCATAGTACTATGACTAATTTAATTATGGAATAAATATTAATTTGAATTGCTTGACGTTTTTCGATGTTCGGTTAGATTGAAGACAGCTTTGAAAACCAACGGTGACAGCCCCCTGACGCTGCCGCCGGGAGGACATTCTAGACATGCAGTGGAACAGATCCAGCGCAATTGGGATTGCCCGAATGTCGTGTTCGTTCTGTCACGGCGACGGCATCCGCATTGTCCGCGATCACAGGGAAGTGCCGTGCAATTGCGTTTTCCGGGCCGCCTTTCGGGCCTGCTATAACCGTTTTCGCGAATGTGTCGCCGCAGGGGCACACGCGGGCACGGTTTCTCTGGAGATGTGCAACGGCCGCGACACGCGGCGCACATACTCGCGCAAAAGGGAAGAGTACCTCGCCGACTTCAGCCTGGTGGGCCAGCGGGTGCTCGATGACTTTGAATATAGAATCTTCCGATTTCACTTCCTCCTCGGCGCAGACTGGAAACTCTGCTGCCGCCGGATGAAGCTCGACCGTGGCTCCTTCTTCCACGGCGTCTACCGCATCGAACAGAGGATGGGGCGAGCCGTCGCCGAAATGCAGCCCTTTCCGCTATTTCCGTTGGACGAATACTTCGGCGGCATGACCCATAAGCCCGTGGAGCCCTTGGTGAAGTCGCGCGCCCGCTCCAAATTCCCGCGAATCCGGCTGCCGTTGTCCGCTTGATGGGTCCGGCGTCCCCCGGGGGCCGGTATTTCGCAGGTCCCCGGAAAACCGCTCAGGATTGAGCGGGTAGTTTCTAGCAGAATCAATAGGTTACGCACCAGGACTGCTCACCTGTGAGCGGTTTTGAGGCGACCAAGGAGAAAAGGTGCGGCGTTCGAATCTTCGAGTCCCTTTCCTTTACAATAAGGACTCCGGCAAATTCCTCAATGGATCCCCTCACCCATACGGCAACCGGCCTGTTCCTGAGCAGGGCCGGCCTCAAGCATTGGACCCCGCTGGCCGCTCCGATTCTGATGCTGGCGGCCAACGCCCCCGACGTCGACATCGTCACAGCCTTGGGAGGTTCGCTGAACTACCTCCACTACCATCGCCATCTCACGCACTCGCTGGCTGCCATGCCGGTCATGGCGCTGCTGCCGGTGCTGCTGGTGCGGGTGGTGGCCCGAAAGCCGGTGAACTGGCTGGGGGCGTTCGCCGCGGCTATGGTCGCGGTGGCCTCGCACCTGCTTCTCGATCTCACCAACATTTACGGGATGCGCCTGCTTCTGCCCTTCTCCCCAAAATGGCTGCGGCTGGACCTGACCGGCGTGATCGACCTGTGGATCTGGAGCGTGCTGCTGCTGGGGGTCGTGGGACCGTTTTTGGGCCGGCTGGTCGGCTCCGAGATCAGCTCCGGAACCAAGCGCGACCGGCGCCACGGCCGCGGATTCGCGGTTTTCGCGCTGCTGTTCTTGCTGCTCTACAACTGCGGCCGCGCCGTGTTGCACACGCGCGCGGTGGCCGTCCTGGAGTCGCGGATCTACCAGGAATCGTCGCCGCTCCGCGTGGCGGCGGTGCCGGATCCGGCGAATCCGCTGCGCTGGAAGGGCCTGGTGGAAACGGGCGATTTCTATGCGGTGGACGATCTCAACCTGGCGGGCGAGTTCGACCCCACGCGCGCTGCCATCTTTCACAAACCCGACCCCGATCCGGCGATCGAAGCCGCGGGCCGCACGGCGGCTTTTCGGGAGTTCCTGCGGTTCTCGCAGTTCCCACTGTGGCGGATTTCCCCGGTTCCCGAGCCGGAGAACGGCAAGCTGGTGGAAGTGCTCGACATGCGCTTCGGCACGCCACTGGCGCCCGGCTTCATGGTCAGCGCCCTGCTGAGTTCGCGGCTCGAGGTCGTCCAAACGTGGTTCCAGTTTGGCGCCGCACGCCCGCGATAGGGCTTTTCCCCTGCGTTCATGAGGCGAACCGCCGATTCCTCGGGAAGCAGCGGGCTGTCACAATTGAAGCGTGCAGATCCGAGATGCAACAACAGTCCTGGACCGGGAGCAGCTCCGGGACATCACCCTGAACGATGAGAACCTCATGCGCGAGATCCTCAAGGCGTTGATCGACGATACCGTGCGTCAAATCCCGCTCATGGAATCTGCCATTCGCGAGGGGGATTCCCAGAAGTGCGCGCGTTTGGCGCACTATTCGAAGGGCGCGTGTGCCAATGTCGGGGCCGCGGCCGCAGCCGAGCTGCTCAAGACCATGGAGCATCAGGCGGTCAGCCGGGAATTTGGCGAGTGTCGCCAATCCCTGAGTGCCTTGATACAGCAGGTGGACCTTCTGCGCTCCGAAGCGCTCGAACTGAATATGGTAAGCCTCTGGTTCGACCAGTGCGACTAGAAAAGGTTTGACCGTTCCGGGGGTGTGATCCTCCTCAAGTGGCTTGATGACCGTGGTTTAGCGCGGAGGCCGACCTGGCTTCCTGGGTGAAGCGCCGCTTGCGCCCGGGGTCGGCCACCTTGTCCGCCGGCAGCACCTCGAGGGCCACCGTCCGGTTCAGCCGCGTGTCGCGCGCCTTGAAAACTTCTCCCATCCCGCCCGCGCCGATGACGCTCGAGATCTCGTACGGTCCCAGGCGGGTTCCGGTCTCGATCGGCATCCCTGCGCCCTACCGTCCCGCCCCAGCCGGCAACGGGCTGGTGCAGAACGCGCACCGTTTGGCCGCGATGGGAACTTCGCTCAGACACTCCAGACACTTCTTGGTAGTGGGGTCGGGCGGCGGACCTTCGCCGCGGCGCATACGCGCCATCAGCGCGTTCACCGGCGCCACGACAAAGAAGTACACCGCCGCGGCGATCATCACGAATGCGATTAGGGCATTGAAGAAATCGCCGATCTTGAAATTGCTGTTATTCACCGTGAACACGATCGCGGAGAAGTCCGGCTTGCCGGCGATTGCCGCAATGATGGGGTTGATCAAGTCTTCGACCAACGCCGTCACTACCTTTCCGAACGCGCCGCCGATGACCACCGCAACCGCCAGATCGAGAACGTTGCCCCGCATCAGGAACGTCTTGAAACCTTTCAACATCTTCGTATCCCCTTTCCGATCACGCACCCACGCGCAGGAACCTGGTCAGCCGTTCCATCGCGGGCTCCAGAATCGAACGCTCCGCCGCGTAACAAATCCGGATCGACCCCTCACCGCCCGCGCCAAACGCCACACCCGGCGCGAGTCCCACCCTGGTCTCCTCCAGCAGGCGTTTGCAAAACGCGAAAGAATCGGTGACCCCATCGATCCGTGGGAACAGGTAGAATGCCCCGTCGGGCGTCGGCACCGTGACACCGGGCAGGCCCCGCAGCGCATCGAGGCACAGATCGCGATTCTCCTTGAGACGCTCCAACATTCGCGCCAGTTCCTCCTCGCCCTCGGCCAGCGCCGTCTCCCCGGCCTTCTGCGCGAAGGTCGGCGCGTGGGAGACGATGAATTCGTTCATCTGGGTCGCTTCCGCCGCCAGATCGCGCCGCGCCACCAGCCAGCCCAGGCGCCAGCCGGTCATACAGTAGCTCTTCGAAAAAGAATGTATCACCATCACGGCGTCGTCGCGAGTGGCCTTGCGGAGGATGGAGGGCACGGGATCGCCGAGGCGGCCGCCCGCGTAATACAGCCGGTCGTACACTTCGTCGGCCATCAGCCACAAACCGCGCCGCCGCGCGAAGTCCAGCAATCCCTGCTGCTCCTCTTGGGTCGCCACCCAACCCAGTGGATTCGAAGGTGAGGTGTACAGCAGCAGGCGCGTGCGGGACGTCACCGCGGCTTCCAGCGCATCGAAATCCACGCGGTAGCGCTCGCCGCACAGGGGGTGCGGAATCTGCCGCACGACGGCGTTCGCCAGCGCCACGTTGGAGGATCCGTTGGGCCACGCCGGCGTGAGCACCAGCGCTTCGTCGCCCGGATCGAGCACGCAGCGGATTCCCAGGTTGAGCGCCTGCACCCCCGAGGCCGTCACGACAATCTCGCTTGCCGGGTCGAGCTCCACGCGGTGCAGCCGGCCATAGTTCTCGGCAATCGCCCGGCGCAGCGAAGGCAGGCCCGCGTTCTCGGTGTAGAAGGTGTAGCCCTCCTCCATGGCGCGGACCGCGGCCTGCTTGATGTAGTCCGGGGTGGGCAGGTTGGATTCGCCGAAATACAGGCGCAGGACGCCATCCATCGTCATGGCGATCTCCGCCAGTTCCCGAATCCGCGAGTGGGGAACCCTCTCGACCGAGCTTGCAACGTGCGGCATCAGTGTTATTCTCGCACTGATGACCCCGCACTTCCGCATTGCCGCCATAACCGACGAGTTCTCGCCGGACATAGACACTGCCACCCGTTCCATGGCCGAAATCGGCATGACCGGCGCCGAGCTGCGCATGGTGTTCGGCAAGAATATCGTGGATCTTACGGATGATCAGCTCGAACGCGCCATCGCCATCGTGCGCGGCCGCGGCCTGGAGATCGTCTCCATCGCCTCGCCGCTGCTGAAATGCACGCTGCCCGATGCGCCCGGCGTGGACCCGCGCTTTCAGAAGGACATGTTCGCCGCCACCCAGACGTTCGCCGATCAGCCGCGGATCGCGGCCCGCGCGTTCGAGATCGCCAAACGCGCCGGCGCACGGATCGTCCGCGTCTTCTCCTACTGGCGGACGGTGCGGCCCGAGGAGTGCTTCGATCGCGTCGTCGAGGCGTTGCGCGGGTTGGCGGACCAGGCGTCGCAACTGGAGCTGACCATCGCCATCGAGAACGAGCACGCCTGCAACATCGCCACCGCCGCGGAGACGGCGCGCCTGCTGGGAGCGCTGGAGCATCCGAGCCTGAAAATGGTTTGGGACCCGGCTAATGCGCTGGTCTCCGGAGAAACGCCGTTCCCGGACGGCTACCGCCGGCTTCCTTTGCCGCGGATTGCGCACGTACACGCCAAGGATTGTGTGCGCGAGAACGGAAAGCTCGCGTTTGGTCCGCTGGGCGAGGGCGTGATCGACTGGCGGGGGCAGATCGCGGCCCTGCGGCAGGATGGATACACGGGATGGATCAGTCTGGAGACCCACTGGCCCGGTCCCGGCGGCGACAAGCACGAGGCCAGCCGGATCTGCGGGAGGAATCTGAAGCAACTGGTGTCGTGAGCGCGGGTGCACGTCGGATTTGAGGGATGGAATCACGCGGCATCCCGGTCGTAGCGGTGCTCCCAGAAGTCCTCAAAGCGTCCGCTGAGTTTCGAGCAGCGCAGGGCGATGATAGCGGCTGCACCCTTGACGGTCCATTACGCCACAACTCATGGCGCGGGCGCCGCGGCGCGCGCGCCCCTTACAGCAGCGAGAAGATGGCGCGGGCGCCGAGGTAGCTCCATTCGCTCATCCAGCGGCCGATACTGGTGGACGCCATCACCACAATCAAGAGCATGAATCCGAATCGCGAGAGCTCAATGTAGACGATCATGGGGACGCGCGCGGCCAGCAGGAGCTTGGATCCATCGAGCGGGGGCACGGGCAGCATGTTGAAGATCGCCAGGTAAAGGCTCAAGAGGACACCGCGCTGCGCGAACCCCGACAAAGCCGGCACGGACCGCTCGGTGGCCACCGAGACGATCGCCAGGATTACGGCCATGATGACGTTGCTGAACGGGCCGGCGAGCGCGACCACCGCCAGACCGTTCAGGCCGCCCCTGAGCTTGGCGTTATTCGTGTAGACCGGCTTACCCCAGCCGATAAAGCCGGCGCCCAGCAGCGACATCGCAAAGGGGAGGATGGCGGTTCCCATCCAGTCGACGTGCGCCAGCGGGTTGAGCGTCACACGGCCTTGCAGGCGCGGCGTGTCGTCGCCCAGTTTCGTGGCCACCCAGGCGTGGGCGAATTCATGCGGCGCGGTGAGGATCCAGAGCAGCAACACGTTCACCAGTGCCGTTTGAAAATCGAGATGCATGGTTATGTTCGCCGGTTCACCGCGGCCCAAAGACCCAACAGCGCGATCACTGCCACCAGGGCGCCGATCAGCATCAGTCCGATAAGGCCATTGTACGGCAAGTCGAACGGCTCATTTCACGCCAGGTTGAGCCTGTGCAGGAACGTGGAAAACTTCGGGTCCTTGCGAAACGGGTCGAATTTCGGCTCCACCGGAAGAAAGCAGAGCTGGGCCGGCTTCTCTCCATAGGCCCCATCGAGCAACTGAAACATTCCCTCCCGATCATGCAACCCGGCAAACCCGGTTGCCACGATGGTACCGCGGCCAGCTTGCCCTGGGACCCCGATGAACCGGCGAAGAGCGCTGCCCGCCATGGTCGTTATTTCGGAAACAGCAAGGGGCCGGCGCGCCGGATCGAAAACGCTCCGGGCCGTGGCATGCCGATGAGGGTCGGCAGGCTGAAGCCTGCCTTACCCAGCTAGACGTCTACCCAGGTACGTGTGCGGTTGCTCGTCAGTTCGGCTTCGAGAATAGTGAGCTGGCGCAGACCGTCGGCGAATTGCGGGTATTGCGGCTCGGCGGAGGGGTCGTCGATGGACTGGTAGAAGCGCCGGAAGACCTGCTTGAAGGTGTCGTCGTAGCCTTCGCTATGCCCTCCGGGCAGGTCGGCGTAAGACTTGGCGCCGGCCTTCAATAACGACGGGTCTTTGATGATGATCTGGTTGGCCGAGTTGCGCTGGCCGATCCACAATTCGTCGGGGCGCTCCTGGTCCCAGGAGACGCCGCCCTTGGTTCCATAGATTTCGAGGTTGAGGCGGTTCTTGCGGCCGGAGGAAACCTGGCTCGCGGTGAATGCGCCGCGTGTGCGGTCGCCCATGCGGAAAACCACGGCGCCGAAATCCTCGGTGTCGATGGGCGTCTCGATATAGTCCTCGGGCTTCAGCGTCTTTCCGGCGAAAGTCTCGATGGGTCCCTTGGGTTGCTTGCGCGTCTTGTGGAAGGTCTGCAGATCGGCGCACACCGAAGAGATGCGCAGTCCGGTGACGTGCTCGGCCATGTCGCACCAGTGGGAACCGATGTCGGCGAGGCAGCGTGACGGGCCGTTGTGCTTGGATTCCAGTCGCCAGTTCCAGTCTGTGTCATAGAGCAGCCAGTCCTGGGAGTAGGTGCCCTGGACCACCAGGATCTCGCCCAGGTCGCCATCTTCGCGCATGCGGCGCATGTGCTGCACCATGGGGTAGAAACGGAGGTTGTGGAAGGTGGCGTTGCGGCGCTTGGTTTGGGCGGCCAGGGCGACGAGTTCGCGGGCCTGGTCCACGGAGGTGGCGAGCGGCTTCTCGCAAATCACGTGTTTGCCGGCCTGGAGCGCGTCTTTGGCGATGGGGAAGTGCATGAAGTTGGGTGTACAGACGTGCACCGCGTCAACCGCGGGGTCGTCCAGGATGCGACGGTAGTCGGCGTCGGTTTTCTCTACGCCAAATTCCGCGGCCAACTGGTTGGCCTTCTCGATTTGCGGTTCGCCGATGGCGTAGAGCTGAACGTAGCCCAGCCTGCGGATGCCTTCCAGATGGACGCGGCCCACGAAGCCGGTCCCGAATACGGCGGTTTTGAATTTTCTCATAATTGGCTCGTCTTGGTCGAAATGTATAATCTAGCGCAAAAGTGGTAAGAGCAAAAGCTGTAAGATATGGTAACAGCCTTATGGTGATGAGGATCCGGTTTGGGAAAGGGCCCAGGGTGGGCATTGGGCGGGGGAAGAACCGCCGCGTGGCGTCGGCCGTGGCAGCGCTGCTGGCGCCCGCGGGACTGATCGCCTTCGTGCTTGCGATCTGGCGCCTGGCAGCGGATCTGAATTGGGCGAACAGCTTCGCCATTCCTTCGGGATTATTCTCGCACTGGCAGGTATGGCTGGGTGCGGCGGGGTTGCTGCAGGTGTGCTCTCACCTTCTGAACCGGTACGGGCGGGGCGGAGACGCCGCGACTTCGTAGTGAGAGGGACCGGCCAGGAGGCCTGTCCCACTACATTTGCTGCGGCGCTTCGCCCAGCTTCACGCGGATCTTCTGACTGGCGCCGTTGCGGAAAATGGTCATCTCCATAACCTCGCCGCCGTGATGGCGGTCCATGGCGCGCTGCAGGGAGTCGACTCCCTCCACCGGTTTGCCGTCCAAGGCAGTGATCAAGTCTGCGCCCACGGGCAGGCGGTAATTGTAGCGAATGACCGTGCGGGTGGGAGGGCGCAGACCGGCAGCGTCGGCGGCGGATCCGCGCTCCACGCGCCGGATGAGCAGTCCTCCCGAGGTGGGAAGCTCGAGCATCTCGGCGAGATCGCCGGCGACGTACGAAACATCAATGCCGAGTGTGGGGCGGGAAATATGGCCCTTCTGCTGGTACTCGTCGAGGATTCCCTTGGCGCGATTGATGGGCATGGCAAAGCCCAGCCCGATATTGCCTTGCGATCCGTAAATGGCGGTATTGATTCCGATCACATTTCCGTGGGAATCGAGCAGCGGTCCGCCGCTGTTTCCGGGGTTGATGGCGGCGTCCGTCTGAATCATGCCCTCCAGCTCGCGGTTCTCTTCGGTCTGGATGGTGCGTCCCAGCGAGCTCACGATACCGGTGGTGAGGGTGCCGCCGAATCCGAAGGGGTTGCCGATGGCCAGGACCTTTTGACCGACAACCGCGGCGTCGGAATCGCCGAGGTGCAGGGCGGGCAGCTTGCGGCCGGCCTCGATTTTGACCAGTGCCAGGTCGTCGCGCGGATCGACGAAGAGCACTTTCGCTTTGTAGCTTTTCTTATCGGCCAGCGTAACGGTCAACTGGGCGCTGCCGCCGCTGACCACGTGATTGTTGGTGAGGATCTCGCCATCGGGGCTGACGATGAAGCCGGAACCGGCGCCCTGTTCGGGATAGATCTGGGCGAACCAGGTTTCGCGATATACGACCGAGGTGATGTTCACCGTGGCGTCGCGGGCGCCGCGGTAGACGTCGATATTGTTCTGCTCGTCGGCGGTGAAGGCGCCGACGGCCGCGGCCGAGGCGGGCTCGGTCCAGAGGCGCCCCATGGCAGGGCGTAAGACGCGTCCGACATCCCAATGCGCCACCGAGGTGACGTACAGAAACGCGGCCACCATGGCGGTGGCCCAGACAAATGGTCGCAGGGCTTTCATAATTCGATGCTCCGTAATGCTTGGTAGACGGCCCGGGTTTGACGCAACGTACTTTCCTTTTCTCCGGATGTATCAATGACGAAATCGGCGAATTTTCGTTTCTCGTCGAGAGGCATCTGGCGGCTCAGGCGGGCGCGTATGCCGGCAAGCTCGGCCCCATCGCGGCGCATGGCGCGCTCCACCTGCTGCTCTTCCAAACAGGTTACCAGGATTATGCGGTCGAAGCGCCGGTGGCTGCCGGTTTCGATGAGAATGGCGGCTTCCACAACAGCGATGCCGTGGGGGTCGCGGGCGGCAAACCCGGCAAGCAATTGCTCTTCGCGGCGGACCACGCGGGGGTGTACCAGGGCATTGAGGCGGGCCAGACGCTCGGGGGAGCCGAAGGCCAGGCCGGCGAGTTTCCGCCGATCAATCTCGCCGTTCTCTCCCAGGATCTCGCTGCCGAATTCCCGCGCCACGTCGTCGTATGCCTCCCCGCCGCGAGCCAGCACCTCGTGGCCGAGCTCGTCGGCCTGGATGAGCAGGCAGCCGTAGCTCTCGAGCGCCGCGCCCACGAAGGACTTCCCGCAGGCCAAGCCGCCGGTGAGCCCAACTCTTAACATGGACGGGCTTTCAACATAAGCCGGCGCGTCGCTCCGCGGATGCCACCGTGTTGGACATGAGCATGGCGATGGTCAAGGGCCCGACGCCTCCGGGAACCGGGGTGTAAGCGCCGGCCTTTTCGGCGACGTCGAGCGGATGCACGTCGCCTATGAGAACGTTGCCCCTCTTATCGAAAGACGCAAGTTTTTCCGGGGAGTTCCGGAAAATGCGCGCGACGTCCTCGCGACTGGACACGTGGTTGGTGCCGACGTCGATGACCGTAACGCCGGGCGAGAGGAAGTCGCCGGTGATCATCGCCGGGCGCCCGATGGCGGCAACCAGGATCTCGGCCTGGCGGCAGACGGCGGGGAGGTCGGGCGTGCGGGAATGACAGATGGTGACCGTGGCATGCTGGTGGAGCAGCAGCATGGCCACCGGCTTGCCGACAATGTCGCTGCGGCCCACGACCACGGCGCGTTTGCCGGCGATGGGGATGTGATAGCGCTTCAGGATTTCGAGGATGCCCGCGGGGGTGCAGGCGCGCGGGCCCGGCAGGCCGGCGACGAGATTGCCGACGTTGCACGGGTGGAAACCATCGACGTCCTTGGCGGGCGCGACGGCCAGCAGAATGCGCTTGGTGTCGACTTGCGGAGGGAGCGGAAGCTGCACGAGGATGCCGTCGATATCGTGGCGCGCGTTCAACTGTTCGACGATGGCGAGGAGCTCGTCGGTGGAGATGGAATCGGGCGGAGTGAGGGTTTCGGAGCGGATGCCGAGGTCGCGGCTGGTCTTGACTTTGTTGCGGACATAGATCTCGGACGCGGGGTGGTGGCCCACCAGGACTACGGCGAGTCCGGGCGGCCGGCCGTGCGCGGCGAGCGCGGCGATGCGGGGTGCGAGCTCGTTTTTGATGTCGTCGCGGATGCGGTTGCCGTCGAGGATTTGGGGCATTCGCTTTCAATGATAACGGGGGCCGGGGGCCAGGGGCCAGGGGCTCTAATGCCGTTCCGCGCGGCGCCGCGAGAAGGGGACTTGGCTCCCCGAGCGCTACACGAAGGAAATTGGCGCCATTCGACGAGGGAGAGACACTTGTAAAACTCTTCGCTGTCAATGACTTCCGGTAAAGGTCCGCCGACCCTAAGCCGGGCTTCAAAACGTGCGCTATACTCGATGTCGATGGCAACCGTCACCGAGATAGGCAGCATGATCTCTCGACGCGCCGAGATTCGCGGCGGCCGGCCGTGCATTGCCGGGACGGGTGTTTCGATTCGACGGATCGCTCAGTGGCACAATATGGGCCTGATTCCAGAAGAAATCGTACAAACGTTCGGGGGGCACTTGTCGCTGGTGCAGGTTCATGCGGCACTTGCCTACTACTACGCCAACCAAGACGAAATCGACGCAGACTTGGCATCTGAGGACCGCGAGACCGAGGTTCTGGAACGACAACACCGGCGCTGATCCACATCCGTGAATCAGATCAAGCTCTACTTCGACGAAGATGCGATGCATAGTGGTCTGGTCACCGCTCTTCGATCTCGTGGTGTCATAGTGGCCACGGTTATGGACGCCGGTCTGACCGAGAAGACCGACGAGGAACAGTTGGCCTTCGCTACCGAACGCGAGTGTGTCCTCTACACGTTCAACGTCTCCGATTTCTTTCGACTTCACACGCAATGGATCAGTGCCGGACGCGAGCGTGCCGGCATGATTCTGGCACCACAGCAACGGTTCTCTGTGGGCGAGCAGTTGCGCCGGATCTTGCGTCTTCGCGCCAGCGCGACCATGTCGACTATGCGGAACCAGATCGAGTTCCTCAGCAATTGGGGTTGACCATGCTCGCACTCGTCTCGCCAAGAGCGGAAGATGGTTAACAGGTTTGTTGGAGTTGGGGGCCCAAGCAGGGAATTGGCTCCCCATTGCAGGCATGCTGTCAACATGTTAAGCTGAACACTTGCATGCAAGTACTTGGTATGGAACCAAAAACAAAAAACGTCGTTGTCCGAATTCCCGAGGACCTGCATCTGCCGCTGCGCCGCAAAATCGCGGAAATCGACACCTCCTTCCAGCAGGTCATTCTGGAAGCCCTGGTCGATTGGCTGCATGCCAAAGACGCGGCGGCGGCCAAACGGTGGCTTGCCAGGGTGGAGGAGGCGGCGCGCAAAGCTCGCCAGTTGCCTCGTGAGTTGACGCCAGAAACCGCTGATGAGAAGGCGTTTGTTGCGGGCCTCCTGGCGTTCCTTCGCGACTCTCACCGGCCCTACCGGAAGGAACTCGAACGGTTGCTGAAAAGCATGTTTGAATTCGACCGCAAGGCGTCGCAACAGGATATGAATACAAGGCGAAAAAACATTTGATTTCCATCGCGACTCTCACCGGTCCTGCCGGAAGGAGATGGAACGATTGCTGAAGAGCATGTTTGAATTCGACTCCAAGGCGTCGCATCAGGGTATGAATACAAGGCGAAAAAACATTTGATTTCATATTTGTTTTAGGATAATCTTGTCCTTTGGGGCAAAAAGCAATTCGCTGTTGGTTTCCTCGTTCCGTCCCGCCCGGATTCCTCAGCCGATCACGGATTCGCGCCTGGCTCAGGCGCATGCGGCCGAGGAGATCCTGACAGCCACGCTGGCTGACCTGTACCAAGACATGCGGGCTGGCGCTGCCATCAAAGCATCTGGCTACGCGATCGTAGAGCGCCTGTACCCGCCGCGAGCGGTCGCACGCGCGCCGCAACACGTTGCATCGCGAGTTGTTTTCCTGGGCGTTCCGCGTATTCGCGATCCGGAGCCGATCACGGACCAACGTCTGGAGCAGGCCTTCGCTGCGGAAAGCCTGCTCGACGCCATGCTGGACGATCTGTTCCGGGACCTTGCGGGGGGCGCGGCGGTTGTTTCGTGCGAGTACCAGCTTGTGTGGCGGCACAGGCCAACCCGTGCGGTCAGTCTCGCATTGCAGTGCATCAACTGCTAGCACGGGCGCTCCTGGCGCAGCTTGCGCCACGCGGCGCGCTGCCGGTCCCACAGCCGAGACCTTCGGCAGGAACAGGATCTCCTCCTGGATATCGGGCGCGAGGTTCACCAGGTTCATGATCTGGCTCATCCGCGCGCGGGTGACATAGCCGACTCTGGCCAGTTCCGCGTAGTCCAGCACCTCGCTGCGCTCGACCATCCCGAGGCACTTGATGGCCAGCGCCATAAGACGTGTCAAGCGCGGCGCGCTGGCCTCGGGCACTGGAGCCTCGCGTTTGTCGCCGCCACGCAGCCGCTTGGGACCATCAAGCTCGAACTCGACATCGATCGTTCCCGCGAATGTGTCACGGTTCATTCCCGTCTTCCTTTTCCGCGCTTCGGCACATCTCACGGATGCCCGCCGAGCGGAAACTCACGATCACCTTATTGCTTCTGCCGTCGTAGGCCACTCGCTCCACCAATGCATGAATGATCCGTGCCTGCTCGCGGGAGTTCAGCGATTCCCACAACGGGCCGAACTGCGCCAACGCCGCCCGGAAGTCGTCTTCGTCCACGCCGCCGGATTGAAGTCCATCCAACTCCCGGATCAGCTCGGCCCGCCGTGCCTGAGTCCGTCCGATGCGTTCCTGGAGATCCGCCATGCGGTCCGTCACGGTCTGGTCCTGGCGTCCAACCAGGGGAGCCAGCCCACGGATCTCGGCGGCGCAGCCAGCCAACTCCTTCTGCGCCAACTCCCGCTCTAGACGTCTTTCCGGAACAAGATCTGAACAAAAGTGACACGTTTTGAAAAAAGGCAACACATCCCCGAGCACGTGAAATGGGGAGTCACGCGGGTTCCCTATGACCGCGGATCGGGGCCCATCAAGTGCCCGCACTGAAACCACTATGGGATGCTCCCGACCATTTCGACCGAGTCGCTTGAATCGAAATTTCTCCCGCCGTGCGGATTCTCGCCTGTCGGCGTACAGAGGTCAAGACCTCGGGCACCGGTCCACGGTGTTTGTAATTTCCATCATAGGCCGTTCGCTTTGCGACTTGGCGTCTTGGCGAGAGACTGGCGTAAGGCCGCAACGCACGATGCCTCGTCGGTTTGAGGCCGAAGACCTCGCTAGCGGGACTTTCGCAATAATCAGGTAGTTGGGTGCCGGCGAGGGCCTCCGGAGGCCTGTCAAACAGGGGTTTCGCCTTGATCGCATGCCTTGCTAGTGCTAGATGAAAGAACCTCTTACCCGAAGGAAGTGCCCACGGA
>JBGPKH010000096.1:0-18757 GCA_041485845.1 Bryobacteraceae bacterium
ATCGCTTTGATTGGCGACTTCCATCCCGGCGCCACCGGACACCAGGCCATCCCCGAGGCACTGGCGCTTTCCGCGGCGTCATGCGGCCGTGCCGATGAGCAGATCGTCGCGCCGCTCGGCCCGCGGGCCGCCAGGCTAGAGCGCTCGTGGGCGACGGGAACCGTTCACCCGCTTATGACCTCTGTGGAAGCGGCCCAATGAAGACTCCCATTGACTGCAATTCCCTCAGCGACGTTCGTAGCGCCATCGACCACGTGGACGAGCAGATCGTCGCGCTCCTCGGCCTGCGGGCCGACTACGTGCGGGCGGCTGCGAGGTTCAAGACGAGCGAATCGGCCGTGGCCGCGCCGGAACGCCAGGCCGCCATGCTCGAGACCCGCCGCCAGTGGGCGCAACGCGAAGGGCTGGACCCCGGCTTGATCGAGAGGCTCTACCGCGACCTGATCGCTTACTTCATCGCCCGCGAGATGGAGCACTGGAAGTCACGGTAGCCCTGGCCCAGCCCATTTCCGGGAGTCTTCCATCTCCTGTTCCGTGTCCGGAGAGGACAGACCCTCCGCGCGCATGGCTTCCCACTCTCCCATCGCCAGGCGATACCACTTGCGGGCCTCTTCCGGTCTTCGCAGCAAGCGGCACGCGCCAGCCATGGCGGCGTAGGACCTGGGCAGCTCGCGCCTGAGCAACTCCTGCCGGGGACCTACTTCGGCGCCCACCGATCGCGCCTTGCCGATCACGTCCTGAGCCAAGGCGAGGGATTCGCGCTCCTCGCCGGCGCGCGCCAGATTGTCCACCAGCATGCGTTGGAGCTTCATCAACTCGAGACGTTGGGTCGTGTTTTTGGGATCGCGCTCCACCAGCTTCGCCATGTCTGCCAATCCGCGGCGAATCCAGAGAATGGAATCCGGGCTCAAGTTCCTGCGGCCCAGATGTTCTCCCAGGTCGGCTTCCACCAACGCCAGATAGAGCTGGAAAACGCCGCTGTCGGGCTCGACCTTGAGGAGGCCTTCGAAAATCGGCAGGGCGCGCCGCAGGTAACCCACGGCTTCCTTCCAGTCCTGGGGGGCAGTCAGGACCTCCGCCCCCGAACAAAGGTACTGGCCCAATTCGCTCTGTGCCGTCTTGTCCGAGGGATCGAAGGCGGCCAGCCGCTCCGCGATGGCGATGGCGCTGCGAATGTGAAGGCGCATTTCCTTCTCGTGTCCCGGGATTCGGCCGACCATATCGCCCATGATCTGGTGGGTGCGCGCCAACTCGCGCTGGAGACCGGCGCTGGAGGGCTCCTCGGCGGCGCGACGTTCGGTGTCGGCCAGCACCTTCCGGTACATCTCCATGCTCTGCTGCCAGCGGCCCTGCCGGCGGAACACCCCTCCCAGAACCAGGCGCGCGCCGTTGAGGATCTCGTGCAACTCCTTGGTGTCGATTCCGCGCTGCAACATTTCCTCGCAAACGGCGGCGGCCCGATTTCCATGATCTTCGGCCTCCTGCAAGCGGTACTGCGTGCGATAGAGGCGCGCCAGCCGCCAGTCCGCCAAGGCCTTCACCAGTTGCGCCTCCGCATTCCAGCCGATGGTGTTCCGCAAACCCTCGGCGATTCGGGCTCCGGCCGCCAGGTTTTCGATCGCTTCCGGGGTGCGGCTTAGATCCATCAGGGTCGAACCGGCGCGCACGCGCAAGCGGGCCAGCACCAGCAAATCGACGGCGCCGGGTTGGCGCTTCCGTTCGAGCAGCAGCCGACCGTTCTCGAAGCTCGCGATGGCTTCCGGCGTCGCGCCCTGCATCTCGCCCAGACGCAGGTACGTGGTGGCGAACTCCGTGGCCAGGGCAGTGTCGTCGCCGGCGCGTTCCGCGGCAACGCGTTTCAGGTAGTCGTCCACATGCGCGATGAGCGTCTGTCGCGCTTTCGCGGTGCCGGGAACGTCGCTCAACTGGCCGTCGAGATCCACCAGGACGGTCCGGGCAAATCCGCGGAACTGATCGAACCGCGCCTGCGCCGCGCGCGCCTGCCGGACCGCGATCACGGTTCCGGTGACCAGCGACGCGGCCACCAGGAAGCCCGCGGCGACGGTCCACTGGTTGCGGCGCAGGAATTTGCCGCCGCGATAAATCAGTGTGTCGGGCCGCGCCTGAATCGGCAGACCCTGCAAATGCCGCCGGATATCTTCCGACAACTGCTCCGCCGAGCCGTAGCGGCGCGACACGTCTTTGTGCAGCGCCGTGAGGACGATGTTGTCGAGATCGCCGGCGAGGCGCCGCCGCGTGCGCGCCGGCAGGGTCTCGATGGAGCTCGGCTTCCCCGGCTCCGTCTTGCGGACCACTCGCTCCACATCGAGCAGGCTCGGACTGGCGATGCGGCAGGGCCGTTCCCCGGTGAGCACCTCGTAAAGCACTACACCCAGGGAGTACACGTCGCTGGCCACAGTCACCGGTTCGCCTCGGATCTGCTCCGGGCTGGCGTAGTCCGGAGTCATCATCAACTTCGAGGTGAGCTCCGCGCCCACGGCGGCAGGATCGGCCAGCTTGGCGACTCCGAAATCGAGCAGCTTCACGGCGCCATCGGCGGTCACCAGGATGTTCGCCGGTTTGAGGTCGCGGTGGATCACCAGGTTGCGGTGTGCGTACAGCACCGCTCCGCAAACGCTTTGCATGAGACGCAGGCGATCGGGAATGGACAGGGACTTAGTCCGCACGTATTCGGTGATGGGTACACCTTCGACGTACTCCATCACGAGGTATGGAATCCCGTCGGTGGTTCCGCCGTCGAACAGGCGGGCGATGTTGGAATGCTCGAGGTTGGCCAGAATCTGGCGTTCCGATCGAAACCGGGCGACCATCTCCGGCCCGGCCAGCAAGCGCGGGATCACCTTGATCGCCACCTGTTTGCGGAACTGATCGTCCTCGCGCACCGCGCGGTACACCGCACCCATGCCGCCGCGGCCGAGCAAGCCGGCGATGCGGTAGGGGCCTAGCCAGGTCCCCACCAGCGGATCGCGATCCGGCTGTTCCGCCAGGCCGTCGACCGCGGACGCGATGGCGGACTCGATCAGATTCACGGCCGACGCCGCGAGCATGGCCTCCACTTCACGCCGCAGCTCCGCATCCCCGCGGCACGCCGAATCGAGATACGCCGTCTGGCTTTCAGCGGGCAAGTCGGCGGCGGCTAGAAAAACCTCCTCCAGCCTCTGCCATTGCTCGGGAAGCATTCCCTGTCATTATACCGGCGCCGGATTCCCTGCCTGGCGGCTGTCGTGAACCAACATCTGCCGCTGGAGCCAGGCTTCCGCCATGCGCTGTTCGCGGCCGACCGTGGCGCTGGAGATGCCCGCGGCCTCGGCGGTTTCCTCGATGCTCATGCCGCCGAAGAAGCGCAGCTCGATGACCTGGCACTTGCGCGGGTCCAGCTTTTCCAGCTCCTGTAACGCATCGTCGAGCGCGATCAACCGGGCGGGCCGCGAGGCGGCCGCCGACACCGCCTCATTGAGCGCAACCTTCTCCATACCGCCGCCGCGTTTTCCGCTGGCTTTGGCGCGCGCGTGGTCCACCAGGATGTTGCGCATCAGGTGCGCCGCGACGCCGAAAAAGTGAGCGCGGTTCTTCCAGGTCTGGTCCTGCTGGTCGATCAGGCGCAGAAAGGCTTCGTGCAGCAGCTCGGTGGGCTGGAGCGTATGGCCGCTCTTTTCCCGCCGCAAGTAACCGGCGGCGATGCGGCGCAGCTCCTGATAGACCAGAGGGGCGATCGCCTCCAGTGCGTTTCGGTCGCCGGCCTGCCAGCGCTGGAGCAATCGCGTAACCGGCGTTGCCTCACCGTCCATGGTTACCTCGTACGATAGATCATGCTATCAGGAACGACTGGCGACAAGGCGGGAGTGATCCGCGATTGTTCGGACCAACTTTCGAGTAGGCACGATCCGACCAGAGCAGGATTGTGAAGAAAATGCGGAGCCGAACTCTGGCACAAGGACGGCATGAACGAAGTAGCGAAACGGGCCCGCGAAAGACCGTAGGAACTTGGCAAACTGGTGGCAAAGCTCCACGAGGTTTTCATTGAGGTCTGGAGGGAGAGCGCCAACGAGATCGACCAAAGAATCCTTGATCTCCACTATCACCGTAGGATGCGCTTCTCCGATCTAACCATCCTCTCCCCAAATGCTCCGCGACGAGCAGTCCGTCCCACCGCCGCGAAGCCCGTTATAATCAGCTTTCCAGCATGCTGCTCGAACTGGTGGTCGAAAACTACGCGGTGGTCGAACGCCTGCGCGTCCACTTCCACAGCGGGCTCAACCTGCTGACCGGTGAGACGGGAAGCGGCAAATCCATCGTGGTGGACGCACTCGGGTTGCTGCTGGGCGCGCGCGCGTCGGCCGACATGATCCGCACCGGCGAACCCCGCGCCCGGGTGGCCGGGATCTTCGACGTCCACGACCACACGCCCATCCGCCGCCTGCTGGAACCGCTGGGGCTCGAAATCGAAGAGGGCGAATTGCTCATCGAGCGGGAAATCCTGGCCGGCGGCAAGTCTCGCGCCTTCGTCGGCAGCCGCCCGGTGGCGGCATCGCTCCTCAAAGACCTGGCGCCCTACCTGGCCGATATCCACGGGCAGCACGACCAGCAACTGCTCTTCTCCTCCGAGGCCCAGCGCGACATGCTGGACACATTCGCCGGGCTCGGCAGCCTGCTCGACGGCGCCGCGGCCCTCTACCAGCAATGGCGTGGCGGCACGGCGGAACTGGAGGAGTTGGAGCACACCGAGCAGGAGAAACTGCGGCTGCTCGATCTGTGGTCCTTCCAGCGCAAGGAAATCGAGGGCGCCGCGCTCAAACCGGACGAAGATGCCGCTCTCGAAAACGAGCGCCGCGTCCTGCAAAACGTGCAACGCCTTCAGGAGAGCGCCGAGACCGCCTATACCGCGGTTTACGACGGGCCCGAATCGGCGCTCTCGCTCACCCGCACTGCCGCCAAGCGAGTCGAGGAACTCTGCCGCATCGATGCCTCGCTGGAAGGTCTGCGCGAACACCTCAAGTCGGCAGACCTCAGTCTTCAGGAGGTCTCCTACGCGCTTCGCGATTACCTTTCCCGTCTGGAAGCCAACCCGGGACGACTGGAGGAGGTTGAGACCCGGCTCGCGGCCATCGACCGGCTCAAACGGAAATATGGTCAGTCGATCGCCGACATCCTGAGCTTCCTCGAGGAAGTCCGCCGCCAGGTCGCGGCGGTGGAGCACGCCGGCGAGCGCATGGATGCCTTGCGGAAAGAACAGGCGCGGCTGGCGGCGGAGTTCGAAAAGCTCGCCGCCGAACTGACCGAACGCCGCAACCAGGCGGCGCGCAAGCTCGAAAAGCGAGTGGAAGGCGAACTAGCGCAGCTTGCCATGGAGCGCACGCTATTCCGGATCGAGATCGGGCGCGCCGCGTGGTCTCCGGCGGGGACGGACCGCGTCGACTTTCTGGTGTCGCCTAATCTCGGCGAGGAGCCGCGGCCGCTGGAAAAGGTTGCGTCGGGCGGCGAGATTTCGCGAATCGCGCTGGCGCTGAAAACGTGCCTGGCCGGCCCCAAGAGCGCGCACATTCGAACGCTGGTGTTCGACGAAGTGGATGCCGGCGTGGGCGGCGGCGCGGCGGAAGGCATCGGCCGGCGCTTGAAAAAGCTGGCCGCGTCCAACCAGGTGCTTTGCGTCACCCATCTGCCTCAGATTGCGTCATTCGCGGACCATCACTACCGCGTGGAGAAACAGGAATCCCAGGGACGCACGGTGGCGGTGGTCGAGGAACTGGATTCGGCCGCGCGGACCCGCGAAGTCGGGCGCATGCTCTCCGGGCAAATACTCACCCCCGAAGCCCTGAAAAACGCGGAACAGCTCATTCGCACGAGTGTGGCGTGAAAATCCTCACCCTTGCGCCGAAATTCTGGTATTCTAAATCACATGTTTGGCTGGTATTCCCCTGGGTTCCCTTTCCTCCCCTGGTTGCTCCTCAGTTTCGCGGGTGTTTCCCCCGCACAACAATTACCAAACGATATTACGGCGCGCGAGCGTACGCTGTTCGCCTCGAGCTACACCTCGGAACGACTCTGGGTGTGGCAGAAACGCCTGAACCTGCAAGACTGGAACGTCTCGATCGTGCTGGCGCGCGCGACCGAGCTGAAGCCGAAGACCGTTGGCAACATCCATTGGGATCTCGACAAGAAAACCGCGATCATCCGCGTTCTCGATCCCGCGGACTACCGCATGCCTTTCAAGGGCATTCTGCAGGACATGGAATTCACGGTGGTCCACGAGCTGATCCACCTCAATTTCGCGCCCGTTGTCTCGGACTTCCAGCGCAGCGATGCCAATCGCCGCGAAGAGGAGCACGCGGTCAATCACATGGCCGACGCGCTGCTCAAACTCGACCGCAACCAGTAACACGGCAATTCTGCCGCGGCATTTTTGGAATCGGATTGTTTTATCCTATTTATAGGGTGAGTTGGATGCAATCTCTTTCCAAGATCCTGCTGCCGGTGGATTTCTCCGAACGCTCCGTGGGGGCTGCGCATTATGCCAGCCTGCTGGCCTCCCACTTTCACTCCGAACTGATTCTGCTCCACGCACTCCCGCCGCCGCAGATGGAATTCGGGCCCCTGGATATCGGCGGCACGAGGTTGGCGGAGGTGTACCGGGACCGGTCGGCGCGGGTCTGCGGTGAGCTCGATGGTTTCCTGGCCGGCGAGTTGGCGGGTCTCAACGTGCGGCGCGTGGTGATCGAGGGCGATCCGGCAGCCAAGATCGTCGAGTTTGCGCACCAGCAGGCTGCCGGTCTCATCATCATGCCGACCCACGGCTACGGTCCGTTCCGCCGTTTCATCCTGGGATCCAACACCGCCAAAGTGCTGCACGACGCCGATTGCCCCGTATGGACGGGCGTCCATATCGAGGACGCACCCGCGAGTGGTTGGATTCCGCTGCGCAACATTCTCTGCGCCATCGATCTGGGACCGCAGAGTTCCAAGACCCTGTGCTGGGCGGCCCAACTGGCCCTGGAATTCGGCGCCCGCCTTTCCATGGTGCACGCGACGGGACCCACCCCGGAGCCGGACGACAGTTCGGATGCGAGTTGGCAGAGCGGCATCCGCCAGGCCGCCGGGACGGAGTTGCAGCGCCTCCGGCAATTGGTACACGCCGAAGCCGACCTCATCCTCGAAGGCGGCGATCCCGCCAAGGCAATCTGCGCCACGGCGGAACGGATTCAGGCAGACCTGCTGGTGATCGGCCGCGGCTCCGCCGCGGGGGTCTTCGGCCGCTTGAGGACCAACGCCTACGCGATCATCCGGATGTCGCCCTGCCCGGTGGTAAGCGTGTAGCGCCCGGTGATCGGCCAAAGTGCCTGTCCCTCGTCGGCTGAACGCCGGCGGGTGACAGACGACAAAAATCGATCGTCTGTCCCATTTTCGAGCCGGTGAGCGTGTAACGCTCGGGCACGTGATAAATTGCATAGCGTGGGTCCCCGCACCGTTTACCAGGTCTTGCAGGAAGCTGCGCGCACTTTTGGCGACGCACCGGCGCTGCATCAGCCCAGCGCGTCCGGCTACATCACGTATTCCTGGAAGCAGTACCAACAGGCTGTCGAGGAGGTCGCCGCCGGATTGCGCGCCCTCGGCATAGGGAGAGGCGACGTCGTGGCGCTGAATTCGGAAACGCGCATGGAGTTCTGCCTCGCCGACCTCGGCATCATGGCGAATGGCTCCATCGCAGCCGCCATGTATCCGAGCTATCCGGCCAAAGATCTGGTGAAGACGATCGCCGCTTCCGGCGCCCGCGCCGTTTTCGCGGAAGATTCGCAGACCATCCAGAAGCTGGGGGAAGCGCCGGTGGAGCATTGGATTCTCCTGACCGGCGAGGCCGGCGGCGCGCTCACTCTGAACGGGCTTCGCGAAATGGGCCGCAACGCGCTCGCCCGCGACCCGGAACTGGCGGCGCGATTGCGCTCGGAGGTGCAACCTTCCGACATCGCGATTCTGTATCTCACGTCGGGCGCAACCGGGGAGCCAAAGATGGCGCTGGTCACCCACCAGGCCATCGTGGCCAATCTGGACATGGGGCCGGCGGTGCTGCCGATAGGACCGCAGGATTCGACCGTGGCGTTCCTGCCCTCGGCCCATATCGCGCAGCGCGTGGTGATCGAGCTGCTCCCGCTGCGTCTGGGCATGCCGGTGACATTCTTCGAGAGCCTCATGAAGCTGCCGCAGGAAATCCGCAAGGTGCGGCCGACCCTGCTGCTGGCGCCGCCCCGCATGTGGGAGCGGATCTACTCCACTATCTGCACGGAGCTGCGCAAGCGCCCGGCAGCGGCGCGAAAGGCCTTTTACAGCGGTCTGGCTCTAGCGTTGGCCGCCGCGCGATACCGGCGCGAAGGCAAGAAAGTTCCCTGGCGCATCCGCGGCCCGTTGAAGATCGCCGATCGCGTTCTGTTCCGCAAGGTGCGCTCGCGCTTCGGCGGGCGGATACGCATTGCCGCGTCGGGCGCCGCGCCGCTGAGCAAGGACCTGGCGGAATTCTACGAAGCCATCGGCATGCCCCTGATCGAAGGCTACGGACTTACCGAAGGCGGCGTGGTGAGCCTCAATCCAACCGACCGGCCCAAGCCCGGCAGCATCGGGAAGGTCCTGCCCGGAGTAGAGGTGAAGTTTGCGCCCGATGGCGAACTGCTGGTGAAGAGCCCCTGCCTGTTTTCGGGCTACCTCAACGACCCCGAGACCACGGCCGAAGTGTTGCGCGACGGATGGCTGCACACCGGGGACGTCGCCTATGCCGACAGCGAAGGCTACATCTTCATCACAGGGCGCAAGAAGGAGCTGATTGTCTCCTCCACCGGGAAGAAGATCTATCCTTCGCGAGTGGAAAGCCTGTTCAAGATGGAACCGCTCATCAGCCAGGTGCTACTGATTGGCGACCGTCTGCCCTACTTGACGGCGCTGTTTACGATCAACAGCGTCACTGCGGAAAGCCTGAAGGGGATGGACGAGTGGAAGGGCCGCGGGGCATCCGAAATCGCACAGGCGCCGCCGGTGCTGGCGGAAATCCAGAAGACCGTGGCGAGGGTGAACAAACAGCTCGCGCCCTTCGAGCAGGTGCGCAAATACCGCGTGCTGGGGCGCGATTTCTCCATCGAGGAAGGCGAGCTCACCGCTACCATGAAGGTGCGGCGCGCGCGTGCCATGGAGAACTTCAAGGAACACATCGACCAGCTTTACGCCGGGCGGGAGTGAGGGGGCGAAGGGCGTGGCGAAGAGCGCTCCCTCACGGTTGCGGCTGCGTTACTCAGCCCTTGGTTCCCTTGGGCCACACGACTCCCTGATCCTTCTTGGGAACCGGCGCCAGGCCCTTATACAGGAACTTCTGCACGCGCTGCCCGCGGTAGGTCTCCGTGGTAAAGAGGTTGCCCTTCGAATCGGCCGCGATGCTGTGGACCGCGTAGAACTGGCCCGGCTGCCGCCCTCCGTCGCCGAAGCTGGTCAGGATCTCCATGGTCTCGCGCAAGATGATGTAGATCTTCTCGTTCGATCCATCGGCGAGGAACATGTACTTTTGCTGCGGATCCCTGGAGAAGACAATATCCCACACCGAGCCGTCTCCCAGGGTATTCTTCGCGACGATCACTTCCTTCACAAAGGTCCCATCCGGTTTGAAGACCTGGATGCGGTCGTTGGGGCGGTCGCAGACATACAACAAGCCGTCGTGCGAAAGCTCGGCGCAGTGGACCGGGTTGCGGAACTGCTGCGCCGGCGGGTCGCTCGGATTGTACCGGCCGAGCGGCGTATCGTCGGGCTTATTGCCGTACGCGCCCCAGTGCCGCTTGTATTTGCCGGTCTCCGCGTCGAACACGATCACGCGGTGGTTGCCGTAGCCGTCGGCGACGTACAACTCATTGGTTTTCGGGTCGACGAACAACTTGGCCGGTCCTTTGACATTGTCCAGGTCGTTGCTGCCCTTGCTCTGCCCGGGCTTGCCAATCTGGAGCAGGAATTTCCCTTCCTGGGTGAACTTGAGGATCATGTTGTCGTGATAGGGCGCGGTTGCGCCTCCCCGCCCGGGAGGCGGCAGGAACGCGGCATCTCCGCCGGCGGGCGCCGCAGCGGCTGTACCCCGGCCCGCGGCCGGCGGCCCGCCGCGGCCATTGCCGCCGATCCACACGTTGCCTTTGTAATCGACGGTAATTCCGTGGTTCGAATCCGGCCAGTTGTAGCCTTCGCCCGGACCGCCCCAGTGCCCGATCAAATCGCCCGCTTCGTTGAACTCCAGGACCGGCGGAGCCGGCGAGCAGCATTCCGCCGCGGGCGGATTCGCGGCCGCGTACGTTTCCATGCGTTCCAGCGCGGCTCCGCGATGGATGATCCAGATGTGATCGTTGGAATCCACCGATACGCCGATGGTCTGACCGATGATCCAATGGTTGGGCAGCGGCTTCGGCCACATGGGATCCACTTCGAACCGCGGGGCCATGACACTCGCGGCCTTCACCCGGGCCTTTTGGCCGAGCACGGCGGAGCCAATCCCGAGCGCGGCCACTACTCCTAGAAAGGTCGCGCCGATACGGAGATTACGCGTCATACTTCTCATCCCTCCAATTTCCGAGGTAAGCTACTTCACAAACAGTGGAAGCGATTATACACGATTCGGGGGCACGGGGTCCGGTGGGGGGCCAGGCTCGCCAAAGCGCGAGTGGGCCGGGGGCCAGGGGCCAGGCTCGCCAAAGCGCGAGTGGTCCGGGGGCTGGGGGCCAGGCTCGCCAAAGCGCGAGTGGGCCTGGGGCCAGGGGCCAGGCTCGCCAAAGCGCGAGTGAGCCGGGGCCCAGGGGCCAGGGGAGCGCGACCAGGGGGTGGCGCGGGGACGAGGGGGTCCGCCCCACGTCGGCCCAGTCGTGTGGCCGGGGATGGGCGGCGATCATGCTCTTGCACGCCTTATGTTGCGCCGCGGCGGCACACGACATCCCCAACGACGTCACCGCGCAGTTGTACCTCAAGCCCGAAGGCGAGCGACTACACGTGCTCGCGCGGGTGCCGCTCGAGGCCATCCGGGACGTGATCTTTCCCGAACGCGGTCAAGGCTATCTGAATTTCGAGCGATCCGGCCCGCTGCTGGCCGACGCCGCGATTCTGTGGATCTCCGATTTCCTCGATCTCTACGAGGGCGATGCGCGGCTGCCGCAAAAACCGCGCGTGGCCGCCGTACGCCTATCGCTGGAATCCGATCGATCCTTCGCATCCTATGGGGAGGCCCTGGTGCACATCGCCGGACCGGGTCTGCCGGCCGACACCAACGTGGTTTGGAACCAGACCCTGTTGGACGTGTGGTTCGACTACCCGATACACTCCGAGCGGTCCGCCTTCTCGATCCACCCCGGCCTCGCGCGTCTGGGCCTGCGGGTGGTCACGGTGCTTCGCTTCCTGCCGCCCGGCGGCGTGGTCCGCGCTTTCGAGTTCACGGGCGATCCCGGTCTGGTCCGGCTGGACCCGCGCTGGCGCCAGGCCGCCCTGCGCTTCGTCCAGTCAGGGTTCCTCCACATCCTGGACGGCACCGACCACCTGCTGTTCCTGGCTTGCCTGGTGATCCCGTTCCGCCGCTTGCGCGCGCTGATCCCGGTGGTGACCTCATTCACCGTCGCGCACTCCTTCACCCTGATCGCTTCGGCCTACGATCTCGGGCCAGACGCGCTGTGGTTCCCGCCGCTGATCGAAACGCTGATTGCGATTTCCATCGTCTACATGGCGCTTGAGAATATCGTGGGGAAGACCAGCGTGCGGCGCCGCTGGATCCTCACCTTCGCTTTCGGCCTGGTGCACGGATTCGGCTTTTCGTTCGCCCTCCGCCAGACCCTCCAGTTCGCGGGATCGCACCTGTTGACCTCGCTGCTGTCGTTCAATGTGGGGGTCGAACTGGGACAACTGCTGGTGCTGGTGCTGCTGATCCCCGTCCTGGAGGTCCTCTTCCGGCGAGTGGTGGCCGAACGCATGGGGACGATCGTCCTCTCGGCGCTGGTGGCGCACACCGGCTGGCACTGGATGATCGAGCGCGCCGGGCGGCTCGGTCAGTATCGGGTGCAGTGGCCGGCCCTTACCGCCGCACTGCTGGCAACTGCGCTGCGGTGGCTCATGGTGCTGGTAATCCTGGCGGCCCTGGTGTGGTTCCTGTCCGGCGTGGTCCGGCGCCGGGCGGCGCTGCGAGCCGGCAGCAAAGCCGCCCGGTAACGCCGGCGGAATCGCTGCCGCCGGCGCCGTGCCTTACAACGTTAGCTCCACGCCCACACTTTGGTGTGGGTCTTTCCCTCACCGTCTACTTCGTATTCGAACACGCCGCCCACGGTGTTCAACTTCGCCAGCTTCTGGGAAGCGGTCCGATAATACAGGATGCCCCGATAGCTGACGGCGCCGGCCGCTCCGAATTTCCCCAGGCCCGAGCCTTTCCACGAGATCAACTCGCCATCCGAGGTGACCATCGCCCCTTCCCCGTCCCCGTAGATGCTGCCATCCGCCCTGACCACGGACGAATACGTTCCGAATCCATTGCAGGCGACTCCCAGCATCTTGCCGCTGTCCTCGAACGAGACCTCGACCTTGAGAGGGTCCGTCGAGAGCACTCTTCTCACGATTCTCTTCCCGGTTGTCTCACCGAGAACTTCTCCTAGCATGTTGTTATCTCCTTTTGAGGTGTGACGCTCGGGCGCGTTCCCGTAGGAGGAAAGCCCGCAGCGAAGCAGGGTGTAGTGTACCACGAAAAATCATCGGCGCATCCCCTGCAAGAACGCGACGACCCCTTGCATCACGTCCGCCTCCGCCTGCGCGGTGAATGGCGACGTCCCCGGCTCATAGCCGCCCTCGGCAAACCCCTGCGCCGTAGGCAGGTAGCCGAACCAACCGTTGGTATAGCCGAAGTAAAACGTATGCGCGAAAGGCGACTGGTTCCGGACCGCCAGCGCGATCTCGCAGAACATCTCCACCGGCGCCGCCCAGAGGAGCGTGTCGTTGATGCGCAGGAACCGCACCGGCAGCCGCACCATCGGCCTGCCGCCGTCAGCCGCATACGGCCGCAATTCTTCGGGCCACGCGAGCCCCTCCTTGCGCGGCGTGTCGATGGGCTTCTCCCCCGCCCACATGGTCACCTCGGCGGTGGCGGGGCCCAGGGACCGGGCGGCCGCCAGAATGCGATCGCCCAACAGCACGTTGAACTGCGAAAGATGCCCGCTCCTGGCATCCGGATACACGCTGTAAATCGGCGCGAGGTTCCCCGCCGCGCCGTTTACGTATAGCACCGGCGCGCCCATCTTCGACTCCAGGTACGCCGTTACGGTTCCCGGCCCGTCTCCGCTGATCGTGAGGTTCTGCCCGCTCATCACGGTACCGTGCATGGCGTAGTTCGCCACCAGAGCGATGAGGCTGCCGTCGCGGCGCTCCAGACGGATCAGCCCGATCTGGCGGTCCACGGGCCCGTCCGGATTCAATCCCAGCGAGATCTTCCCGTCCACATCTTTGGCGCGGCGATTGATGTTGGCCATTGCGATGCCCTGGCCGAAGGCGATGCGCGCCGGTTCGAGCTTCGTTCGAGCCTCCTTCACCGCGCGAATCAGCGAGTCTTTGACCAGCGCCGCGTACTCCCGATCCCACTCGTGGTCGGAGCGCCCCAGCAGCGCTTTGTAGAACCCCGGCGGCCCCACCTCGGGCGCGGCGTGGGTGTGCGTCACGCTCCACCAGAATTGAGCGCGCGGGATGCCGGGGTCGCGCTCCAGCTCGCGCGCCACCTGGTCGTAGACCTCGGGCGAGAACAGGCACAGGTCGCTCGCGACCAGGTAGAACTGCGCTTCGCCCGAATCCATCGCCACCACGCGGTGGTAGATGGGGTCATGTACCCCGGTCGATTTGCGCGCGGCGTACCCCATCAGCCATTGCGACGTTTGGGGTGTGATATCCACCTTCACCGAGGCGGCGCGGAAATCCGCCGCAGCCGCAGGCAGGCAGGCGAGCAAGACAAAATGAGCGAGCTGCATGAGATTCCCCCCAGATTGGCAGCGGCGGTCATGCCGGCCTTTACAATAGTACTGAATGCCGGCGCCCGGCCGGGCCTGGCAAATGTTATAGGATGCTCTTATGACTCGCCGCCAGGTACTGGCCTTGATGGCCGCCACGCTTGCCCGGGCAGCCGGGCGGCTTCCCGCCAACCGCAATGTGAAATGGGGCCTGGGATCCAACCTCTGGAACTCCTTTCCCCGCGTGCCTTTCACCGACATCCTCGACGTCATGAAGGATACCGGGTTCATCGGGCTGCGGTTGACGCAGTTTCCACAAATCCTGAACACCTACCACATCACCGCCTCACAGATGCAGCAGGAGGCCTCCAAGCGCGGATGCTCTATCGTCACCATCTCCTTCAATGGCCCCACGCACGACCCCGCGCGCCGGTCCGAGGTGATGGCCAACGCCAAGACCGCCATGACCTTCCTGAAGGATTTCGGCGCGCACCACCTGGTGGTCTTTTCGCCCAACCGCAATAATGCAGCCGCCCCCAATGCCTTCAAGTCCATGTGCGACTGCTTCAACGAGATCGGCTCCACGGCGCGGGAAATGGGCTTCTACGCGGGACTGCACAATCACATGGGCCAGATCGTGCAGAACCCCGACGAGGTAGACCGCTCAATGGCGATGACCGATCCCAAGCTTTTCTATTTTTCGCCGGACACGGCCCACCTGCACCTGGCCGGCTGCGACGTGGTGAAGACCCTCGACCAGCATAAGCACCGGCTCATGCTGGCCGACTACAAAGACGCCAAGCGGCCGGAAAACGCCAAGCCCGACTCTTTCGACGTCAAGAGCATCTACGATCTCGGCGACGGAGAGATCGACTTCCCCGGCTGCCACCGCGTGCTGAAAGCGATGTCGTTCCAAGGCTGGCTGATCGTGGACCTGGATATCGCGCGCCAGGGGCCGCGGGCCAGTTACGAACGCTGCGGCGCTCACGTGGTCAACAAGCTGGAACCGATTTATGCCTGAGATATCGCGGCGGGCGCTGCTCGGCGCAGCGGCAGCGAGCCCCCTGCTGAGTGCTATGAACGACTATCGCATCATCGATCCGCACGTACACGTGTGGAAGCACGATCCCGGGTTCCCGTTTGCCGAGGGCGCTCGTCCGCCCGAGCGCGATGCTACGCCGGACATGCTTCTCGAGCTGATGAAGGCCAACGGCGTGGAGCGGACGGTGATCATCCAGGTGATCCATTACCGATACGACAACGGCTACCTGGCCGGCGTACTGAAGCGCTACCCCAAGACGTTCCAGGGTGTCTGCCGGGTGGATCCCCTGGACCCCGCCGCGCCCGACCACCTGTCCCGGCTCACCGCGCAGGGCTTTCGCGGCGTGCGGCTGAGCCCGGCGGGCAACGCGTCCGGCGACTGGTTCCGCGGCCCGCTCATGCCGCCGCTGTGGAAGCGCTGTTCCGAACTGAAGGCGCCGATGACCGTACTGGCGCCCATCACGCGCATGCCGGAGGCCGGCCTGCTGCTCGAAAAGCTTCCGGAACTGACCGTGGTGATCGATCACATGGCCGACTGCCCTGGCGACCAGCCGGCCGAGTTGGAGAAGCTGATCGCCTTGAAGCGCTATCCCAACGTGTTCGTCAAGATCTCGCACACCTGGTCGATTTCCAAACAGGCGTATCCATGGCTTGACGCGCAAGACTACGTGAAGCGGCTCCACCAGGCCTATGGACCGCAGCGCCTCATGTGGGCCACGGATTGGCCGATTGTGGAAGGCCACGCGACCTACGCCAAAGCGCTCAGCGTGGTTCGGGACGAGATGAAGTTCCTGAATGCGGACGACCTGCGATGGATCCTGAGCAAGACGATTGAGCGCGTGTGGCCATTTGACAGCTAGCGGCCCGTGACAAAATCCCCCGGCGACCGCCGGCTGACGCGCGCGCGGCTTCAGTAGGATCCGCTACCTCGCTACTGTCATCTCGCGCTCGCGCACGAATTCGTAGCGTTCGAGCGTGGCCGCAATTTGAAAAGCCCGTCGTTCCTCGTCGATGCCGGACTGCGTCCGCTCGGCGCGCAACACCTTGCCCACGCAGCGAAGATTCACGGGTTGTGGCCCGTCGCTGGTGAGTGTGATGACGTACTCGATCGGCCCGCCGAGGTCCGGCTCTTTGCCGGTGGTGAATAGCACACCACACGAACTGATGTTTTTGGTCAGCCCCACGAACGCCACTCGTTCCGCCCCCGCGCGGATGATCGATAGTGGCAGTTCCAGCTTAAAACGCCGCGTTCTGCGCTGTTCCATCTGATTGTAAATCCATACTAAAGGCTGGTTACAATTCCGTCAATAGACCAAGAGGACATATGTATCCTCTTCGTACTATCCCTCGTACTAGACGCCAAGCTAGCACTCAAGCTGTAGTACTACCGGAGATAGTAGATGTGGCTTGGGCGGAGAGCCTTCCTCCGCCCCGCGGGTGGATTGGCTGAAGCCTACTTTTCGAAGAGGAACACAATCAACAAAGTATAGAGCGCCAGCGACTCGATAAAGGCCAAGCCAATCAGCATAGCCAACTGGATGGCCTTGGCGGCGCCCGGGTTGCGCGCCATGCCTTCCACGGCGCTTGCAATTGCCTTGCCCTGCGCCAGGCCGCACAAGCTGGAAGCAATGGCCATCGCGAATCCCGCGGTGATCCCCTTCCAGTGGGCGTTGGCGGCTTCGCCCGGCGTTTGCGCGCAGAGCACGGAGCTGGCGAGCAACAGCATCACCAGCAGCACCAGAAACTTTTTCGTCATTGGATTCTCCTTGATGAATCGCCCCAGGAGGTGGTTCCCGGACACCGTACCGCCGGGCTCACGCTGAAAAGCGGCATAAAGCCGGTATTAATGCTCGTGCGCTACGGCGCCGGCCACGTACACCATGGTCAGCAGCATGAAAATATAAGCCTGCACCACCCCGACGAAGATGTGCAGTCCCATGAAAATCACGGGAATCGCAAACTTGGTCATACCCAGAAAAACCAGCGTCACCTGTTCGCCGGCAAACATGTTGGCATAGAGACGGACCGTCAGGGACAGCGGACGGGCCAGATGGCTCACAATCTCGATCGGAAACATGAGCCAGGCCAGCCACCACTTGGGACCCATGAATTGAAGCGGGTACTTAAAACCGGTGGCCTGAATGCCCACCAGGTGGTAATAGAAGAACGTCGCCATGGCGCAGCCGCAGGTCACCCAGGCGAAATTTGTGGGAGATTCGAAGCACGGAATCAGGCCAATCAAATTGGCCGTCAGAATGAACAGGAAGATCGTGCCGAAATACGGAACGTATCGCGCGCCATCGTGCCCCACCTGATCTTCCGCCTGGCCATGCACGAACTCGTAGACCAGCTCGAAGGTGTGCTGCAAGCCGCCCGGCTTATCGGGCGAAAGGCGCGGCCGCAGGATGGCGAAAACCACCATGAGCAGCGCGACCACCAGGAGTTGCATCACCACGAAATCCGCCCACGGCCGCGGTTCGGAATGCAAGCCCACCAGGCCCAGGAACAGATTCCCGGCCGACGGCAGATAATCGTTAAAAATCCGGGTGATCCAGAGTTCACTTTCTGGCATAGACAATCTCGAAAATGACTTCCGCGAAGACCGCGGCCGTCAGTACGAACAAGCCCGTAATCACGGCCGTCAGGCTAATGGGAGAATATCGTAATATAGCATACGCGCCGCCCCCCAGAAGGAGGTAGCGGAACGCCAGGAAGACGCTGCCGCTCGCATGCTGTCCTCCCAAGCTCTCCACCAGGCGCCTTAGCCAGCGGAAATTGAGCCCCGAAATCAGCGACCCGAGCAGGAATCCGGCGCCCCACTTCCAACCGCCCGCCACCAGCGCCACCGCCGTCCCCAGAACGGCGATGGCCACCATGAAGCGTCCGATGCGCACGCTGGCCCGGTCGTAGGTGATCTGGTCAGGCTCCGTCATCGCGCGAGTCCCGCATAATCTGGCGGATGAGCTGCACAAAACCGGCGACGCTCCCCAGAATCAGGAACAGGATGCGGAGCCATTCCGTGCCGAATCGCTGGTCGAGCCAGGATCCGATGAGATACCCGACGAAGGTGGACACCGGCAGGAGCAGCGCCAGCGACGAATATTCGGCCGCTCTGGCCGCCATCGACTTCTTATTCTGCCCCACAACTTTAGTGTAGCGTTGTGACGCGGTCACCTACGCGGGTGCTCCGCAGCCTCGCGAACGAGCAGACCCATCTTGGGGTGCGACGGTTCGAACTGCGGCTGCAGACCGAATTCCTGGAGCGCCTCTGTGGTAGTGGGACCGATCGACGCAATCCAGGCCTTCTGCAATCCCGCCAGCGCGGCCGCCCCGATGCCCTGCTCTTCCGCCACGCGGAGCAGGTGTTCGATCTGCACGGCGGTGGTGAACAGGGCCACGTCGAACTGTCCCGCGGCCAACCGCCGCGCCGCCTCGCGCAGCGGCTCGAGATCTTCCGGCAGTCCATATTGGTAGACGCGGACGGATGTCACCTCCGCTCCCCGCGCGCGCAGACCATCCAGCAACTCGGGATTGGAGCGGCCGTACTCCTGCACGGCGATGCGGCGCTCGTGGCGTCCTTCCGTCGCCTGGAGCAGCTCCCGAAAGGTGTTCGGCTCGGGCGCCACGATAGCCGGCGTCAGGCCCATCTCGCGCAGGGCCGCGACGGGCTTGGGCCCGCGGGCGACCACGGTGACTCGCAGGAGTGCGTCTCGAAACGCCGCCTCCGG
>JBGPKH010000097.1:0-18676 GCA_041485845.1 Bryobacteraceae bacterium
AGAAGTTTCGGGATCGGGCGCTGCGCCTGGTGCGGCAGAAGTATTCGGGGGAAGTGGGAGAGCGCTTCGGGCCGACCTTGGCAGCGGAGCACCTGGCTAGCGAGGATGGGCTGGAGGTGGGTACCGAAACGCTACGGCAGTGGATGCTGGCAGAGGGGCTGTGGAGCCGGGAGCGGAAGCACAAGGCCCATCGCAAGCGGCGGGAGCGCAAGGCACATTTTGGGGAACTGATCCAAATGGATGGCAGCTTCGAAGATTGGCTGGAGGGTCGAGGCCCCTACGGTTGCCTGATGAACTTGGTGGACGATGCGACCAGCACGACACTGTGCCGGTTGGGGGAGCAAGAGACGATTTGGGCGGCGGCCGGAGTATTGCGCATCTGGATCGAAGAACATGGAGTGCCATTGGCGCTGTATACGGACTGGAAGAACGTATACGTGAGAGAGCCGACCAGCAAGGAGTTGCTGCGGGGGAAAGCGGCGGTTACCCAATTTGGGGCGATGTGCGGGCGGCTGGAAATCCGGATCATAGCGGCCGGTTCGGCGCAAGCGAAAGGGCGCGTGGAAAGGAGTCACGGGACGCACCAAGACCGACTGATCAAGAAGATGCGGCGTAAGAAGATCGGGACGCATGCGAGAGCCAATGAGTTTCTAAAGACGGAATATTTGCCGGAGCACAATCGACGATTTATGGTGGCCGCCGTAGAGCCAGAAGACTACCATCGAGGCACACCGCGGAAGGCGGTGTTGGATGAAGTATTCCGATTGGAGACGGAGCGGACGATCGGCCAGGATTGGGTGGTCCGGCACGAGAACCGTTTTTTCCAGGTGATCCGAGAGAGTGGGTATGCGCCGGCTCGGGCCAAGGTGGTGGTGTGCGAATGGGAAGACGCGAGGTTGGAAATACGCTATCGCGGGAAGCGGCTGGGGTTCGAAGAAATCAGAGAGCGCCCGGCCAAAGCCAAGACGGAATGCAAACCGGCGCAACGGCGCCGGCCGGCGCCACCACCGAGCAGCCACCCTTGGCGGAAGGGCTACCAGAAGATGCGGGCGCGGTCAGCGGAAGCCTTGTAAGCGGCGAGCTGTGGAAATGCCGGAGTGTGGAAAGCGTGGGAATCCAAGAACAGGATTCCCCCTCTTTCCACGACTCCTTGGGAATCTCGCAAAAGACGCGAGATTCCCACATTCCCACAGCTCCGACGACGACTATCTAATTCTAATGGACTCGGAGAAAGGCAAAGAAGAAGAATCGAGAAGTGTGGGCGGTGGAAAAGTGGAAATCCAAAAGCAGGATTTCCACTTTCCCACCGCCCCGACAGCCTGCGGCAGCAAGGAAGAACACCTTTAATTAAAGACACACGGGTCGTCTTCAACGGCCAAAAAGGGGACATTTCTATCGGGGCTTGACACTCTGGCAAGATTCCTCTTGACATGCCCGCCGATTGGATGTATGCTCCGTCCAATTCACATTAGGGGGGGGACTCTCTATGCCGAAACATGTCGCTTCACCTGTAATTGGGAGTTGGCGATCGAAGAACGCCCGGTTTTCCTGGTTCACATTCGTTGCCTGGGTTTTGTCCCTGGTCTTCTCTAACCAGACCGTTACGGCCCAAGTGCTCTTTGGGTCAGTGGTCGGAAACGTAACCGATGCGAGCGGTGCAGCCGTTCCAGGCGCGTCGGTCAAAATCACCGAAATGAAAACGAACGAGTCGCGCTCCGTCATGACGAACGAAGCCGGCGCCTACACCGTCGCTACAGTGCCGGCGGGCACCTATCAGGTGGAAATCGTCAAACAAGGCTTTCGCGGCTTTCTGACGTCGGACATTTTGGTCAATCAGAACAACGTGGTGCGCGTCGATGCGCAGCTTCAGGTGGGCGCGCAGACCGAACGGATCGAGGTGACCGCCGAGGCCGCGGTGCTCCAGACGGACCGCTCGGACATTCATGCGGAAGTTGCTTCCCAGCAACTTGAAAATCTGCCCCAGCCCACCCGGACGTGGGAAGGACTTCTGCAACTGGTGCCAGGCACCACTCCGCCCGGCGGACAACTCGGTGGCGGAACGAATAATCCTTCGAAATCGATGCAGTTCGCGTTTAACGGCACGGGCGTCAGCGGCGCCGCGGTAAGAGTCGAAGGCGTTAGCGTGAATAATCCCTGGCAGTACTATAACTCCTCCTATGTCCCGTCGATCGAGGCGATCGAGAACGTCAACGTGGCCACCAACGCCAACGACTCCGAGCAGTCCCTTGCGGGCGGCGCCTCCGTGAACGTCCGTCTCAAGAGCGGATCCAATGAGACCCACGGCGGGGCATACGCTTACAACATCAACAGCCGATTCGAAGCCAACAACTTCTTTGCCCCCGCAGGTTCGACGATTCCCAAGCTGAACGACAACGATGACGGCGGATACTTGGGCGGGCACATCATCCGGAACAAGCTCTTCTACTTCGGCAGCTACGAAGGAGACTTCTCCCACGCGGCCAATTCGGGCATTGTCTCGTTCCCGGCGCCGCTGCAGCTATCGGGCGACATGACAGGTTCGAACAATCCCATTTACGATCCCAACACCGGGAATGCCAATGGCACCGGGAAAACGCCATTTCCGGGAAACATCATTCCGAAAAACCGGATTAATCCGATTATCGCGAAGATCATTCCGCTGATTCCGCCAACCAACCTACCGGGCGCCACAAACAACGTGTACCTGAATCTACCGGCGATCTATAACCTCCACAAGATCGATGCCAAGGTCGATTACACGGCTACCCAGAAGCTGCGAGTTTCCGCCCGATATGGCAAACAGCCGTACTATAGCAAGTTTGGACCGATGTTCGGCGATATTCTGGGGGGAAGCGGCGGGCCCGGCGGCTGCGGCGCGTGCAATTATCTACAGAACGGCGCGACGACGGCCGTTTCGGGGTCTGCGACCTACGTAGCCAACCCGACATTGGTTCTCGATACGACGTTTGGACTCGTCGGCCCGCACCAATTGCTCTTTCCCACCCAGACGAACGTGAAATATGGATCCGATGTGCTGGGAATCTCCGGCACCAACACCGGCCCGCTCCCGTGGGCCGGCGGCGTGCCGAATTTCCCGATCTCCGGTTTCTCCACTATGGGTTACTCGTATCCCGCTCTGGAGTACAAACAACCGTCATACGAGTATTCGGTCAACGCCAGTAAGATCAAGGCGGCACATACAATCCGCTTTGGCACGACCATTTACCGGCAGCACATGAATCACATCGAGATCTCTCCCACTTCATTTACATTTTCCGGTGGCGTGACTTCGCTGAATGGCGGTCCGGGATCCAATCAATACAACGCGCTCGCCGACTTTCTGCTGGGCCTTCCCAACAGCGAATCCAACTACACACAGGTGGCGCAACCGTATCTAACGCTTCGAACCTGGGAGTTCGCCCTCTACGCCCACGATCAGTGGCAGGTAAGCCGCAAGCTGACCGTAAACTACGGTCTCCGCTGGGAGTACTACCCCGTTCCCACGCAGGCCAACAAGGGCATCAACCTTTACGACCCGCAAACCGATATCATTCAGGAATGCGGTGTTGGAAGCATTGCCAGCGATTGCGGCATCAAGGTATCCCACAGACTGTTCTCCCCCAGCATCGGCATCGCCTATCGCGCTTTCAAGAACCTGGTGGTGCGCGCCGGCTTTGCGCTCTCTCCCCTGCAGGACAACATGTCACGCGGCGGCATGAAGAGCTTTCCCGAGGAGATCGGCGCAATTTTCAACGCTCCCAACTCGTATAGCTCGGTCGGCAGTGTCAGTAACGGGATACCGATCGTGGCCTTGCCTCCAGCTACGGACGGCAAGATCCTGGTTCCGGCCGGTACCGGTAGTCTCTTCACGGATCTGCCGAACCATATTCGCGGGTATACCGAATCCTTCAACTTCACGGCGCAACGGGAGTTCAGTGGCGGTTGGACCGTGCAGGCCGGCTGGGTCGGTACCCATGCCCTGCATGAATATACGCAAGTCAATATCAACTACGGCCAACTCGGCGGGGGCGCCGCCAGCCAGCCACTCGCCAAATTCGGCATAACCGCCAGCACCTCCCAGGTCCAGCCTTACGGCTCGGATATCTATCACTCGCTGCAAAGCATTGTGACCAAGCGGTTTTCTCATGGGTACACGACGCACCTCGCCTACACTTTCTCCAAAGACATTACCATGGCCACCTCGATTCTGATCCCGCAATACCGGGATAAGGATCGCTACGTCTCATCCACCGACCGCACCCACAGCTTCGTCTGGTCCAACACGTATGAGCTGCCGTTCGGAAAGAACAAGCCGCTACTGAAGCAGGGCGTCCTGGCCCAAGTCGCGGGAGGCTGGACGGTCAACGCGCTCTTTGTCCATTACTCGGGCGTGCCGTTCACCGTATCATCGTCTTCGACTTCGTGTAACTGCCCTGGCAATTCGCAGACGGCAAACCAGGTTCTCCCCTCCGTGTCCATGGCCGGCAATGGCCTCGGCGGCCAGGCGTATTTTAATCCCCTGGCTTACGCGACGGTCACCAATGTGGCGTTCGGAACCTCGGGCTTTAACCAGCTTCGCGGACCGGGCAGCACGAATATCGATATGAACGTTTTCCGGGATTTCCGGTTCAAGGAGCGCTTCAAGGTACAAGTTCGCGGGGAAGCCTTCAATGCCGCCAATCACCCTCACTTGAGCAATCCGGGCACGAATGTCTCGAACATGTCGTTGAACCCGGATGGTTCGGTGAAAAGCCTCGGCGGATTCAGCCAGATCACCAGCACGACTGCGCTCGGGCGCCTCATCGACCCGAGATATTTCCGATTCGGCCTGCGCTTCACGTTCTGAGATGTTGGGACGGTGGTTTCGCCTGCCCCTTTCAGTGCTGGCCCAACCGCTCCAGCGCCTGCTTTGCCAACCGGGCAACTTCCGGATCGCTCCCTTTGGCGGCGTCGCGCAGAAGTTGTACGGCTCCCGGTATGTCTCCCTGGGCCGCAAGTGCGGACGCCAGATCCAGTTGCGCCCGGGCGAAATCGGGCCGGAGCCGGACTGCCTCCCGATACTCGCGGATCGCTTCCGGCAAACGCCGCTTTCTCGAAAAAAGACCACCCAAGAGTTCGTGAGCTTCCGCCATCTTCGGGTCGGCCCGCAGGGCGGCTTCGACGGATTCCTGCGCTTCCTCGAATCGGCTGGCGCTCGACAGCGCCAGCGCATAGTCGTAGAGATGCGGCGCAAAATTCGGCCGGCATCGAATGGCCCTTTCAAAATCATACAGAGCCTGGGGAAGCTGGCTCTTCCCGGCCAGGGCCCTGCCACTGAGGTCCCACGCCGCCGCGTCGTAGGGATCGATGCGCAGCGCTTCCCGCAAGGCTGCTTCGGCGCGATCGTTCTGGCCGGTGCGCGCCAGAATGTCCGCCAGGCTGGTATACTCACCCGGCAAATCGGGATCCAGCGCGATGGCTTTCTGAATTCTTTCGATCGCTTCGTTTGTGCGTCTCTGCTCCGCGGCCAGCATGCCCGATTGATACCAGGCTCTGGCGTCGGAAGGAGCAAGCTGAATCGCGCGCTTGAGCGCCTCCGCACTGCGCGACGGCTGCCCCGCGGCCTTCCACGCCGCCGCCAGCGATAGCAGTCCCCGCAGCGAATCCGGCCTCAGCCGAATGGCCCGTTCATAGGCCGCGAGGGCCTCGCCCGGTTTCCCGCCGGCTTGCCAGCCATCGCCGAGCGCCATGTACCATTGCGCCTCCCGAGGCTGCTGTACCCTCACCTCGCGGGCTAATTCCGCCACACCCTTTTGGACATTGTTCTTCATGGCGACCTGCGCGACGAACCGGTACAGGATGTTCGGCAAGGTAGCCGGATAATACGGGACGATCTCTCCGTGGTACTCTTCCGATTCGGCCGGATGACGTTCGGGAAGGCCGGCAAGGAGATCCCCCGGCTCCGGCCGGCGCTGAATGAGATGGTCCGTCATAACGACGTGGACGACGTCTTCCGTCCGCCGCTTGGGCACGTGGCAGGAGACGCAATCGGCCGCCGGCGGATGCGCGCCCCTGGACATCGGCGAGTCCGCCACGGCCGCATGACACCGGCGGCATACGCCGGAATAGTGCCGTACCGCCTCCTCCCCGCGGGGAACGCGATGCGGATCGTGGCAGGTGTCGCAGGTCAGCGCTCCCTTGCTCTCCAGAAAGCAGCGGGAACGCCGCAGCCGGTACGCGGAGCTGTTGACAATTTCGAACTTGTCGTCGCGTCCCGCGCCAGGAGCGTGATCGAAGGCCAGCACAAAATTCTCGAGCGGCTCTCCGGCGCGGAACGAGAACGGCCCCCGATTGAATCGCCGGATCAGCGATGGAATCGCCGTGCTGGCCGGCTCGAGATGGCACTGCATGCAGATCTCCATCCGCAGTTTCGGACTAAGCCGCGCGGGGTTCACAATGCTCGCGCGAATCTCTTCGCGCTTGGACCCGGCCGTCTGCACGGTGCGGACGTGTCTGCCGCCGGGGCCATGACAACGCTGGCAGTCGATCCCTTCCGGGAGGTCCCCGGTGAATACAGGCTCGCTATCCGGAGCATCAGACCCGGGCGGAGTTCGCGGATACGCGTCGTGGCAAAAGATGCACTCGTAGGAAACCAGGCGCCGGGTCAGCGGATGGCGCGAATCGAACGCCGGGCTCATGCCCCAACCGCCGCCCTTTTCCGCATACCAGCTCAGCGGGAGCTCGATGAAGGTCCCGCGCGCGGTGCGATGGAGATAGGATCGCGAGTGATTGCCCGAGCCAATAACGTAGTCGATTCTCGATTCCTCCACGTTCTCTTCCCTGCCGCCGAATCCGATTTGCCATCGCCGCTGGAAGTAGGCGCCGTCACGGCGAATCATTGCATAATGCGTGTCCGACAGAGGATGGAAAAAATCGTGGTTGTTGGTGTAATCTTCAATCGTGTTCGCTGGGGTGGGCCGAAACAAAGACCGCCCCATGCCGGTCTGCCGATAGCTTTCTGCGATCTGACTGTGGCAACTCGCGCAAACCCGCGCGTCGACGTAGTCGCTGTCGGCCGCCTGGGCAGTAGTGAGAACGATTGCCGCGAGCCCCGCCATCCTCAACGGCAACGCCATCCGCACTCCCGAAGTATACACGAATTTCAAGGCGCGCTACCGCAGGACTCTGTACAGATTGCTGTAATCGTCGGTCCACATCCGAAGCCCCGCAACCACCTGGATCGCCCGTGCGGCGGCGACGATCTCCGGCAGATCGAAGAACCCCGGACGCGAAGTCACCAGCACCCAATCCGATGCCGATTCGTTCTTCTCGCGATCTCCCCTATACGCGACCATCATCGCCCGCTTCCGATTCTCCACTGCCCCCATGGCGACGACCGGACCGAGCGAGAGATACCTGCTCGATACATGCACCGCCAGTACGCCATCCGGCTTCAGATGGCGCCAGTACAACCGGAAAGCTTCGCGGGTGAGCAGATGTACCGGTATGGTGTCACCGGAGAATGCGTCCACCGCGAGCATATCGAACTGCCGGCTCGGCTCGTGTTCGAGGGAGAGCCGCGCATCGCCGGGAATCATGCCGGACGGCGCCGCGCAATTGCGCAGAAACGTGAATTCCGATTGCGCGATCTTTGCTACGATCGGATTGATCTCGTAGAAGTAATAACGATCGTCTGGCCGGGCGTACGCAGCGAGAGTGCCGGCCCCCAGCCCGATCACTCCAACGTGGATCGCTCCTTCGGTCATGAGAGCCTGAATCGCCAGGCCAACGCCCGATTGGCGAGCGTAGTAAGTCGTCGGGTGACCCGCGTACTGTGGCGACAGGAACTGCTCCCCGTGCTCGATAGCGCCGTGCCGTAACACGCGCACCGGTCCCATGTTGCCGCTGGATGGCTGATCGTAGACGGCCAGCGCGCCGTAGAAATTGCGCGCCAGCACACGCGAGTGGGCCATGGATCGCGTGGTGTCCTGCGCCAGGTAACCGGCAATACCCGCCGTAAGCCCCACCGCCATGGTGTAGAGCGCCACGCTCTCATTCCCACGGCTCACCCGGAATACACACACTGCAAGCAGGCCGGCGCCCACAATCGCGATCGCTCCATACCTCGCCATCAGCAGCTCGCAGTAGGCAATGAGGAGTCCCATCAGGGTCAGGATCTTCGGTTTTCCGGGCAGTTGGCCCGGCCGCAACAAATATACCAGCAGGCAGCCGGCCAGCGACAGGACAATCATCGGGTCGTACAGAGCATTGAAGAGGTATGGGGCGGCGATGCCGGCAAACACGCCGCCGACCGCCCCGCCGGCGGAAACCATCAGGTAGAACGTTGTCAGATAGGCGGGCGCAGGGCGCCGCCGGGCCAGTTCGCCGTGGCAGATCATGAAAAGTACGAACACCGTTGCGCCAATGACCGCTATCGCCAGCTTGGGTTCAGGGATATTATCGTTGCCCGAGATGGCATACGCCATTACCGGCATCGAAGCGGCGCCGAGCGCTGCGAAAAGGGAGCGGTGATACCATCGATCGCGGTCGAAGCAGAGGATCAAACTCAGCAGGTAAAGGCTCAGCGGTACGACCCAGAGGAACGGCATGGCGGCGATGTTCTGGGTCAGATGATTCGTAATCGCAAGCAGCAATGCCGATGCGCAGGCCGCGAGCGCCATCCACAGGAGGCGCTCCGCCAAGCTGGGCGGCGCAACGGTATCCGTACCCCTGTCCGCGGGCCTGGCATTCGCTCCGCGCAGTGCGGCGGTTACGCACACGGCGACGAATCCGCAGTAGCAGATCGACCACATCCAAGCCTGCTGGCGACTGGTCAGGTGAGGCTCGACCAGCACGGGATAGCTCAACAATCCGATCATGGATCCGGCGTTGGAGAGCGCAAACAAGCGATACGGTATCGCGCCGCCATTGGAACGGGAGCGCCAGGACTGCAGCAGCGGGCTCGTGGAAGAAAGCAGGAAATACGGCAGTCCGACGGTCGCGGCAAGCAGTCCGAGGATGCGCGGCAGCGGATCGTCCGCCGGGCCCGGCTTCCAGCGGTCTGCGGGTAGAATCGGCAGCGCAAGCAAGCTGAGCCCGAGCAAGCCCAGGCAAATGAATTTCTGCCGTGTAGCCGTCAGCCGGCTAAGCCAATGCGCCCAGGCATATCCGCCGAGCAGCGCCACCTGGAAAAAGAGCATACACGACGCCCACACCGCGGCCGCTCCGCCAAACCACGGCAGGATCGATTTTGCGATCAGCGGCTGCACCTGAAACAGCAGAAACGCGCCGAGCAGAATCGCCACCCCGAACAGTATCCCGGATTCCGATGACGAGCGCCTCGACATGACATGCCCGGTCATGGCGTCTGGTTCGGGCAGGAAAGCTGCAGGAAGTAGTCCTGCTTGTGCGCCCGGGCGGCGCCGGCACAGAGATCTCTGCGGACGATTTCGCAGGACGGATTGAGCGCGGGTCCGTTGGGTCCAGGCACAATCGCGCAGCCTTTCGTGTCGACGCCACTGCGATACACCGCCAGCAGATCTCTCCTGAGCGCCGGATCGGACGTCGCAAACATCCCTTCGGCCAAAGCTATGGCAGCTTCTTCGCCGCGTTTCTGGGCGAGGTACGCATCGGCGATCTCACCGTATGCTTCCGTGTTGGACGGATTGATCGTTCGCGCCTGCATTGCCGGCGGGAGAGCCCGCTCTGCCTCGCCCAGGCGGAGGTAAGCGGATGCGAGGATTCGGTAGCCTACCGCCGCGGTTGGAGGAACGGGCGCCGTCATTCCGTGCCGGCGATCGTATGCCGCGCGCATGGCCGCTTCGATGGCGATCGACCGAAGCGCAATTTGCGCCGCCCGTTCATATTGCGCGCGTCGATCGGCTGGCCGCGAAAGGTCGCCTTTGGCAAGGTGCCAGGCGGCTGCCAGGCTCCAGGGCTCAGGCGTGTTGACATCGTTCGGCAGCCCATCGAGGATCGCGATGCTTTTGTCGCCTTCGGCCAGGACGCGGTCAATATTGGAATGGCTTGGGTCGGACTGGAAGAGCGATGCGGCCAGCAAGCGATGAACTTTGAAACTGCGGGGACTCGTCTTGACACTCGCCGCCGCCATCGTGAGGTCGTCCTTCCAATCCAGGTTGCGCACCCAGGTCCGCACGCCGAATCCGATGGCGATCAAACCCAGCAGAGTAGCCGTGAGGCGTGCGCGCGGCCATGCGGCGTCAATTGCCAATACAATACAGGCCACCAGTCCTGCCGAAGGCAGATATAGAAAGCGCTCGGCCATGATCGTCCCGACTGGAAAAATCAGGTTCGAGGTGGGCAGGAAGTTGAGAAACGCAAAGCAGGCGAAGAAGAAAGCGGTCCGGTTGCGTCGCCAAAGGACCACCACTAGAGCCAGCACGGCGGCGATGGCAATCCAGGCGATCCAGTCCTTGAGGCTGCCGTGGGCCAGCGGGATCTCGGAATACGAATAATCGGCGGAAAGTTTCAACGGCCAAATCGTAAGCCACAAATAGCGCGAGAGAACTTTGAGTGCGGTCAGCCGCCCCGTCCAGAAATCCGCGCCGGCGATGGGGTTGTCGACCAAGGGAAATTCAGCCGGCAACGATGCAGCCAGAACCGCCGAACGTTGCCAGAGCATCGCCGCGATGGGCGGCAGCGTGGCGGCACACCCCCAGAGAAGCGCGGAACGTTTCTTCCACCACACGATTTCATGGGCGGCAATCACGCCCGGGAGAATTACCGCGCTTTCCTTGGAAAAAGCCCCCGCGGCGGTCACCGCGGCCAGTCCCAGCAGGCACGCGGCGCGGCGCCAACCGCGTGTCTCGGCACTCTTCAAGTAGAGGAGAAATCCACTCAGAACAGCCATGGCGGCCAGCAGATCCGAACGGCCGGCGATGTTGGTCACGGATTCCGTCAACACGGGATCGACAGCCCATACGCCCGCGATGGACAGTGCCGTCCAAAACCGGCGCGCCAGACGCAGCGCCAGCGCAAAGACCAGCCATACGTTTCCCAGGTGCAGCAGGAGATTGACCAGGTGATATCCCGCCGGGCGGGTTTGGTTTCCGAGAATCGCGTAGTTGAACAAATACGAGAGCGTTGTCAGCGGACGGTACAGCCCCGACTCGCCGTTCGGCCACCAATATGTATGTTGCAGGATATCCCCGATCGTTTGGGCATTGGCCTGGTGTAGGCGCGGGTCTCCGAGAATGAGCAGTTGATTATCGAGGGCGAATCCCGCGGTGAAGGAATCGGAGAACGCCAGCAGCGCGAGCACACCAAGCGCCAGACCGGCCAGCAGGAGGGACTGCCGCGGCGCGAGTCTCATTTCGAACCCGAACGAGCCCTGCTCCTGCCGCTTGGCTTGCCCCAGAAGATGAACGTGCCCCTGTCCGCCGAGGTAACGATATCGACCGCGCCATCGCCGTTCAGGTCCACCGCCAGAACCGCATTACCGGCCCCGGAGCGGTTGTGGATCAGATCCGGCGCGAACTCCGCTCCTCCCGGCGCCTTAGGGTTGCGAACGGTTCTGTACCAATACAGCACCGGCGGGCCGTAGGCGTCCGGATCCGTATAATCATCGAGGTGCGACCAGTACCGCTTGCCCACGATAAAATCCGGTATTCCGTCCCCATCCACATCCGCGAATGCGGACCCGTGCATTTCCGAAATGGTCACACCGCCCGCGTTCCTGGTCCAAAAGTCATCGGAAATCATGTGCTGCACGAATGAAATCTTGCCCGCTCCATCGCGCTTTTGCTCGAACCAGGCAAGTCCGAAGCCGTGCGCCTGCAGGACCGTCACCACGTCATTCAGACCGTCGCCATTCACGTCATACACGGCCATTTCGGCCCCGCCCGGAGACGCATGACCGGTCCAGCGGCCGAAAGCCTCGGGATGATAGGTCCATAGCTCCTGCTTGCTGCCGGCTGTGGGTTGCTCCAGGGGCTGCTCCCACCATCCGTAGGTATCCACAATATCCATCCGCCGGTCGCCGTTGATATCTCCGACCCCCAAGCCGTGTCCGGCGCCCCACGGACCTTGCCCGGAAATCGTGTGGACCATCCACGGCCCCGTCGGATTAGCGGGATCAGGCTTGGCATAGCGCAGGTATCCTCCGCCTCCATAGACAAATTCGGGCTTCCCGTCGCCGTCGACATCCTTCAGCAGCGAGACTTCCTTGTTCACCTGTGGGACCACGTCATATTTGTCCCAGCGGCGGTTCTCTCCTCTGGGGTTGACATACAGGTGCAGTGGCTGTCCGATCGCGCCCATGTCCAGAACGTCGGGCCATCCGTCGCCGGTGAAGTCATAGGCGAAGGTCTGCATGCTGTCGTTCGGGTATTCGGTCGAGGGATTAACCGTCCGGGCGAGGTAAATCTCCCTTCTGACGGTGTAATCCGGTCCCAAATAGTAATAGGGACCGGCGGCCACATCGAGGATGCCGTCGTGGTTGATATCGGCGGCCGCGGCCCCCCAGGAATAGTAGAAATCGTCGATGCGCTGCATCCGAAAGCGACTGGAGACCTGCTCCTGTGGAAGCACTTTGGCGCTGAGATCTTTGTAGGCGACATCCTTGAATCGCACTTCGCCCGGCCCTCCGGCGTAGAGCGCGATAGGCCCATAGCGCCCGAATTCCTCTTCCGCCACGCCGCCCATGTTTCCGCTGCCGCCGTCGTTGAGAAATGGCCTGATGATGTTGGCATCGAGAAGGATCTCGATCTGATTCCATTCGCCCGGGCGATAACCGCCCTGGGGCTGGACAATCGGCAGCGTCACTCCCGGCGGGAGGTTGCCGCGGCCGCCGGCGCCACGGCCCGCTCCGCCGCGGCCCGATCCTCGGCCGGCAGCACCTTCAATGACAGGCGGAGCGGCGCGCACCTGACCGCCGCCGGGACGGAGCCTCTCGCGGGAAAGTTCCTGCCCCTGCGCGTCCAACGTGACGCGGTAAGCCGCCACGTCGCCCTCGGTCAGAGACATGTACACGCCCTTCATGCCCTGGGGAGTCTTCTCGGCGCGGAGCAGCACGCCGGCCTTGCACCCGCCGGTACAGCGGAAGGAGGCGAAGAATCCGGTGTCCTGAAAAGACTTATCCAGGATCAGCCACCCGCCGCCCTGTCCGCCGTTCCCAACGATCTCGCCGTTTTCCGCGCGCCATTGCGCCTGTCCCAGCGAGTGCCACCCGGCAAGGCTCGAACCTCGGAAGGTCGAGTCCGGAACGAAAACGGCCGGAGCCGTGGCGACAGCCGCGGAAATCACGATGGCCGCAATTGCGGCGATCCAATAAAAGCGTTTATTTGACACAGCATCCCTCACTTCAGAGAACCCAGGCAGGCGCGATGTCCGCGATGTTCTGCCCGGTCAGCCTGCCCTGAAACGACGGCATCGGGCCTTTGTCGGGGATCGCGGCCGCCCGCGGCTGCGGGACGGACACCGGTAACACCGTCCACACCCTCATTTGCATTTCCCGCCTAACGGCACATCCGATTGAATCGGAGCGAGAATACACCCCCCGCGTGGCCGGTGTCAAGAGTGCGTGGGTGCGTTGCGTGCGTGCGAATTTGCGCAGCGGATTGCCGAGCGCAATGACGCGAGCCATTTGTTTGGCCGTCTTGTGTAGGGCGTTTTGTGATGTCATAATCCGGTGATTATGCCCATCAGCCGTAGACTCTTCTTGGGGGCCGCCGCCGCCACCGCGATCCGCGCTCAAAAGAACGCTTACACTCTGGAGCCCGATCCGGCCGGTATGACGCTCAAGACCCCGGACGGGCGCACGGTATTCACGTACCTCACGCGCAAGCCGGAAAACATTCCGCTGGAAGGCAACAGCGCCTGCTGCTTTCATCCCTTGAACACGCCCTCCGGTGAGCGTGTCACCGACATCGCTCCCAGCGATCACCGCGATCATCGCGGCATGTTCTTTGCGTGGCAGAGCATGGATTTTCACCGCAAAGACGGCGTACTGCGCGGGGATTTCTGGGGTTGGGGACGCTTCGCTCCGACCGAGGGCCGCGCCATCGTCAACCGCGATCTGCGTCTGGTGCGCTCCGATGCCGGATCCGCCGAAGTCGCCGTTCGCAATGACTGGACCATCCAGGGCGACAAAGTCCTGGATGAAACCACGACGGCCCGCGTACACGACCAAGGAGCCGCCCGCATTTTTGACATGGTCTTTCGCTTTTCCTCCGATGGCGAGGTAACGATCAACCAGGTCGCGTTCACGGGGCTTTGCGTGCGCTGCCGAAAGGACGGGCAAGCGTATTTTTCCGATCCGAACGGAAAGGTCTCGCTGCCCGATTCCAACGCCTTGAAGCCCGAAGCCAATTGGCCGTCCGCGGAGTGGTACAGCTATTCGATTGCCTTAAACAGCGGCAAGACGATTGCCGCCGCGGTGATCGATCATCCTGGCAATCCGCGCACCACCTGGCATGAACCCCGGTCGGTGGCATTCCTGAATCCCTGTATCGTGGCGACCCAACCGGTGAGCATTCCCGCGGGACAGCCGCTGACGTTGCGCTATCGCGTCGTGACTCACGACGGCGAGTTTCGTCCCGCCGTCCTGAACCGGCTCGCGGCCGAGTGGCGGGGCACGAAGTGACCATGTGCTTCAGGAGATGCTGCTGCCAATGGTGGTGGGGCGGTCTTGCCAGGCCAGGGCGCCGCGCGAGAGCGCCAGCCCCACCTCGCTAAATATCCTTGAGCAGCTCGTCCAGAATGGTTTGCACCGCCGTGTAGGGATCGGGACCGTTATTGCCTCCGGCTTCGATCGAATAGAGTCCCTTGTACCCGACCTCTTTCGAAATCTTGATCGCATTGGCCTCGTTATACCGCTCCGGATTGTAGTGGCAATGGCTGCTGCCCGACGTCAGCGGATACATTACGCGCAAGCCCGCCGCCCGCGCCTCTTCGTCCGGGAAGTTGCCGACATCGGGGTTGGCCCAGATCCCGGAGGCCTTGATCACTTCGACTACCACCTCCCAGCTTGGAGAAGGTGGGCGTGGAGGGGCGGCGGCTGCGGCGTTACCCGGAGTTGCAGCGGGCGGGGTTGCAGCCGGCGGAGTTGCGCCCGCTGCGCCCGCGCCCGCACGGCCACCTCGGCCTCCGCCTCCGCCACCGCGGTTTTCCATGGTGATGTAGACCTTCTTGGTTTTTCCGTATGCGTTAATCGTCTTCAACGTATCGATCGCCGCTTGACGCACCTCAGGCGCGAGCGTGCCCTGGTTCACCATGACCCGCGGACAGCCAAGAATCACCGCGTGGTCGATCCACTTCTTGGTCAGGTCGATCGTCTCCAGCCGGACCACGGGATCCGGCGCCGAGATGTTCAGCGTTCCGAATTCCAGGTTGATTTGGTTCATCTGCGATTTGGCTTTCTTCAGACGGTTGCGGAACTCCTCCAAGTACCCGGTCTCTGTCGAAGCAAAGTGAGAATGCTGCATTTACACGTGATGGACGCCGTAGCGTTCGGCGATCATGTCGGGAAGATCCAGGATTTCGACGGTTCTTTTCGGATCGTCCGGACGCGCAGGACTCTTGATCACAGAGTTGAAACAGAGACTCATGATCGCGATGCGATCCAGTTTGGCTTGATCCGGGCGTTGCCCCCACGCTCTGCCGGAGCCGGCGGCTATGGCAGAACCGATAAGAAACTCGCGTCGTTTCATCATACGTACCTCGCACCTTTGGTTTGGGACCCAGGGTAGCTGAAAGTATACACCCGTTGGCATCCCCCTGGACGGGTAGGACGGGTAACGAATCACCGCCGCCGCCCGCCGCCAGCGGGAGGGTGTTCGCAGAGAACGATTTCGCATAGAATGAGACGATCCATAGTCGAAAGGAGGCGGGAATGCCAGCAGTTTCAAGAAGAGAGTTTTTGAGGAAAACGGCGGTGGACGCCACGGTGGCCGGGCTGCTGTCCGCGGCCGCCCGGGAGCTTCGCGCCAATCCGCTCGAGATGCCGATTGGTTGCCAGACGTATCCCGTCCGGAGCATGATCGGCGAGGACTTTCCGGGGACCATTCAGCGGCTTGCCGACGCTGGATTTCAGAGGATCGAGCTGTGCTCGCCGGCCGGTTACGCCAATTCCGGGTTCGGCGTCATCGCCAAATACAAAGGGGCCGAGCTGCGGAAAATCTTCGGCGACATGGGCCTGAAGTGCGAAAGCTCGCACTTCAACATGAGGGAGCTTAGGGACAATCTCGCGGACAGAATTGCCTGGGCAAAGGACGTGGGCCTCACGCAAATGATCGTGCCTAGCCTCGGCGGACCGCAGAACCCGGCGATGGACGACGTCAAGCGGGCGGCCGACGAATACAACCGCATCGGGGAGCAGACGGCAAAGGCCGGCATCCAGCAGGGACTGCATAACGAGGGTTTCGAGCTCTCAATGGTCGACGGCCAGCGGACCTATGATGTGTTGTTCGACCTTCTCGATCCGAAGCTGGTCAAGTTTCAGTTCCAGGTCTCCACCATCAGCCGTGGCTATGACGCCGCCCAATATTTCACGAAATACCCGGGCCGCTTCATATCGATGCACGTGCAAGACTGGTCAGCGGAGACCAAGACGACTATGGCGGTAGGAAAGGGCACGCTGGACTGGAAAAAAATCTTCACCGCCGCCAAAACGGGCGGGGTCAAGAATTACTTTGTCGAAATGAATCTGGACCTGATGAAGGCGAGCGTACCCTATCTTCGCGATCTTCAGGTGTGACGTGAGCGCACGCTGGACGTCGCCGCGAGTGGGTGAGGATCTGCGCCATTCCCGTTTCCAGGTCCACCTCCACCCCGGCAGCCGCACACATCGGTTCCCCAAATGCGGGCTTCCCGCAGAGCGGGTGATCCATGACGTATTCGTGGGTGGTTTCGCGACCCAATCCTTGCCGGATGGCACGCCAAAGCGGCGGAACATGTGACCGCACATCCGCCGCCACCCGCCCACGTCGAACCACATCGGGGCGATGGGTTGAGGGCAATGAAGGTCGCCGCCGGAAGTGGAGTCCCTTTTCGTCCTCGCTTGCCCACTCGATGGGCGTGGCAGCATCGCCCAGGAACCGATCGATGATCTTGTCCCGCTCACACGTGCGTTGTAGTCCTTCGTTGTGACAGTTCCGATTCCAGCGCCGCCAGGCGCGCGTTGGCCCGCTCCAGCATCGGCAGCGCCAATTCCTTCGCGCCCGGCGCCTGAATTCGATCGTAGGAGTAATCGAACTTGATCCTCACGTCCGCTGCCGTCCATTTTCCTTCCCGTACCCTGCTCAGGAACAGATCGATGTTGCAATCCAGAAAGCTCAAGCTGTCGGCGGCCTGCACCAGGTTCGCCTCGGGCCATCCTCCATCTTCGTGAGCCCGGATCAATGCCTCCACCTGGCGGGTGAATGGATCGCCGGCGCCTTGGGCGCGCAGCCATTCGCCGACAATGCGGGCGCTCCGTGCGGAATGCGCCGCGTGGTACTCGGGATCGACCAGGGACCTCAAAACAGGCTGATCCGGCCCCGGAAAGGCGCGCTCCATGTCATGAGTCAAGGTCGCCAGCCGCACAGCCTCATCGGAGCCGGGAGCAATCCCGTCCAGCCATTCGAGGGAATTGAGGAGGTGATAGCTGTTGTACGGATACTTTTCGAGGACCCATCGTTTGGCCGCCGCTACCAGAGGCGACTCCTCCCCCCGCGTGAGCACCACAACAGTATATACCGCACATCCTTTGCCTGCGGCGCCGATTTCCAAGGGTAATCTCCGAAAGTCATTGCCGCGATCCAAGACCGATGATAGAATTCAAAAGCCCGGAGGGCCAGTGTGACGTGCAGTCCACGGACCAATTGTTTCGATTAGACGGCAAGATTGCCCTCGTGACCGGCGCGTACGGCGGTGGGAGTGGGGGCCAACCGCCGAGCCGGCGGATGTCCTTGGCGCAGTGCTGTTCTTGGTATTCCCGGCGTCGGACTTCATCACTGGACAGACACTGTTTCTGGATGGCGGGATCACCGCGACGCAAGGATTGGAGAGCAATTTGATGGGTCGAAAGCTGATCGATTTGAGCATGCCGGTACACAACGACATGCAGGTATTTCCGCGAGTGGTGCGTCCTTCCATGGCGATGTATGAGACGTGGCAGCAGTTCGCCGAGCGCATCGGCGCGGCGAAGTATGGGGTCGGCTGGCTGACGGCCAGCTACCTCGTCGTGCTCGGCGACCATATCGGGACGCACATGGATTCCTTGCGCCATCTGCGCGACAACGCCCCGGGCCCGGAAGGCATCCCGCTGGAGTATTGCTATGGCGATGGTGTCTGCCTCGATTTCCGCCACCTGCCTAAGGGCGCGGGAATCAGCGTCGACGATTTCAAAGCGGCGCTGGACAAAATTGAATACAAGCTGAGGCCGCTGGACATCGTTTTGATTCACACTGGCGCGGGTAAGCTGCAGGACAGCGAGAGGTACGTGACCGATCACGTGGGCATGACCGGGGAGTCTACCCACTGGATGCTGGATCAGGGGGTGAAGGTCGCCGGCATCGACGCCATCACGTTCGACCCGCCGGTATGGGCCATGTTCGAACGCAAAAAGTTCTGGGAAGCTCACCGCGTCATGCTGGAACGCGAGTACTATCATTTGGAGAACATGTCGAACCTGGATCAACTGCCGCCGCATGGATTCAAGATTTGCGTGTTCCCTATCAAGTGGGTCAATACCACGGCC
>JBGPKH010000098.1:0-18662 GCA_041485845.1 Bryobacteraceae bacterium
CGGCGCTTGATTCCCGATACAATGAGTTTGATGCGCAGACCCGCCGCAAAGGAGGCAGCCTTTGCCTGGACGTCAGCTTTCTGTGGTTGCAACTGGTGATTCCTATCAGAAGTGCGCCGATCTCCTTCTAAGCCTCATCTGCTCGGTGGTGCCTGTCTCGCAACCAAGTGATTTCGGCATTGATTTCTACTGTCAGCCACGTATTCCTAATGGGCCGCGAACCGAAACCGTTGCTGAACTCTGCTCCATACAGGTCAAAGGTGGACAGGCGGGACTCAAGTACGGTGGGCTGGACACCAATCGCGAATGGAAGCAGTTTGAGTTCGCCTGGCTCCGGTCTTTAGCCACACCGCTCTACTTGGCGCACGTCGATCGGGACTGCAACGCAGTCGAACTATTCTCGCTGTGGCCGCTTTGGTGGATCTTCCTGAAGGCCGGGGTTCCGTTTGAAGTGGTTTTCACGACGCAACCGGCCAGCCAGGATTCCCACATTTGGCAGGAGCCCCAAGCATCGCGTCACAACGATGGTGAAGGCAACGGCGACGGCATGCTGTGGACCGTTAATCTAGGTTCTCCCTTCCTCCGCCTCACAATGGAGGATCTGAGGGACCCGGCTTTCCGCGAACGGGCCGTTACCATCCTGCGCGCCTGGATCATTAAAGACCGGCGTACGCTTATGCTCTATCAGCTAGCCGTCCCTGTGGTTACCAGCATGGCCGGTTGGAGCACAAACTCAACTGACGGCCTGATGGAGCAAATTACGTACTTCGGGAACACGCAGCCGGGAATGAATATCTCTCCTCTGTGCCAAACAGCGGCCCTAATCCTTGTCAACCTGTGCTTCAATTTGAAGGCACAGAACGACGAGGCCACCTACAAGCTTGTACCAGTCCTTCAATGGCTCGACAGTCAAGGTCATCTGGATGAGCTCGGCAGGGGACTCCTCAGAGATTTCAGAGATTTGTTGGCGTTAGAACCCCCGTCGCGAACCCGGGCATAGCCTTCCCGCCAAGGCTCCCGCGCGACGACGACGGCGACGAAGCTGTTCACTGGCGACACCACCATCATTGCGGCTGATGTCTGGGACCCTTGCGCTGGCATCGGCCTCGAAGACAGCCGGAAGCGATCGCTAGATTCCGAGTCGCCGGAAAATTACAGGAGCTGAAAAAATCCCCTCTCACTCCGCAAGGCAGGTTAGACTATCGAGAGTACGTAATCTCACAAAGCGTGGCCGGGTCGTTCCTCCCGTGGTTGCTGCGTCGGCTCTGGGTGGCTTAGCAATTGGGGTGACGCGGGCGCGATGAGGTGAATGCAGTGACGACGTTGCACTTCGATTATGGTCACATGACAATCCAGCAACTCGTGCTTCATTTTGAGCACGGCCAGCTTAACCTAGAGCCAGGCTTTCAGCGAAACTCCGTCTGGACACCGAAGGACCGTCAGGCGCTGATTGAATCCATCTTCATGAACTACCCAGTGCCGTCAATCTTCCTGTACAAAAACCAGAACGCCCACGGTGGGCTCACGTACGACGTCATTGACGGAAAGCAACGCCTCGAATCGATCTTCATGTTCATGGCCCTCGGCCGGTTTCGCCGTGGCCGATTCGAAGCGCGCGTCCAATTACCAGCGACCGACGCCCAACCCGCGTGGTACAACTGGGCACAGCTCTGCAAGAAAGGTGCAGAGTACCAATTTTGCGGCTACCGCATCCAGACCGTTGAGATCTCCGGCGAGCCCTCCGATATCATCGACGTCTTCGTCCGGATTAATTCGACAGGCAAGAAACTCTCATCCGCAGAGAAGCGACACGCCGCATACTACAGCAGTCCATTCTTGGTAAAGGCAGGAAAGCTTGCCGACCGGTTCGAAAAGTACTACCGCCATCACCGCATTCTCTCGGCCGGTAAGACCACACGCATGAAACACGTCGAGCTGACCTGCGAACTCATGGCATCCATCGCCGCAGGAGGCCCCCTCAACAAGAAAAAGGCGCTTGACGAGATTATCGGGGGACGATCTGTCGAAGGCCCAAAACTCACCGGCTGCGTCAAGGGGTTCGTCCGCATCGCAAACCTGCTGGGCAGAATGTTCCCGCAACTGCGGGAAACCCGCTTTGCCAACGCTGTTGACTATTACACGCTCTTTCTGGTCGTATCGGAACTGGACCGGCGCAGCTGCATCTTGACTAACCGGACGCGCAATCTCCAAGCGGAAGACTTGCTCCGCCGGTTGACGCAGGGCGTCGATCAAGTGCGCCAACAACAACGCAAGGCCATCGGCGCAACGCCCGAGCAGCGCATCTTCGCCGACTACCTGATGACCATTCAAGGCGACACGGACAGCCAAGCAACGCGAGAGCGCCGAGCCAACCTCCTGAACGGACTGCTCGCAGGGCTCTTTGAGCGAAAGGACGAACGGCGAGGCTTCTCACCCGAACAGCGGCGCCTTATTTGGCACGCCGACGGCACCAAGCGGTGTTCGTATCCAGGCTGCGGCGTCGTTTTGAACTGGACGAACTTTACCATCGACCATATCAAGCCGTTTGCCAAAGGCGGCCGAACATCGATCAAAAACGCCGCCCTCATGTGCAAGAAGCACAACAGCAAGAAGGGTTCACGATAAGAAGATCGCCTGTAGAGGCAACGATACAAGGAGAACAGTCATCTCGGAGATGGTCTTCCCCGCCGAGTGAGTTGTGCATGGTTGCCGGCACACTCGGAAACTGGCCGGTTGTTCCGCCCGCCAAATAAGTACCCACAAACGCGCTAGAAGCTTCGGGAATCCACATAGACGTCACGTCGCCTTCCTGACAAGCCCCGTTCCCCGGTACGGCGTTCGACAGCCGGCGCCTCCTCCCGCTGGAACGTGTTCACGCTCAGAGCAGTAGGAGATCACGACTCGCGCGACACCTTCCAAGGCCAAGCACCCCCAGTTCCAACCCGTGCCGTGAAACCTGATACAAAGGAGTGCATGGAATCGCATCGCCGGCAGTTCCTCAAGACCGCGGGAGCCGCCGCGCTCACCTCGTCTTTTTTCACCGGCAACGTCCGCGGCGCCAACGACCGCGTGAACGTCGCCTTCATCGGAGTCGGCCGCATGGGCTCGGGAAACATCGGGTATGCCGCCAAGGTCCCCGGCTTCCAGATCGTCTCGGTCTGCGATGTCTATCAGCCGGCGCTCGAGAAGGCCCAGGCCCAGGCACGGCGGCTGGGATTCGAAGAGGTCAAAGCCACCAAGGATTTCCGCGAAATTCTCGCCGACAAATCCATCGACGCGGTCTCCATCGCCACGCCCGATCACTGGCACCCCTGGCTCACGGTGGAAGCCTGCAAAGCCGGCAAAGACGTGTGGGTGGAGAAGCCCGCGTGCGTGTACGTCGACGAGGGGCCCAAAATGGTGGAGGCCGCGCGCAAGTACAAACGCGTCGTGCAGGCCGGCACCATGCAACGCTCCGGCGGTTTCTTTCAGAAGGCGCGCGAGATCGTCAAGAGCGGCGATCTCGGCGACATCACCTTCTGCCGCACGTTTCAAGCCGCGTCCGATAAGAGGGAAGGCTTCGGCAATCCGCCCGATTCCGATCCGCCCGCGGGCCTGGATTGGGATCTCTGGCTGGGCCCCGCGCCCAAGCGTCCCTTCAACGCCAATCGCTGGGGCGTCGCCGAGAACCGCTGGTCCACCTTCCGCTACTTCTGGGACTACGCCGGCGGCGCCATGACCGACTGGGGCGTACACCTGCTGGACATCGTGCAGTTCGCCTTCGACGAGGCCATGCCGGTTTCGGTGTCGGCGCAGGGCGGCAAGTTCTACGTCAACGACAACACCGAAACGCCCGATACGATGCTGGTGACCTACCGGTATCCGGGGGCCGGGGGCCAGGCTCGCCAGAGCGCGAGTGCTCGCCAGAGCGCGAGTGGGCCGGGGGCCGGGGGTTTCGTGGGCTCGTACGAGAGCCGCACCGTCAATCCGTTTCCGATTTACGGCGATACCTACGGCACGGCGTTTCACGGCGCCAAGGCGACCCTGATGGTGAACCGCAACGGCTACTCGCTCTTCCCGAATGCCAAAGGCGCGGAGCCCGTGGTGGAGAAAAGCACGGAACTGGCCGACATGAACGTGCCCCACTGGAAGAATTTCCTGGAGTGCCTGCGCACGCGCGCGAAGCCGATCTCCGATATCGAGACCTGCGTGCGCAGCACCACCACCTGCATTTTGGCCAACCTGGCCCTGCGCCACGGCATGACGCTCGACTGGGACGACAAGGCTTTCACCGTGAAGCAGCACGACGTGAAGCCGTATCTGAAGGCGAAGTATCGTTCGCCATGGAAGCTGGAGGTCTAACGAATGAGGAAATGGCTCCGACTGACCGTTACCGCGCTGGCCGGCCTGACGGCGGCGAGCGCTCAGAATCTCACCGGCCGATGGACCGGACCCGCCACGGCCGCCGATGACGGTCTGGAGTTCGTGCTGGCGCTCAATCAGGCAGCCGATGGCTCGCTCACCGGATACGTGCAATCGCGAGTGGAGGACCGCATTACGGGCGGCAAGGTGGAGGGCAACATATTCACGATCGAAGCCGAACGGCCCGGACGCGGCGGCAATGTTCAGAAAGTGACGTACAGCGGCGCCGTGGACGGCGGAAAAATCAAGCTGACGCTTCCCGTGGGTGGCGGGCGCGGGCCTGGACCGGGTCCGGGGCGCGGTCCCGGTGCGCCCGTTGCCGAGGCCGGCCGCGGTCCCGCTCCTGGAGCGGCGCCAGGCCGGGGCGGCCCTCCCGGAGGAGGGCGCGGAGGCCAGCCGCAAGTGGTCGAGTTGTCGCGCGTTTCCACGGAAGCGCCCGCGCCGCTGCCGCCGCGTCCGGCCCCGGTGTCTTTGCCGATGCCCGGCCCGGTGAAGTACAACGGCCAGGCGAAGACCCCGCCGATGGGCTGGAATAGCTGGAACAAGTTCCGCAACCAGGTGAGCGACAAAATGATCCGCGAGATGGCCGACGCCATTGTCAAATCCGGCATGGCAAAGGCGGGATACATCTACGTCAATATCGACGACACCTGGGAAGCCGCGCACCGCGACGCCAACGGCAACATCGCCACCAACAACAAATTCCCCAACATGAAGGCGCTGGCCGACTACATCCACGGCAAGGGCCTGAAGCTCGGCATTTACTCCTCGCCCGGTCCCAAGACCTGTGCCGGCTACCTGGGCAGCTACCAGCACGAAGAACAGGACGCCAAGACCTATGCGTCGTGGGGCATCGACTACCTGAAGTACGACTGGTGCAGCGCGTCGCAGGTCTACGACAACACCCAGGCCACCATGGCCGCGGCCTACGCCAAGATGGGGAATGGCCTGCTGAACTCCGGCCGCACCATCGTCTACAGCCTGTGCCAATACGGCAACCTGAATGTCGGCGAATGGGGCGAGCGCGTGGGCGGCAATCTCTGGCGCACCACCGGCGACATCGGGGACCGCTGGCAATCCATGAACAATATCGGATTCAACCTGCAGCCCGGCCGCGAGAAGTTCGCCGGCCCCGGGCACTGGAACGATCCCGACATGCTCGAAATCGGCAACGGCGGCATGACCGGCACCGAGTACCAGACTCACATGAGCCTGTGGTGCCTGCTGGCCTCTCCACTGCTGGCCGGCAACGACATCCGCGACATGCAGCCGGGCATCGCCGAGATCCTCATGAACAAGGAAGTCATCGCCGTCGATCAGGACAAGCTCGGCAAGCAGGGCGTGCGCGTGGCCAAGGAGGGCGACCTGGAAGTGTGGGCCAAGCCGCTGGCCGATGGAGGCCACGCCGTTGGGCTCTTCAACCGCGGCGAGGGCACGGCCAAGGTGACGGCCAAGTGGAGCGACATCGGGGTGAGCGGCTCGCACAAAGTGCGGGACCTCTGGAAACACGAGGAACTCGGAAAGATGGCCGAAGCCTTCAGCGCCGAAGTCCCGTCGCACGGTGTCAGGATGGTCAAGATCGCGAAATGAACGTCGAGTGGTTCCGCAAGTACTGCATGTCGCTTCCCCACACCACGGAAGAAGTGCTGTGGGGAGGCGACCTGGTTTTCAAGATCGGCGGCAAAATGTATGCGGTGGCGGTTCTCGATCCCGGCCCCGTCTGTATGTCGTTCAAGACCACGCCCGAGGATTTCGCGGAGTTGGTGGAACGCCCGGGCCTCATCCCGGCGCCGTATTCGGCGCGCTACTATTGGGTCGCGCTGGAGAACGAAGGTGCGCTGCCGCGAGCCGGGATCAAGCGATTCGTGAAGCAGGCGTACGACCTGGTGTTGGCGAAGCTGCCGAAGAAGACGCAGACGGAGTTGCGACCTACCCGGTGAAGAGCGAACTGACCACGATTTGAAGCCCCGGCAACAGCGGTGTCTCGAGTACCTGGTCGTGCGAGACGTCGCGAACGCCGTCCGTCGTGCGCACTCGTACCAGGCGTTGGTTGGGGTAGAGCTGCCAGACTTCGAGGACGCCGGCCGCCAGGTATTCCTGCACCTTCCGCTCCGCGTCCGCCGCGCTCTCCGATGCGGAGATGATCTCAACGGCGAGATCCGGTACGACGGGAATGACCACATCAGCGTCGGGAATCAACTTGGCCTTGGCCTGGACGACGAAGGCGACATCTGGAATACGGGCCGTGTCGGGCCCCAGTGGAAACATCGATTCCGCGTACACCTCACCGGTCCCGGGGTGCTGAGTCGCGTATACAAAGAACACGCTGAGCAGCCTGCTCTTGATCTTTTCGTGCCTCGCGCGCGCTTTGCTCACGACGATCAGTTCTCCCCCGCTCAGTTCGTAATATTGGTCCTCTCCCGGTGGTGGCAGTGTCAACAGATCCTCGGGAGTGAGAGCCGTCCTGATTGCCATGCCCATCATCATAGCGCCGTTACCGTCCCGGCACGACCCACGCTCCCAGCGCCTGCCCTGGGGCTGGTCTGCGCCCCACCACGTGGCGCACCTCGCACATGGCGGATCAAGAGTGGCATATCCGAATCCGGACCGAACCCTGGATCAATCGAGGCCCAGCGTCCTGCGGATCGGAGAAAAATCGAAGGCCGCACCGCCGGTTTTTCGCTGGCGCTCTTCTCCGTTTTCCATCATGCGGATGAGGTCTTCGACGGCCTTCCTGCCGACTGCGGATTTCACCGCCTCGCGCGGCGTTTTGCCGTCCAGCGCCGGCAGCCGTTCGTCGGGCCAGTTGGCGTAATGCCTGGACTTGTACTGGAGCAACAGATTCCGCTCGATATCCGGCGGAATGCCGGTGGGCTTCTTTTTCGGCGGGCCTTCGCGCTCCATTCTGCGCATGGCCGCTTCCGGCGACTCGAACGAATCGCCCTGGTGCCTCAAGAACCGGCCCGCGTGCTTTTCGACCAACTGCCGGCCGATTTCGAGGCGTTTGCGGGAATTGCATTCGAGACGCAGGCGCCCGCCCTGGATTGAGATGCCGCCGTAAGAGCGGCGCTGCTCTTCGACGCCGGTCTCGAGCCACGCGAAATGGTGAACGCCCGCAGGATCGCGCGGGGAGGTGCTGTCCTCGAAAACTTTCGCGGCGGCCAGGGCCTCGAGGAGACTCGCCGCATCGCGGACCTCGTAAATCGCCACGCAGAATTCAAGCGCGTCGCCCTCGGCGTTCACCATGCGGAGATCGCCCATCCTGTCGCGCTGGAGCTCGGTCACCACCCGAAACCACCGGTGGCTGTGGGCTCGCACATAGTCCGCGGGAGTCTGACCCATGCCCCGGCTGTCCTCTTCGATGAGGGCCACCAGCGCGGGGAGCAGACTTCGCGGAACCATCAAACCGTGGGCGGAGAACTTGCGCAGTCCTTCGAACTCCTCGACACGCATTAGCAGGCAGTCCCAGCGAACCATGGAATGCGACGAGCTGACATCGTGGACAAAAAAACGGTCGCCGGCGAGGAGGAGGTCCTTCAGTTCCACGCCTTTCCCCTGCTCGATGCGCTGCACCTCGAACAGTCCCAGGCGCGCCGCGCGCCAGGCTTCGAGCAAGGCGCGTTCACGCGCGCTCAGCCGAGAGCCGCGCCTGCGGAGATATTCCTCCACCAACGTCCGGGGGCTCCCGCGAGGGCGGAAGTCGTAGACGTACCATTCAAAGAAGGCGGCCATACTGTCGTTTCGAGCGTCCAATTCGTTGGGATCCTGGTCGAAGTACAGTCTGCTGGCTTCTGCGAACTGGTCGCGGCTGCGCCATCCCCGGGAGCTGTCCATCAGCTTTTCAAACAGCGCCCGGTAGAGCGGATCGGCAACCGGCGCTTGTTCGTTGGCTACGCTGCGGCGCCGCTCTTTTTCCTCATCCGGGACGAGGTGGCACTTCTTATACTTTCTTCCGCTGCCGCACCAGCACGGGTCGTTGCGCTCCGGTTTCACGGGCGCGGCGGGCTCGCGATCGTCCTCGCGCTCGTCACCTGCGCGCTCGTCATCTTCGTGCTCGTCATACATGAGCGCCCGCCGGATGCAGATGCTTTCGATGTCCCGGCCGTCGATACCCGCCATCACCAGCTTGGGGATGAAGCCGTCATCTCCTTGCGCCAGTTCCAGGAGTACCCGGCGTCCTTCGGCCGGCAACAGTTTCTTGTACCGGTCGAGCACTTCCTTGGCCTGACCCTCCTGGCCCATTTCGGCAAGGGCATCCACAACTACCAGGAGCAGGTAGGGGGCGTCGTAGTCGCCGGCAAAAGTCGAAAAGCCATCCAGCAGATCCAGGAGCGCCGTATCCAGGCCCTCGATATCGGGGAGAAGGTTCAACTGCTCGGCCAACCCGCAACGCACGCCGGGCGGCGCCGAAGGAATCTTCGCGCGAAGCCTGGCCACGGTTTCGGCAGGAAACCGCTGGCCGATTCTCCACAGCGCCCAGTTGGCGTGCAGGAAGATTCCGTCATCCTGCAAATGCGAAAGCTCCAGCAGATCGTCCACCGCGTCCACTCCGGCGACTTCACCCAGCATCGCGATGGTCAGTAGAAGGGCCTTGGGCGAGAGCGCCGCGGGGGAGCGCGCCCAATCCCGCACGGCAGCGCGCAGAAGCGGAGCGCAACGCTCGGAGTGGGCCAGAATCTCGCGAAGCACACGCTCCTCGACCATGGTGGGAGCCTGCCGCTGCAGGTCATTGAACAAGCGGTAAGGAAGCAGGCGGTCGCGCATTTCCGCCGGCTCGTCGACCTGCCGGTTCGCAGTTTCGAATGCCGTGGCGAGCGCTTTATACGTGGCGGGATCTTCGAATTCCACTTCGAGTTTGCCCATCATCTTGCGAAAGCCATCGGCGACGTGGTCGGGGATCTCTTCGAGGAGGGCCAGTTTCCACAGGGCGAGCGTCAGGAGACGCGGCGACAGCAAATCGTTCTTGTAGCGCTCGTCGCGAACATGGGACACCGAAAGATAGAAGAGGTAATGGTCCGGCTGGAGGTCGAGTCCTTTCCAGAACAGGGACTCCGCTTCCTCGAACGCGCCGGCTTCCACGCGGTCGTTTCCCAGAAAAAAATAGGCCGGACCGAAGGCGGGGTCGATCTCCAGCAGGCGTTCGCCCGCCTCCCCGGCTGGGATTTCTTCGGCGCGGGCGGCGCAGAGGATTTCCATGCACCGCTCGGATGCCGATTTTGCAGGGAATAGCATCTGGCTCCAGAGTACAATGACCGGCGCAACTATAGGCCCATCTCGCCGCAGAGAGGCGCGAAAGTTCTGATCTGCCTCGGCCAACGTTTCGGATGAATTGCCAAGGTCGCGGGGCGCCTCGTGAGGCACCCGACACCTTAGGCCATAAATGACGCGGCAAGCCGTCACGCCCCATAGATTCGGTCCGGCAGCATCAGCGTCTTCCACATCGTCATTTCCGGCGCGCGGCGAGCTCGCTCAAGCGGCGGGCGCGTTCGGCGGACGGCGGGTGCGTACGAAAGAAGGAGACGATGGCGCCACCCAGAGACTGCGCGATCTCGCCGGCGGGGGTGCCGGCCTGCGGGCCGGCGGGCTCGGGAAACTCCTTCTGCAAGCGGGCGAAGACGGCGACTGCGGCCGCGGGATCGTAACCGGCGGCGACGCCCAGACGCAGCCCTTCAGCGTCGGCGTCCAGCTCCTGGTCCGCGGAGAAGGGCATAGTCGCCAGGCGGTGCGCCAGCTCGAAGAGGCCGCCGAGGCGGTACTGATATTGGTAGCGTTCCACGGCATGGCGCAGATCGACGTGCGCGATTTCGTGGCCCAGGATTTCCGCCAGCTCGTCATCGGATTGAACGAAGTCCAGCATGCCGGCGGTAACCAGGATCTGGCCGCCCGGGAAGGCGAACGCGTTGGGCAGAGGGGCTGCGATCGCGCGGAATCGATAGGCGATGCCGGGGCGACGGATGTGCCGGAGCAAAGGCTCAGCGACGCGGATCACGCGGGCCGCGCCTTCCGGGTCGTCAGGCCAGCGGATGGAGCGGACGAGATTGGCGCCGAGGCGCATCTCCTCGGAGTCGGTGAGGCGGGTCAGCCGCATGCCGGGCTGGTCGGCGTCGCGGAGGGCGTCCGACCACAACTGTCGCAGCGAGGTGAGGGACACGCGCGAGCGGCTGGGGTGGAGAGAGACGAGCACGGTGGCCGCGGCCAGCGCGCCGAGCGCGAGGGCGAAGGGGAGTCTCATAGAGCCGGGAAGCCAGTCCTACAGGTATCTCTCGACGCGTTCGCGGAAGCGCGTGTAGATCCACGAGACGCCGACCAGGATCAGCCCGAGGACGATGAACGACAGAATTCGCGGCAGCGTCTCGAGGTGGCGCAGGTCCCATAGGAACAGCTTGAGGATGCAGAAGTGCAGCAGGGCCATGCCGGAAAAACGCAGCACGCGGTCTCGTAGCGGGAAGCCGGCGGCCAGAAGAGCGACGCCTTCGAGTCCCCAGGCGACGGTCAGCAGACTGCCGGAGACTTCATAAAACAGGAGAACAGCCAATAGAGAAGTGGCCAGCAGCGAGTAGAAGAGGCGCGGGCGGCCGCCGCGCGCCAGGAGAAGTTGTGCAGCGTAGAAGGAGGCGATCGCGATGGCGCCGGTGAGGACCGGCCCGGCGATGGCGGCGAACATCTCGGGCGAATAGAAGTTGGTGGACCAGCATCGTACGAATGCCGCGGCGGCGAGGGCGTGGCTCTGCCAGCGAAGGTCCTCGAGGTTCCATCGCAGACCGGCATAGAGCAGCGCGAGCGCGAAGAGGGCCCAACCGGTGACGGTGAAGACGCGGCCCATTTCGAAGCGCATGAGCACCGCTGCCAGAATGGCGGCGGTGTACAGGTAGAAGCGTTTGCGGGTGCGCCACCAGAGGTAATAGTGCGAGAGCAGCACCGGCAGGACCGTCAGCAGGCGCTGGGGGACTTCGAGATTGGCGAAGAAGAGCCGGGCGAAGGCGGCGCCGCTCACCAGGTGTCCTTGCAGTCGCAGGACGGGGATTTCGAATTCGGCGAGGATCAGCGCGACGGCGGCCCATGCGGGTCCCACGGCTGCCGGCGGAAGGAGCGCCCACAAGCAGGTGAGCAGGAAGCCGGTGCCGGTGAAGCTGGCGACGTCGAGAACCCGGCCGCCCCCTGCCTTGCGAACTCGCGCGGCGATGGCGTAAGCGAGGAGCGCGGCGCCGGCGGGGATGAGTCGAGGTGTGAGGGGGCCGTCGTTGTGAATCGGCAGCACCTGATCGAAAAGAACTACGGCCGCGCCGAGAAGGGCCACGGCGTACGATTGATTGCGGAATTCCGCGGGCAGGTTTCTCAGGCCGAGCTCCAGGAGGGGGATCGCCAGGGCCATCCAGGCGAGGCCCAGGTATTCATGGGGAACCAGGCGCCAGACCAGCGCGGCCAGCATGCAGGTGGTGGCGAGGGAAGCGGTGAGCCGGAGGGCCTCACGCTCCCGCTCGAAGAAGCGGCCGGGGGCGGACCACAAGGCGCAGAGCGCGGCCGCGAAGCCGCACGCTGCACCGGTAGCCAAAGCGAGCGGCGGGTGCGGCGCGTACAGGGCGGTGCCGAGCGCAGCGAGAGTTGCGAGGCCGTAGGCCTGGAAACGGAAGTCCGGGAGCCGGCGCCACCACCCCCACACGAAGGTTGTCGCGGCGAGCAGGAACCACGCGCGGCCAAGGTAGGGCGCGGGGACTTCGTAGCCCGCGACCAGCGCCATCATTCCCGCGGCGGCGTAGCTGTAGACGAGGCCGGCCTTGCAGAGCGCGCGGTTGGCGTAGAAGACCGCGGCGTCAAGGGCGGCGATGGATGTCCAGTCGCGCACGGCGAGATGGGGAACCTCGATGACGATCAGGTGGCCGAGCTCCACGGCGAACAACGAGGCGCCCAAGTGCCGCAGATAGGGCGCGCGGAAGCGGACGCCAGTGAGGTAGAACAGCTCGGCCTCGACGAGGAGGGCCAGCGCGATCCACTGGTGGTCGAGTCTCAGAAAGATGGCGGCGGCGGCGAGCGCGGCAGTGAGGGTCGCGGCGGCGTGCCATCGGCCGGAACGGGCGCGGAGGATGGAACTCGCGAGATAGGCGGCGGCGGTGGCGGCAAGGAGTTGCCAGGTGCGTTCGGGCGCGGTGTGGTCCCACTTGGCGAGCGACAGGCCGAGGAAGCCGAGCGCGTTGAGCGGCAGCAGTGCGCGGTGCGGCTGGAGGATGTCGAAGGCTTCTAACAGGAGCCAGTAGACGGCGAAGATGACTTGCGCTTGCCACAATGGAGCGCCGGTATCGCCGCGGGAAGCGCAGGTGACGTAGGTGGCGATGAGGCCGAACAGCGCGAAGGTGCGCCAGGAGAAGCGGTGCGCCACGTAGAGCAGCGACGCGGCGAGGGGCACCAGCGCGACGACCGAAAGCGCAGTGACTTGCGTGATGGCGAGCGTCACGAAGGCGATGAAGTAGGCGAGTCCCGTGACGGTCTCGGAGCGGTAACGGAGCGAGTGCGCGACCATGCCGGCGGATACCGCCAGCAGCAGGATGGCGCCGAGCCACGGATTGTGGATCACGCGGGCGGCGTCGAGCGATTGCATGGCGTAGACGGTGAAGTAGAGGGCCGACCATCCGCCGCCGAGGAGGCCGCGGGCGAAGGTGCGGTAGTGGTCGCGCGGCTCGATCGCGGCGCCGGAGACGAGCATGGCGAGGCTGGCTGCGAGGCTGATGGCGACACGGCCGGCGGGGCCTACCCTCGTGAACGAGTAGCCGAGGGCCAGGGCGATGCCGATGACCAGGACGAACACCCCGACCTTGTTGAGGAAGTTGCCGCCGACGAGGGTTTCGAAATCGGGGGTTAGGGGTTGGGGATTGGGGGTTGGGGCCTGTGTGGGGGCCGGGAACGCGGGGGCCGGGGGCCAGGGGCCGGGGGCCGGGGCTTGCGGCGCCGGGACGGGGGTTGGGAACGCGGGGACTGGCGGACGCTCGGGCCTGGGCAGGTCGGGAGCATGCGTTACGGGCTTGGGTTGGGGAGGGGCAACAATGGGTTCGGGCTTGGGCAGGTCGGGGATCTGCCCGACGTTCTTGGCAGCAACGGTTGCGGCCTTGGGCACATCGGGGAACTGCACGGGCTCGGGTGCCACGGTTTCGCGCCTGGGCCGTTCGACGACCCCGGGAACGGGTCGTTCCGACTGCCCCACGCGGCGCGCGAGGGTATCGAGGCGGGCTTCGATTTCGGCGAGACGCTCGCGGAGGTAGAGCCAGCGGATGAGGGCTACGGCGAGCAGACACACTACGAGTAGGGTTTCCATGAGAGGGCTCCTAATGGTCGTTACACAGGGACGGCGACCAGTTGTTGGGCCAGAGTTTTGACGCCGCGCAGATCGAGCTTGCCGGTGCCCAGTTGGGGTAGAGCGTCTACCTGATAGAGGTTTTCCCGTTTGGGCAGCCACAAGCGCGGCAAGCCGGTTTCCGAAAGGCGCTGCCAGAGGTCGCCGGGGCCGAGGTCCGGGCGAACGTACATGGCCACCAGACGCTCGCCACGCTGGTCGTCGGCAACGGCGGTGACGACACAAGGCGCGTCTCCGAGCACCGCGCCTATGGCCTCTTCGATTTTGATGTGCGGAACCATTTCGCCGCCGATCTTGCTGAAGCGCGAGAGGCGGTCGGTGATGCGGATGAATCCTTCGTCGTCGATGAGGGCGATGTCGCCGGTAATGTACCAGCCGTTGCGAAAGACTTCGGCGGTGCGCTCGGGCTGGTTCAGGTAGCCGAGCATACGGTTGGAGCCTTTCACCAGCAGCAGGCCTTCCTGGTTGGCGGTAAGCGGCGCAAAGGTCGCGGGGTCCACGATCTTCGCCGCCACGCCGGGGACCGGGTGTCCGACGGCGCCGGGCTTGTTGCCGGTCTGCCGCTGGTGGCCGTCGTCGAAATTCGGCGCGTTCACGGCGGCGACGGGGGACATTTCGGTGCAGCCGTATCCTTCGAGCAGATCGACGCCGAACTTTTCGCGAAAGGCCGTGGCCACGGGCTCGCGCAGTTTTTCGGCGCCCACCAGAACGTAGCGCAGGCTGGCGAATTCCTCCTTGCTGCACTTGCGCGCGTAGGTGGAGCAGAACGTCGGCGTCGAGAGCAGCAGCGTCGCCTGGTATTTCTTCACCAGCTCGCCGATGGCGCGGGCGTCTGTGGGATTGGGATGGTAGACCACGCCGCACCCGGCGATCAGCGGGAACCAGATGGTGACGGTGAAGCCGAAGGAGTGGAAGAAGGGCAGGACGCCGGCGATGCGGTCGCGCTCGCCGATCCAGAAGAGCTGCGCGATGGCTTCGATATTGGCGAGCAGGTTGTAATGCGAGAGCATCACGCCTTTGGGCACGCCGGTGCTGCCGCTCGAGAAGATGACGGTGGCGAGCGAATCGGGGCCGCGATGGCCGGCGCTCAGGAACGCCGCGGGCGCCAGGCGGGCGGCCAGCAGCGCGCGCAACTGGGCGAGCTTGCCGGCGCGGGCGAGGATGTCTTCCATGAAGACCATGCCGTCCATGGGTTCGATCTTGGCCTTGGCGAGGAAGGTCTTCGAGGTGACGATGGTGCGGATGCGGCACTGCTCCACAGCGGCGGCCATGCCTTCGCGGCCCGTGGTGAAGTTCAGGTTCACGGGAACGCGCCCGGCGAGAGTCGCGCCGATGTTGACCAGCGCGCCGGCGACCGTGGGAGGCAGGAGCACGCCGATCATTTCCTGCTCGGGACACTGGCGGCGGATCCAGCGGGAAATCAGAACGCCGCCGGTGAGCATGCGCCCGTGGGTGAGTTCGCGGCCCGTGGAATCGGCCATGGCGAGCTGGTGCCAGTGGCGGCGGGCGTTGCGAATGAGGCGGCGGTCGAGCAGGTCGCCGGCCGTCTTGCGATGGGCCACGGCGTCGATCGAGAGTTCCTGGATGGCCTGGCGGACTTCGTGCGCGCTGGTGTCGGAAGGCATCGGCGCGCCGAAGGAGACGGTGACGGGATAGGGAATGCGCTTGGGCCACTTCCAGAAGAAGTGCCCGCTCTCGAAGCTGAAGATGCTGCCCCAGAGGCGGTCGAGATGGACGGGAATCACGGGCACATCGAGGCCCTCGACGATCTTCTCCATGCCGCGTTTGAACGGCAGCATGTTCCCGGTGCGGCTGATGGCGCCCTCGGCGAAGATGCAGACCACGTGGCCGGCTTCCAGCTCGCGACGAGCCGCGCGGATGGATTCGACGACGTCGCGGCGGCTGCCCGTGCCGACCGGAATCGCGTTGGTAAGGCGAAAGAACCAGTTGAGGGCTTTCAACTCGTAGTAGGGTTTCCACACCATGAAGCGCACGAAGCGCTGGATGCAGGCGCCGACGAGGAAGCCATCGATGTGCGACATGTGGTTGGAGACCAGCAGCGCGGGACCGCGGAAGGGCACGTTTTCCGGGCCCACGATGCGGATGCGGAAGATGCTGTGAGTGACCAGCCACAGAATAAAGCGCACGGCGAAGTCGGGCACTACGGTGACGATGTACCGGGTGACCAGCAGCGTCAGGATGCCCGCGCCGAGGAGGATGGTTCCGGCGCTGACGCCCCACTGGTCGTGGAAGGCCCAGAGGACGACGGACGCGATCAGCATGCCGATGGTCTGGTAGAAATTGTTGGTGGCGACGACGCGGCCCTTTTCCTGGAGGCCGCTGCGCTGCTGCATGTAGGCGTAGAGCGGGACGATGAAGAGGCCGCTGGTGGTCCCAAGCAGAATGAGCGCGGCGACCGAAAGGGCGTACGAGCCGCGGGCGGCGAACATGGCAATGGCGAAGAGCCCCATCAACGCGGAGCCCAGCGGCACGAGGCCGAGCTCCACCTTGTCGCCCGAGAGGCGGCCCGCCAGCATGTTGCCCACGCCGATGCCGATCGACAGGAACGGCAGCAGCAGGCCGGCGCGCAGCTCGCTGACTTTGAGGACTTCGTTGCCGAAGAGCAGCAGGTCGGGCTTCAGGAGCGCGCCCAGCGACCAGAAGTAGGCGACTCCCATAACGGCCAGCCACAACGGGCGATTCTGCATGAGGTGGCGGGTGCCCTCGGCTACCTCGGCAAACGGATTCAGGCGGAACGGCTGCGATGCGCCCGAGGGCTTCACCCGGGTGATGCGCAAGCTGGCGAGGAACCCGGCCACGGCAATGGCGAGAGGCGCGAGGGCCATCTTGCCGGCCTCGCCTTTCCAGGCCGAGTACACGAATACCCCGGTGGCGCCGCCGAGCACGATGCCCATGAGCGTGGTCATTTCGAGCCACGCGTTGCCGCGGGAGAGGTCGCGGTCGGAGAGGATTTCTGGGACGATCCCGTATTTCGCGGGGCTGAAGACGGTGGAATGGAGGCCCATCATGAAGAGCACCACGAGCATCCACTCGATGTGGCCGGAGATAAGGGCGAAGGCGCCCAGCGCCATGGCGGGAATCTCGAAGGCTTTGACGCCGATGAAAACGCGCCGCTTGCTCACCATATCGGCGAGGTGGCCGGACCAGCCGGAGAACAGCAGGAAGGGGAGCAGGTAGACGATCTGGACGACGCCGGTGCTGGAGTGGGTGTCGACGGCCGCCTGGAGCACCAGCATCTGGTAGAGCTGGTCGTTGAACGCGCCGAGAAACTGCGCCCACAGGAAGGCGTGGAAGCCGGCGTTCTTCAGAACGTCCTTGAAACCGCGAGCCATCGGTCGATTCCTTTCACGGGTTGGGAACTGCACGGCGATGGCCGGTTGGCGTCAGGCCGCGAGAAGACTCAGGATCAATAGTTTACGTGGTTTGGGGTGACGGAGTCACGGGGCGGGTTGTACATTTAATGTATGGCTTTGGGACGTTTCATGTACAGAGATCACCTCTATGGCCATCTCAAATCTCAAGAGAGATCAATGATGGAGCGGGTCCTTCAAATATTGGAGGTTGACAATGCTGCCACGGAAAAGGCTTTTGAGAGTTTTTCTCATAGCGCTCGTTTTAGACCTGGTTCCTGGCTGCGTTCCGCCGGTCCACTCTGCTACGCCAGACGGTGGAACCGTCTTCCGGTCGACCGACTCCGCGGGAAAGTGGAGTCCCGCATTGGTGACTGCCACAGGTGGGCCGTTCAACAGTATCGTAGTCCCCGACGAATGCCCAAACTATCTACGCCGCAGCAGACCACGTGTACAAGAGTACGGACGGAGGAGCTACCTGGAATGTGCTGGCCGGCAGTCCGGCCGCGAAATCCATAGCCGTCGACCCGAATAGCCCGTGCATCTTGTTTGCCGACTCGCAGTTCAGTACCGACTGCGGTGTTACCGGTCTCTTATCGGCAACGGCACCTTCTCTTCGGACACTTTTGGATCCAAGTCCATAGCAGTCGCAGCGACCCAGCCATCCACTCTTCAAGTGGCTGACGTCTACAGAGGCCTAAGTGAGGTTTGCAGAAACCTTTCGGCAGTTTCCGCAGCGCCACAACTTTGGTCTTGTCGTCACTACTACGACCGAACGGCAACCCCTACCGCAGCCTGATTATCGCCGTCGATACCTCGAATTGTACGTCTTACCTTGGAACCGACACAGGAGCCATCGGCGGATATATTTTCGGAAGCGCAGTCTGCGGGGGCGTTCCGCTCACTGAGATCGGCCCAACCTTACCGTCCGCGGTGAGGTCTCTTGCTATCCATCCCACAGATCACGTCACCGTCTATGCAGGCATGGACAGCGGAGGCGTCTACAAGTACGTGACGAGTCCGTCCCCAGCACGGGTCCTGCTTACCACACTTGATGGCATTGTTGGAGCGCTCGCCGTCGACCGCTCGAATGCGAATGTTCTCTACGCCGGCACCGGTGCTGGGTCAGTCTACAAAAGCACGAATGGAGGGACAACCTGGGCTCACACAAGTTTGGGTGGAGGTTCCGTGAATTCTATCACGGCCAATTCGGGTTCGGTTCTCGCCGCCACCACTGGAGGCGCCTTGCCAGCCACAACTCCCCCCGCCCCCGCTACGCTCACACCCGCCGCGAGCAGCGGCAGCAGCCAGATCCTCACCGCGACCTTCAACGCTCCCGGCGGATACCAGACGATCAATGTGGTCAACGTCCTGATCAACACCGCCCTCGACGCCCACCAAGCCTGTTAGCGCGCGCGCAAAAATAACTTGACCGTTTCGCCCTGGGACACGCTGCCGCGCCCAGGACTGCGCTCCTCCGCTCGCTCCGCGTTCTCGAACCCGACTGCGAGTCGCGACCGCCAATTCACGCGAATCCGCTTGCTCTC
>JBGPKH010000099.1:0-18622 GCA_041485845.1 Bryobacteraceae bacterium
GGTGAACTGGGCGCGCAAGAACTCCATCTGGCCGATGAGCTTCGGCCTCGCCTGTTGCGCCATCGAGATGATGTCGATGGGCGCGTCGCGGTTCGATATCGCCCGCTTCGGCGCCGAGGTGTTCCGCGGATCGCCGCGGCAGTCGGACCTCATGATCATCGCCGGACGCGTCAGCCAGAAGATGGCGCCGGTGATTCGTCACCTGTACCAGCAGATGCCGGAGCCCAAGTGGGCGATCTCGATGGGCGCCTGCGCCACCTCGACGGGCGTGTTCAACAACTACGCGCTCGTGCCCGTCAACCAGGTGATTCCCATCGACGTGTTCGTGCCCGGATGCCCGCCCCGGCCCGAGCAGCTTATCTACGCGCTGATGATGCTCCAGCAGAAGATCCAGGACCAGAGCGGCACCGTCAAGCAGGTATTGAACCTCGCGTAGCTGGGGACACTGACGCGCGCGGCTCTGTTCGGAGCCACGGCCGTATTCATCGGAGCCACGGCCGTATTCATCGGAGCCACGGCCGTAGGGAGTGGTCTTTGCCGGAATACAGCCAAACGGTTCCACCGGCCCGCCGATCAACAGCCACTTTCCGCCCCCCGCGACGTGTTTTCCCTGCGTTTTCCGCTGGAGCGAGTGGAGGGATAAACCATGACCACTCTCACTCGTTCCATGGCATTCGCCGCCCTGCTTTCGACCGTCCGAATGGCCGCGGCGCAGGATCGTCGCCGGTATTGCGGCCACCTCGCAGGGCGTCTTCACCAGCTCCGACCCGGCCGCCCGCGGCGAGATCGTGGCACTGTTCGGAACCGGTCTCGGGACCGGCGCCGGCTCGCCCGTGGCGGTGCGGATCGCCGGGATTGAAGTGCAGCCCCAGTATGTGGGTCCGGCTCCGAATCTGGAAGGTGTTTTCCAGGTGAACGTGATGGTGCCGCAGGATCTGGCTCCGGGAGTGGGCACCGTCAGCTTGTTGCGGGCGGCGTCACGACCAATGCCGTGACCCTGATGGTGCGCTAAACGCGGATCGCCTTCCTGTGTCCGTGGTGGGGATTCTCGTTGCGCCGCAAAACGGCAAATAAGGAGAGTCGTGGTGGGCCCGTGGCGACTCGAACGCCAGACCTCTACCGTGTCAAGGTAGCGCTCTAACCAACTGAGCTACGGGCCCGGTGAAAGCCTTGAAATCAGGAGTATAGCACGCCAGGCTCGACCGGCGAAATCCGTTTCGCCCGGCTTCTCTCGACTTCCCCGCGCCTCGCCGCCGGCCGCCCTGCTCCAGGCCGCGCGCCGGTTTTCTGCAAAACTCGCATGACGCCCCGGGAGATCCATAACCAAATACAGTAACAACCGCCAATAACCAATTGCCTGGCTCCCCATCTAAAACTCAAGCGCTGGTAAGTCTATTTTGGGGGATATTCTCGTGCAGCAACGAACGCTCGTAGTGTGTTCATTCTTGTTATCGCTCGCGCCGGCGGCATTTATACAAGTTACCGGCGCATTGTCCGGCTCCGTCGTGGACGCCTCGGGGGCGGCCGTTCCCAACGCGCAGGTGCAGGTCCTGTTGCCCGGCGGCCCGCACGCCTTACGTGCAGCAATGGAACCTGAGCGTCGAGCACGATTTCAAAGGCACGGTGCTCTCGGTTCGCTACGTGGGCAACCACGGCGTGAAGGAGCTTCGCGCCATCGACTTCAACCAGATCGACATCAAGGCCGGTGGATTCCTGGATGATTTCCTGCGCGCGCGCAGCAACGGCAACCTGTCTCGCGCCGCTACTGGGGTGTTCAATCCGGCTTACAACCCGAGTATCTCAGGCAGCCAGCCACTTACTGTCTTCCCGCTGCTCGGCCGCGGCGGCAATCTGACCAGCAGCTCGGTCCGGCCTGCCCCGAATCGATGCTGCCGCGGACCTACAGTAACTCGACTTATCACGAGTTACAGATCGACGTCCGCCATCTCATCTGTCGTCGATCGCAGGGGCGCGTGCCATCACGGTAGGGGATTATGCCGAGCGAACAGGCGTCGCCGAAATGGCCGCGGCCTTGCCGACCGCGTTTCATCGGGCAGAGGCCGCACTGGCGAATTCGCCGCTATCCATTCAGCATGCGCTTGCGGTGTCCTGGGTACACGGGGAAAAGACTGCCGTGGCCACCTGGCCGGTGAATGTATCTAATCCTGGCGCGTTGCCGCCGCTGGACGAATTGAAAGACCTAAGCTAGCCCAACTTCCACTGTGGAAGTTGGGCTAGAGCTAGAGCCAAGCAGTTTGGCCGGTTTTTTCGCGTTTATTCGGTCCAATCTGTGCACGCGCTCCTAACTCCCGGATTTCAGACGAGTTATCCCTGCGCGGGCATCATGATTGGCCGAATAAACGGATGACCCGGAAAAAGTTCCGAGCGCGAAAGCCGCGTTTTCGGAAACTGAAAAGCATCTCAGGAATCGGCGCCGCTCTTCGCAGACCATTTCCAACCAGGCAATACATGCGATTCGTTCTGTTCTTGGGCATGCTGCTGCCGGGCGACCGCCACGGCCTCAAATTTCCGGCTCCTGTGAGGCCGCCAGTAGTGCCGCCGCCACCTATTTGAGTTCGCAAAAATACCGTGACAGCGGCGGTTGACAACCGCCGCGCAGGATGCCATCCTGCCCCACAGCTACATCAGCTCTTCTTCTCCTTCAGCCGGCGGATTTCTTCGAGCCTTTCGCCGATGCGCTTCTCAACCCCGCGATCCGTCGGCCAATAATACCGCCGGCCGGCGAGCGACGGCGGCAGGCACTCCATATCGGGAATGGCACCCTCCACGTTATGCGCGTGCTGATACCCCTGACCGTATCCCCACGCCTTCATCAACCCCGTCGGCGCGTTGCGCAGATTCATGGGCACGGGCTCGGCGATGGTCTTCTCGACATCCTCGTGAACCGCGCCCATCGCCCGGTACGCCGCGTCCGATTTCGGCGCCACGCACAGATAGATCGCGGCCTGCCCCAGCGCCAGGTCGCCTTCCGGAATTCCCAGGAAGTGCATCGCCTGCATGGCCGCTATGGCCTGCTCCAGCGCGCGCGGATCGGCGAGGCCGATGTCCTCGCTGGCCATGCGGATGAGCCGCCGCGCGATGTACAGGCGGTCCTCGCCGGCCTCCAGCATGCGGGTGAGCCAGTATAGCGCCGCATCCACGTCGCTCGACCGCACCGATTTGTGCAGCGCCGAAATCAGGTTGAAGTGCTCTTCGCCGCCCTTGTCGTAGAGCAGCACCTTGCGCTCGATGGCGTCCTGCACGGCGGCCTCGGTCAACTGGCCTCCGGCCGACGCCGCGCCCGCCGCTTCGATCGTGTTGTATGCCTGCCGCGCGTCGCCGTTGGAATAGATGGCGATCTGCTCCAGCAGTTCGCCGGACGCCTGCAAACCGACGACCGGCAGCGCGCGTTTCAGCAGCGTGACGATCTCCGGCACCGTCAGCCCGCGCAGCGCGTACACCCGCGACCGCGAGAGCAGCGCCGCGATCACCTCGAACGACGGGTTCTCCGTGGTGGCGCCGATCAAGACGATGTCGCCGCGCTCCACGTAGGGCAGAAACGCATCCTGCTGCGCCTTGTTGAAGCGGTGGATCTCGTCGATGAACAGGATGGTCCGCTTCCCCATGCGGCGCAGCCGCTCCGCATCCACCATCACCGCCTTGATTTCCTTAATGCCGCTCAACACCGCGCTGAAGGGGATGAATTCGCATTTCGTCACGCGCGCGATCAGTTTGGCGATCGTGGTCTTGCCGACACCCGGCGGCCCCCAGAGAATGATCGACGTCAGCTCGTCGCGCTCGATCTGCTTGCGCAGCGGCTTCCCCGTCCCGAGGATGTGCTCCTGCCCGATGTAGTCCTCGATCCGTTCGGGACGCATGCGCTCCGCCAGCGGCCGCTTGTTGTCGGGCCGCGCGGGCTCTGGCGGCGTGGTGTCGAAGAGGCTCACTCGGTGGCCGTCCTCTGCCGGCGCGCTTCGTACAGCAGGATGCCGGCCGCCACCGCGGCGTTCAGCGATTCGACACCCACCGTCGGAATCGAGATCTCCTGCGCCGCCGCGCGCCATTCCGCACTCACGCCGTGCGCCTCGCTGCCGATGATCAGGCCGCAACGCACCGACAGATCCACGTCCGCGAGCGAGCGTACTACCGGCACTCCCGCATAGAGCGTAACGCGATTCGCCCGCAGGACCGCACGAGCCGCGGCGGCATCCACGGCGTACACGAACGGAACGCGAAACAGCGACCCCGCCGCTGCGCGCAGCGTCTTCGGATTGTACGGGCTCACGGCGCCTTTCAGGAACAGCACCCCGCTGGCGCCGAACGCCTCGGCGGCGCGGACGATCGTGCCGGCATTTCCCGGATCCTGCAAGCCATCCAGCACCACCACCAACGGCTCCCCGCGAAACAGTTGCTCCAGGCGCCACTCCGGCGGCTTCACCAGCGCCATCACGCCCTGGCTGGTTTGGGTAGCGGCCAGGCGCTGAAACGCCGCGTCCGGCAACACGGCCATCTGGATCCCCGGCAACCGCCCGACGTGCGCCTCCACTGCGGCGCGCGCCGATTCGGCCGCCACCACGGCCTTCACTTCGCAATCGCTGCGTAACGCCTCTTCGAGCAGGTGGAAGGTCTCCGCCACGCACCAGCCCTGGCGCGTCAGCCCGCCGCGCGCGATGGCCCGGCGCACATCCTTCAGCAGCGGATTAGCCGCGCTCGTGATCGTCCCGGCCTGTGGCATCTGTTTACAATAGGGTTCTGAACGTCAGAATAGCGCAGATGAAACGAGCCCTATGGAGTGCCGCCGCGTTGACCGTCGCCGCGATCCTGGTTGCGATCGCGTATGTCTCGGTGCGCATCGAGCGGCAATCCACGCGCGATGAGGCGCAGGCGGCCGACATCATCCTGGTGCTGGGCGCGGCCGAATATCGCGGACGGCCGTCCCCGGTGCTCAAGGCCCGGTTGGATCACGCGCTGGATCTCTACAACCGGCGCCTGGCGCCGCGCATCATGACCACGGGCGGCGCCGGCGGAGATCCGATCTTCACCGAAGGCGGCGTGGGACGCTCCTACCTCATGAGCCGCGGCGTGCCGTCGGAGGCGATCGTGGTGGAGTCCCAGGCCGAAAGCACGGTGGAATCCACGGCCATGGCGGGCGAGATCATGCGCCGCATGGGCCTCGGTTCGGTGATTGTGGTGAGCGACGGTTATCACATCTACCGCGTGAAGAAGATGCTGCAATTCCGCGGGCTGGACGTCTACGGCTCGCCGCGCAAGGAGCACGCCCCGGATCGATTGCAGGAGCGCTGGAATTATGTCAAGCAGGCCATCGGATATTTGCTTTGGAGCGCCGGGGTGGTGGTGTAGGGGCACGGACAGGCCAGGAGGCCCGTCCCACTGTAAAGTAGATTTCATGGCTAAACGAATTCTTGTTGTGCTTTGGGTCTGCGCGGCGACACTGCCGGCCCAGGTCACCGCCATCCGCGCCGGCCGCCTCATCGACCCCGAAACCGGCGCCACCAATTCCAACCAGGTGATCCTGATCGAGGCCGGAAAGTTCAGGGAGATCGGCGCCAATGTGGCGATCCCCGCGGGCGCCGAAGTGATCGACCTTTCGCAGCAGACCGTGCTGCCCGGCCTGGTGGATGCGCACAACCACCTGGCCCTCACCTACAAGCGCGACCCCGAAAACAACAGCTACTACCTCACCAGCGTGCTCGATTCCACGGCCATCCGCGCCATTCAGGCGGTCTCGAACGGGATCACCATGATGTCTGCCGGCTTCACCGTGGTCCGCGACTTGGGCAACGCCGCCAACTACGCCGACAGCGCCCTGCGGGTGGCCATCGAACAGGGCTGGATCCCCGGCCCGACCGTGATCAACTCCGGGATCATCATCGGAGGAATGGGCGGGCAGTTCACGCCGGTCCCCGAGCGCGCCGGCCTGGTTTACCCGGAATACCTGGATGCCGACACGCCCGACGAGATCGTCAAGGCGGTGCGCAAGAACATCCTGTACGGCGCCAAGGTGATCAAGATCATGGTGGACGCCAAGCCGTACGGCTACACGGTCGACGAAATGAAGCTGTTCATTGCGGAGGCGGCCAAGAGCGGACTGAAGGTGGCCGGCCACGTGCAGACACGACCCGGCGCCCTGCGCGCCATCGAAGCCGGCATCTGGTCGATCGAGCACTCGGGGGCTCTGGACGACGAGACGCACAAACTGATGGCCAGGAAAGGCACCTGGCGAGTCGGCACCGAGACGCCGATTTCGACCTATTACAGCCCCAACCAGGCGCGCTTCGACCGCACCGTGCAGGGCGTCAGGAACGCCTACGGCAACGGCGTGAAAATGGCCTTCTCCACGGATGCCGACTACTACATTCCCAACATGACCCGAGGGGAAGTGGTGATCGACTTTCTCAGGACCTGGAAGGCCGCGGGCATTCCCGCGCCGGCCATTCTCAAGATCATGACGACGAATGGCTACCAGGTCTGCGACATGGCCGACAAGCGCGGGCCTATTAAGGTTGGTCTGCCCGCCGACCTGATCGCGGTGCGCGCCAACCCTCTGGACGATATCGACGCGTTGCGCGACGTGCGCCTGGTGATGAAGGATGGGACCGTCTTCAAGCGCGACGGCGTCATGACTCCCGAGAAATTCTTCCACAGCGGACCGGTGAACGGCTGGCGGATTCACTAGGCGCGGGTCGGGCCGCTCATGCCGTAGGGTGGCAACTTGCCACGGAACTGCAACTCCAGGGCTGGCGGAGAGGGGGGGATTCGAACCCCCGGTAGAGCTTTAGACCCTACGACGGTTTAGCAAACCGCTGCTTTCGACCACTCAGCCACCTCTCCGGGGTTTGAATGGGTCTGTAAAAGCATCGTATCACATGTTCAGCGGACCGCCTCGCGGATGCGTATGTTGCGAAACTGGATGATCGAGAACTGGTCGTGCAGTTGCAGTCCGATGGGACCGGTCTTCGATCGTTGCGGATCGCCGGCGTGTTCCGCCACGGCGCGGCCGTTCACCGACACCGCGATTTTGCCGTTGCGCGACGAGATGTCCATCGCGTTCCACTGGTCGTCGCGCTGCGCGTCTTTGGGAGCATCCATGAATCCGTAAATGCTGCCGGTGGGGTGCGGGTCGGGAAAGCGGTTGTTGATCTGGATCTCGTAGCCGATCTTGGACGGCGTTTTCGTGTAATCGGGCGGGATCGTTATGCCCCATTTGGCGCGCGAGGTGTCGCGAATCGAGACGCCGCTGTTGCCCGAAGTCTTGGTCCAGAACTCCAGGTGCAGGTCGAACTCGCCGAAATCGTTGCGCTTCGTGTACAGCCACGACTGCTGGTTGACCCAGCCGCTGAATTGCTGCGCTGTGGCGAACGGACCGCCGGGCGCCAGCATCTTGCGCAGGTCGGAAATCCGCTGGCCGAGCAGCGTGCCATCCGCCATGACGGTCCATTGCCCATCGCCGAGCACTTCCCAGCCATCCAGATTCTTGCCGTTGAACAACGGTGTTCCGTCGGCGCCGGCCAGGCACGCGACGAACAAGGTGGAGCCGCAGAGCGCGGCCGGAAATGTGAGTTTCATGGGTGCTTCACCAGGCCGGGATACTGGCGCTTCAGATGATCCAACTTGGGCAGGTCGTTATACACCACATAAGGATAGTCGGGATTCCGCTCGATGAAATTCTGATGATACTCTTCGGCCGCGTAGAATCCCTTGAGCGGAACCACCTGGGTCACAATGGGATAGCGGAAGACCTTGGCGCCGGTCAACTGCCGGATGTACGCCTCGGCAACCCGCTTCTGTTCGTCCGACGTGTAGAAAATCGCCGACCGGTACTGCGTGCCTTCGTCGGGGCCCTGACGGTTGAGCTGCGTCGGGTCGTGCGCTACCGAGAAGAGGACTTGCAGCAGCTTGCCGTAGGTGATCTGCGACGGATCGAAAGTGACTTGCACCGACTCGGCATGTCCGGTGCGCCCCGTGCCGACCATCTCGTAGTGCGCGGTCGATTGGTTGCCGCCGGCGTAGCCGGAGACCACATCGGTGACGCCCTTGAGGCGTTCGAAGACCGCTTCGACTCCCCAGAAGCAGCCGCCGGCGAAGACCGCGACCGCCTGCGTATGGGCAGCGCCGGGAATATCGACCGCGGGCGCGGGAAATTCCGCGGCCCTCGAGACCGGGACCACGGCCAACCAAGCCAGGCCGGCAACTAGTTTCAGCATTCGGACTCCTCCATTGCATTCAGTTTAGTCCACGTGCCAGATCCCTGGCCGGAAGCGTCTGGGGCACGGGGGGCGGGAAGGCGTGGCCCCTCAGTGCGCGAACGCCACGGTATCGCCGGCTCGCACGCTGCCGCCGCGAACCACCTGCGCATAGACTCCCACGCTGGGCATCGCCCGGCCCAGTGGCGCGATCATGACGTTGTTTCTCCGGGCCGCGGCGCCCAGGATACCGGAATCGAGCGGCAGGCCGCGTTGCGGCAGCGTGGTCATCACGCACCGCGCGCAGGGGATCACGATCTTGAGCACGACGTCCGCGCCGACCCGGATCTTGCGGCCCACCCAATCGTTCTCCGGGAAGCCATCGGGCTCGGCGCCGATCAGAAGATTAGGGCGAAAACGGCAGGGCTCGAAGCGCCCGTCCGGATGAGCGCTGCCGAGCGCCGCGAGCGTGGACGTGGTGACCAGGTGAATAGCCGAAAAATCGAAAAACGACGCCGACGCAGTACCCGCCGAGATGGCCTCATCGGTGACCGTCTCGCGGTGCGCGAGCCCGTCAATATCCGGCCAGTACTCTTCCAGCACAGGCGACTCCAGCGGCGCCGACCTCAGAACCACTTGCCGCCCCAGGATCCGCGAAGCGCGCTCATCGAATCCAGACTCGTTGCTGGACATCGATGTGCCGTCCGCGAAAGTCACGCACACCGGCGGGATCCCGCCGCCGGCGGCGGGCGGTTCCACGAATACGGCATTACATGCCAGAAGCCCCGGCCATTTCCGTGGATTCTTCGCGCTGGCGATTTTGCCCGTCACCGTGTCGATGAAGGCATACGCGCGATCGCCCAGAAATCCCCGCGCGGAGACCTGCGCGGACCCCAGTGACTCGCCTTGCATGGACTTCACCGGATATCGCCACAGGTCCGCGACCGTTCCCAAACTTGTCATAGCTCCCCCTTAGTCTGCTTCGTCTTGTCGAAGACTACCTCCCCGCCCTTCATGACCCATCGCACATTATGGATGACCGCGTCGATGTTGGCCAGTGGATCGCCCTCGACCGCCACCAGGTCCGCCAGGTAGCCCGCCTGGATCGCGCCCAGGCTCTTTTCCATGGCGAGCAATTCCGCGCCGTTGGTGGTGGCCGCGCGAAGCGCCTGTTCGGGCGTCATCCCGGCCTTGACGAACCATCCCAGCTCGCGCGTGTTCTCCCCGAACATGGTGCGGACGGCGTCCGAGCCCATGGCGAAGCGAACACCCGCAGCGAACGCCTTGCGCGCCGTGGCGAGGTTCCGCTGGATGTAGTTGTTCAAATCGTCGACCGCGTTGGGCGGATAGTTCAGCCTGCGGGCGTTGTCCACGTAGTAGCGGTTGTGATCGATGGTGGGCACATAGAAGGTCTTGCGCCGCACCATCTCGGCGATGGTCGCATCGTCCATATCGGTGGCATGTTCCACGGAGTCTGCGCCGGCGCGGACGGCGTCACGCGCCCCATCGGGACCGTAGGTGTGAATCGCGATGCGCTTGCCCAGCGCGTGGGCCGCATCGGCCGCGGCTTTCATTTCTTCGAAGGTGAAGGTCTGGAAGCCGGTGACGTCGCGGCCCGAGCCGGTCGAGCCGTACATCTTGATGCAATCGGCGCCCGCCGCCACCTGCTGCCGCACCACGCGCATCACGTCCGTCACGCCGTCGGCGGTGTTAGGCGAGGAGTTCCGCCCGCGGGTGATCTGGAGTCCGTATCCGGCGACGAACATGCGCGGCCCCAGGAGTTGGCGGTTGTCGATGAGATCGCGCATGGCGATATCGGCGTAATCGGACGCCCCCAGGTCGCGCACCGTGGTCACGCCGGTTTCGAGGGTCTTGCGCGCGTTATCCTGCGCGAGAAAGACCACCGCGGCGCCGCGTCCGGCCTGGCTCACGCGGTTGTCCAGGACGTACGTCATGTGGGTGTGAACGTCGATGAGGCCGGGGATCGCGGTGAAGCGCGACAGGTCGATGGGCGTGCCACTGCACGGGCCGACGCCTTGGATGCGCTCTCCCTCGGTGGTGACGCAGGCGTCCTTCCACAGTTTGGCGCCGTCCCACACGGCGCGAAAGTGGTAAGTGCCCGCCAGCGCGGGGCAAGCCAGTAGAAGCATCGCGGCCGATCGGGTTAGCATGGGCGTCATCATAACAGAAGAGGGGCATGGGTTCGCGGCGGAGGCCGCCGGCGATACCTATTCCATTCGCATGGCGGTGAGCGGGTCGTGGCGGATGCCGCACTTTCCCAGCCACGGCCTCGCTTTCGCCCGCAGCGCTTCCTGCGCGTGGCGCAGACTCTGCCTGCGGCGGAGCCCGGTGAGGGTGCGGAAGTAGTTACGGCAGAGCGCGGTGACCCGGCTCTCGATTTTTCGAATCGCGTTGGGGCCCTCCAGACCGGCGATGTAGGTGAGCCGTAGACCAGGCGATCCTCCCGCTGCTCCTGCCCGGCGAGACCGGTGTCGATCGGTTGGGTGAGGGCCGCGAAGAGGCGGGGCCGGCGGGACCGCACGCTTCTGCCACCGGCAGCCCACATAAACTGGTATAATCAAAATTCTGGAAGTTGATCCGCAACCCCCTCTCCGCTGATCGGTAGTCGGCTCGCCGGTTTTCCTCCTCAAACGATAAATGAAAACTTTCTCTGAACTCTCACTCTCCGCTCTCCTGAAGAGCAATCTCGCAAGGCACGGCTTTACCGAACCAACTCCCGTGCAAGCCCAGGCCATCGAACCAGCGCTAGCCGGAAGGGACCTGGTTGCCACAGCGCAAACGGGTACCGGCAAGACACTGGCATTTGTATTGCCTTTGATCCACCTGCTCGAGAAACAGCCGCCACAAACCGGCATCCGCAGCGTGGTCCTGACTCCTACGCGCGAGCTCGCGATGCAGATTAACGAAACGTTCGCGAAAATGGCCGCCGGCACCGGAATTCGGGCTGCGGTCGTAGTCGGCGGGGTCAACGAGCGATCCCAGTTGCAGTCCATTCGCCAAGGGGCGCAGGTGCTGCTCGCTACCCCCGGCAGGCTGTACGATTTCCTAAGCCGCCAACTGGTCGATCTGGGAAACGTGCGCATGCTCGTTCTGGACGAGGCGGACCGTATGCTCGACATTGGCTTCCTCCCCACGGTCAAGCGAATCATGGCGGGTTTGCCTTCCGATCGCCAGACGATGTTGTTCTCGGCAACCATGGAGACTTCCGTCAAGCACCTGGTCGAGACGCAGGTGCGAAACGCGGTGCGCATCGAAGTGGGTTCCACCACCAAGCCTGTCGAGCAGGTGGATTTGCATCTTTACGAAGTGGAGCAGGATCGGAAGCTGGGCCTGCTGCAAACCATGCTCCGCGAGGAGGACGGTTCCTTTCTGGTGTTTGCGCGCACCAAGCACGGCGCCGACCGGCTGTCGAAGAGGCTCTCACACGAAGGCGTGAAGGCCACCGCCATCCACGGCAACCGGAGCCAAAACCAACGCAACCACGCATTGCGCGGTTTCCAGGAGGGACACTTCCGTGTGCTGGTGGCAACCGACGTGGCGGCCCGGGGAATTCACGTGGAAGGGATCTCTCACGTGGTGAATTACGATCTTCCGCAGGTGCCGGAGGACTTCATTCACCGGGTCGGCCGTACGGGGCGCGCCGGTGCACGCGGAACGGCCTCGACCTTCGCCACGCGATCGGAGCGCGCGGAGGTGGCCCATATCGAGCGGACCTTGACCACCCGCCTGATCCGGCGGCCGGTATCGGCCGATATTCCCCGCGAGCGGAAAGCAACGGCTCCGGTGATCGTGATGCCCTCCTTCACACCCGAGCGGCAGCGGCGGGTGAGGACGTTTGCGCCACGAGCGAAAGCTCGCCGTTGGCACGCGGTCTAAGCTGGGGTCAGTCGGCCGGCTCTTGCGGCCCCCAACCTTGCCGCACACCTCGTGCTTCCGTGGGCTTGAGGTCCGCGGCTCACTTCAAACCTTCCGCCACGTACAAATCTGAAAGCGTGCGCCGATAATTGTACACGTACGATTTTCCGTCCGGCGTAGACAGAATCGGGTCAATCGCGTAGATGCCGGCGGGATCGGCGGGAACGATCTCCTTCACCAGTTCCCTCCGCCCTGTCACTACATCGACGCGAAAGAGCTTGGCCGGTAGAACGCCCTTTCGGAAGACGTACAGAGCGTGCCCGCCGGCATTCCAGCAGATCGGCGTTTCGCCCGCCATCAGCCCTGGAATCGCACGTGCTTCTCCGCCTTCCTGAAGCGGGTACAACCAGGCCTTTTGGTCGGGGCCGATCGCGGCGACCCACTTGCCATCCGGCGAAATAGGCCGCGCTCCTCCACCGTCGCCCTCGCTGGACACATTTCTGAGGCTGACCCCTTCCGGTGTGATGGCGGCCGGCTCGCCTCCCGCGACGTCCTGGACGTACAGTCTCTCCCGGTGATTCGGCGCGATACCGTCGATCAGGATGCGCTTCCCATCGGGAAACCAGCCGGCCCAATAATATTCGATTCCCGCCGGCTTGAGGGATGTTGCTTCGCCTGCTCCGGTGGGAAACAGAACGAGCTGCTTGGCCGTGGGCCCGAATCGCAGCGCGAGCGCCCATTTTCCGTCCGGCGAAAGCCCCAACGCCACTCCATCACCGAGACGAATCGGCGGAGAGCCGTCCGTCCTGCGGAGATAAGTCTGCGCGCCGTTCTTGGCGCCCTCGCGGCCTTCAGTGAAGAGGACCATGTTGCCATCCGGTGAAAGGTCCGCCAGCATGGACCAGTCCAGCCACGACAAATCCCGCTCCCTGGCGTCGCCGGCGGCGAGATACACGATGCCTCCCTTCCACGAGTTGTTGGACATCAGCAGGCGCCCGTCACGGGCCATATCGTGCAGCCACAACCATCCGACCATTCGTTCCACCAGACGCACCCGGCCCGATAAAGTAGCGGCGTAGAGCGAGGGGGGTCTGGGCGAGGTAAGACTGGCCGCGGAAAACCAGACCTCGTCCCCGCTCGGGGACCAGGCGAGGCCCGGCGCCGCGACATCGCGTGCCAATGTAGTCCTCCTGCCCGCGCGGTCAATGACCGAGATCGATCCCGTATTGGCATCGTAGAGCGTGAGGGCAACCATGTCGCCCTGCGGCGACACCCGCAAGGATTGGGCCGTGCCGGTAGTTTCGTACAGGACCTTTCCGATGGGAAACTCCAGGCGATATCGTTCGCCCACCCGGCGCCAGACCGCCAGCTCGCTGCCGTCCGGACTCCAGTCAGCCAGTGCCACACCCTCTAGAACCTCCCTGGGCTTGCCGCCGGCCAAGGGCATACGGGCCAGCGTCCCGGGTGACATGTCAAGGTCAAACCATCGGTGGCCGAGCAACAGGGCCATCTCACCTGACCGGGAGATGCCAAGGATGTCGGCCTCGGGAAAACCGAGCGGCCGGGATTCGGGACTCTCCGCGCGCATCAAGAACAGTTGCATTGGATTGCCGTCCCAGGCCGCGGCATAAACGATGGTCTGCGCGTCAGGGGCAAATCTCGCCGACTGGATTGCCCCCCTTCCGAAAGTAAGCCGGACGAACGACGGCGAGCGTCCAGCGGCCGTATTACGGCCGGCGAGAAACACGCCGGCCAGTGCGATTGCCAATGCAACTGACGTCAACGCCAGCACCGGCACGAGGAACTGCCTCTTGCGCTTTGGAACGGCGGCAGCGGAAGCGGCACTCAGGCTGGAGTGTGTGGAGAGGGTATCCAAAGCGAACGCCAGATCGCCCGCCGAGTGAAATCGTTCAAGCGGCGTCTTTTCCAGGCAATGACGCACGATCCGGTCCATGGCGGCATCGGGCAACGGCGGTGGATCGTCTTTGAGAATCGCCGTCATGGTCTCGGGCGTGGTGTCGCGCCGGAAGGCCCGCGCGCCCGACAACATCTCATAAAGGATGCAGCCGAAACCGAAGATGTCGGCGCGATGGTCAGCCGGGTGCCCCCGCACCTGCTCCGGCGCCATGTAGCCGACGGTGCCCATTACGACTCCCGGCTCGGTCTCCAGAACAGCGGTGGGCGCCATCGAGCCGGAGTGCTCCTCCGGCCGTGACAGCTTGGCGAGTCCGAAATCCAGGATCTTCACGCGGCCGTCCCGAGTGATGAAGATGTTCTCGGGCTTCAGGTCGCGATGGACGATGCCCTTCTCGTGCGCTGCCGCCAGCCCTCGCGCGATGGCGATGCCATAGTCGATGGCCTTGCGCTGTCCGAGCGCGCCGGCCGCCAGCCGCTGCCGCAGGGTTTCCCCCTCGAGGAGTTCGGAGACGATGTAAGGCGCGCCGTTCTCCTGTTCGCCGACATCATAAATCGTCAGGATGTTGGGATGATTCAGGGCGCCGGCGGCGCGTACCTCCTGTTCGAAGCGGCGCAGCCGGCCGGCATCATGGGACACCGCGGCCAGCAGTACTTTGACCGCCACCTCGCGGCCGATGCGCGGATCGCGCGCGCGATAGACTTCTCCCATGCCGCCGGCCCCTATCGGCGAGAGGATCTCATACGGGCCGAGACGAGTCCCCACGGAGAGCGGCATAAAGGCAGGTTTCGATTGTACCCCAGAAGAGATCGGAGTAATAGCCCTTCAGGGCTGTCAGGAAGCGGCTGACAGATCACACTGCAACTGCCCACAAAGAGGGAAGGTGTCGCCCGCCCGGAGCAAAGGGCGCCCCGGCACGCGAGAGAGCGGCCACGCGGCAACCTCGAGTGGAGCGTGTGTCGCCGCATGCTGCTAGAATCGGATTATTACTCGCCAAAGCCACCTGCCGGCGCTCACCGGACTCCGCTTTTTTCTGGCCTTGTGGGTCATCCTGCACCACCTCACGGGACCGGGCCAGATGCTGGAGGCACCGGCGCTCGCGCTGTCGCACGCCATGTATGCGATCATCCGCGGCGGGTACCTCGCGGTCACCACGTTCTTCGTGCTCTCGGGGTTTGTTCTGGCGCGCAGCTACGCATCCACCCGCTGGAACGGGAAGAGTCTGCTGCGTTATGGCGCCGCCCGCTTCGCCCGTGTGTATCCCGTGTATGTGCTGAGCCTGGCGGTGGTCACGCCGTTCATCCTCGCCGACCGCACGCCCGGGAAAGGGCCGCTGGTGGCGATTCACGGCCTGCTGGCGCAGGGATGGCTCGGACAGCTTCCGGTAAACTGGAACACGCCCGCCTGGTCGCTTTCCTGCGAGATCTTCTTCTATCTCTCGTTCCCGCTGGCGGCGGCCTTCATGCAGCGCGCGACCTGGCGCAGGACTCTGGCGGTGGCGGCCGGCGCGTGCTGTTTGACGCGCATCCTGTGGGCCGTGGGAGTTCCCGACGGGATCAAGCCGCTGATTCACCTCTCCGATTTCCTGATGGGAATCGCCGCGTCCTGCGGCTACGATCTTCTGCTGCGGCGCCGCACACGCCTGGCGGGCGCGTGGCTCTACGTTCCGGCAGCCGCGCTGAGTGCGGCCCTGATCGCCTGGCCGTGGCTGCTGCCTCGGGCGATCGATCTCAACAGCGCGCTGCGTCCGCTGAACGCGGCGCTGCTGATCGGGTTCGCGTTGGGCGGCGGGGTGGCGGCGCGTGCCCTCTCCTCGCGCGCGGCGGTGTACCTGGGGAAGTCGAGCTATGCGATGTACATCCTGCACGTGCCGCTGCTGTGGTGGTACCTGCGGTGGACGCGAGCCATTTCGGCGGGGGTTTACATCGCCGTGGTGATCGCAGTCTCGGCGGCTGTGTACCGGTTCGTGGAAGAGCCGGCCAACCGGTATTTGCGGGGAGTGGTGAAGGCGTAGAGAGATCAGGCGTCGAGGCTGCCCTTCAGCCCCAGGTCCCCGGCGCGGGACTGCATGGCCTTCACGCAAAAATCGATGTGCTCTTCGAGGGGCACGCCGAGCTCCTGGGCGCCCTCGACGATGTCCTGGCGGTTCACGGAGCGGGCGAAAGCCTTGTCCTTCATCTTCTTTTTGACCGAGGCGGCGTCGACCTCGAAGACGCTGCGGTGGGGCTTCACATAGGAGATGGCGGTGATGAATCCGGCCAGCTCGTCGCAGGCGTAGAGCGTCTTTTCGAGGGTGGACTGGCGGGGCACTCCGGTATGATTGGCATGCGCAAGAATGGCGCGGCGGGTCTCCTCGTCGACGCCGCGTTCGGCCAGGATGGGCTCGCCTTTCTGAGGATGCTCATCGAGCGTCGGGTGAATCTCCCAGTCGAAGTCGTGGAGCAGCGCGGTGATGGACCATTTGCGCTCGTCCTCGCCGAGCTTTCTGGCGTACGCCGCGACGCAGGTTTCGACCGCCAGCGCGTGTTTGCGGAGCCCGTCGGATTTGGTGAACTCACAGAGGATGTCCCAGGCCTGTTGGCGATTCAGCATGGAGATCATGATACCGCCGCACGCGGCTCGCGCTTCTACCGCTCGCGCGGATCGGGCTTCACCACCAGCGGCTGCGTGTACGTCCGTCCCCCCGCTGTCAGCTTCACCGTGTACCCCCCCGGCGGCATCCACTCGCCTTGCCCCACCGGCGTGTCGTGGTAGATCGCCGAAATCGGCGGCCCACCCCCGCGCCGCCCGCCGCCCTGCGCCGGCGCGCCGTGCAGGTCCCAAATGAAGCGGTGCATCCCGACCTCGGCGGAAAGCGGCTGAAACGGCCGAATCCAATAAGGCGGCACGTTAAGTTGCGCATCCGCCGCCGCGGCCTTGTCGGCGCTCGCGAAACGCCGCACCAGCTTGCCGGCGCCGTCGTACACCTCGAGCGTCACCGGCCCCGCCGCCTTCAGGTAGTAATACAGGATGGCGCCGTCCGGAGGATTCTTCCCCGCCGGCTCCTCGGGCGGCAGCGGAGTATCGGTGTTGGTGTTTCGCGGCAGCCGATACGTCACGCGCGGCGCGAAGAGGTGCGCGTTCGCCGTCGAAACCTCCGCCGTCATCTGGCGCAGCGGAGAAATCTCGTCGAGAATCCAGAACCCGCGCCCGTGCGTCCCCACCACCACATCCTCTTCATGAATCACCAGGTCGCGGATTGACGTCGCCGGCATATTCAAACGCAGCGGCTGCCAGTTGTCCCCGTCGTTGAAGGAAACGTAAACCGCCAGTTCTGTTCCGGCGAAAAGCAGCCCCCGGCGCACCGGATCTTCGCGCACCACGTTCACCGGCCCGTCTGGCAGCCCCTGCACGATCTCTTTCCACGTCGCCCCGCTGTCGTGGGTGCGATAGATGTGCGGGCGCTGGTCGTCCAGCCGGATCGCGTTGATGGCCGCATACACCGTCTCATCGTCGAAGTGCGAAGCGTCGAGTTGCGACACCTTGTCCCACGGCCGCATCCCCTGCGGCGTGACGTTCTTCCAGTTCTTGCCGCCGTCGTGGGTCAGGTGAATCAGCCCGTCGTCGGTTCCCGCCCACAGCGTGTTCACGTTCAGGTGCGATGGCCCGATGGCATACACCACCCCGCGCCGCGTCGCCTGGTTCTTAGCGGCCTCGCCATACGAAGCCACGCTTGCCGGCACGGCGTACGATTCGCGCGAAAGGTCCGGGCTGATGGCCTCCCAACTTCCGCCGCCGTTGGTGGTCTTCAGCACCACCTGCGCGCCGAAGTATAAGGTGTGCGGCTCGATCGGCGAAAACAGCACGGGCATGGTGCGCAGGTGCCGGTAATTGCCGCGCGGCCCGACGTGCCGCACGTCCCCGGTGAGCCGGTTGTAGCGCGTCACCGCCGCTTCGCCGGTCCCCATGCCGCCGCCGTAAACGACGTTCGGATCGAGCGGGTCGGGCGCCACGTAGGCGTACTCGGCCGCGCCCACGGGATGCCATTCGCGCGCCGTGATCTGGCCGTCGTTGCCGCGGCTGGCCACGCCCGCCGAGCCGCTCTCCTGCTGCCCGCCGTACACCCAGTAGGGAAACTGGTGGTCGGTGATTACGTGGTAGAACTGCGCCGTCGGCTGGTTGTACCACGAGCTCCACGTGCGGCCGTAATTCACGCTGACGGTGGCCCCCTGGTCGCTGGCCAGCAAGATGATGTCGGGGTTGTTGGGATTGATCCAGATCGAGTGATAATCGTCGCCCCCGGGAGCGCCCTTGAAAGCTGTGAAGGTCTGGCCGGCGTCGGTGGATCGATAAGCGGAGGTATTGGCGATGTAGACGACGTCCTGGTTCTTGGGATCGGCGCGCACCCAGGCGAAGTCCGACCCCCGCCCGTAAATCCGCTGCTCGCTGTTCACGCGCCGCCACGTGCTGCCGGCATCGTCGGAACGGTAGAGGCCGCCCGCTTCCCGCGACTCCACCAGCGCATACATTCGCTTTCCGTCGCTGGGCGCGATCCCGATGCCGATCCGCCCCAGCCCCTGCGCGAACGTGGGCAATCCGCCGGTGAGCGGATGCCAGGTGTTGCCGCCGTCGGTGGATTTGTAGAGAC
>JBGPKH010000100.1:0-18324 GCA_041485845.1 Bryobacteraceae bacterium
CTTCCAACAGAGTCTCCGCGGCCATGCGGAATAACAAGCTGTAGATCTGGTCTTTATTCTGCAGGGCCAGCGGGGCCAATTGGTGCGGAAGTGTGAACACCACGTGGACATAGGGAGTGGGCAGCAGATCCCGGCGGCGCGCTTCGAGCCAGCGATCGCGCGCGTTGGCCTGGCACTTGGGGCAGTGCCGGTTGCGACAAGAATTGAAAGAGATGGCACGATGCCCGCAGCGGGAACACTCATCGATGTGACCGCCGAGCACGGACGTCCGGCAGCAGACGATGGCGGTCAGGATCTTCAGGTGCAGCCAGTTAAACCATTTCCGGCTGTGCTCGAAGAATGAGGTTCCTGCCGCGCGGATGAGGTCGGCCACCTCCAGCGGCGGCCGGGACATCTACTTGGCGCCGGATGTGTCGGGCTTGCGGGTGTAGATGGGTAACGAATCCAGCGGGCTGGCCGTGGCGCCGACATGCCGTTGAGACAGATGGAGGTAAATCATGGTCTCCCTCAAATCGGCGTGGCCCAGGAGAAGCTGGATGGTGCGCAAATCGGCTCCGTTTTCCAGCAGGTGCGTGGCGAAGCAATGACGGAGCGTGTGGGGATGAAGCGGTTTGTTCACGCCGGCACGCTTGGCGGCCTCCCGGCAGGCGTACCAGACCACCTTATCGCTGATCGGATAATCGGCCGTGTGGTGCCGTCCTCCTGGAAACAGCCACACGGCGGGCTTGCGGGACAGGCGGCGATAATGCTGTCGTAGTTCCGCCAGCAGGTTGGGGCTGAGTACGATATCCCGATCCCTGCCGCCCTTACCGTCCTGAACATGGACCACCATGCGCCCAGAGTCGACATCGGTGAGTTTGAGGGCGGCGCACTCGGCGCGGCGCACGCCTGTGGCATAGAGGGTCGTTAGAATCGTGTGGTGAAAGGGGGTGTCCGCCGATTCGATCAGCCGACCAACCTGCTCCGGGCTCCAGATCACGGGCAGATGAATTTTCTTCTTCGGATAGGGCATCTCCTCGCCCCACGGTCGTTTCAGCATCTTGATATAGAAGAAGCGCAGCGCCCCGACCCTTTGGTTCACCGTGTTCTCGGAGAGCTTCTTGTCACGAAACAGGTGGACCGTATATTCGCGGACCTGCTCGGGCTCGAGCTGGTCGGGCGAGCGGTGGAAATAGCGCGCCAAATCCTCAATCGTTGCCAGGTAGATGCGCGTGGTACCTTCAGTGTAGTTGCGACGCGCGATTTCATCGAGCGTCATTTTTCGAAGTTGGGTCACAAGGACCTCCTTGTGGCCCACACTTACCGCCGCGCACTCCCGACTGCTCGCCCCACAGTCCACGCGGAGCGTTCGCCGTAAGGCTTAGTTCAAGTGGGCTTATCGGAAACCGGCCCCAGATACGGCGTTCTGGGAAGCGCCGTCCCGACCGACCATCGATTACTGGCGATAAATCCCCTTCTCACCAGCAAACGCCCCGAAATCCCGGCGTCAGGGAGGATCTATCCGCCACGGCGAAGAGCATGCCGCACTTTCCCAAAACTTTAACTCGCATCCTGGCAGATATGGCCCCTCCACCGGATGGGAGAGCGGTTTATTCTAACGCCTATTAACCGGACCCCCACCCGACCCCGCACCCGGATGCACGCGGCCTCCAGTTGCGGTACGCTCGAAGACCAGAGGTGATCGATGCTGCTCCAGAAGTCCCGTTCGTATCTCGTCGTCGCGGCGCTTGCCGTTACAGTCGCGGCGGCTCAAACCCCTCAGCCGCGGCGGGCCCCGGACGTACCTTACGTGCCGACTACCGAAGAAGCCGTCGAGGCCATGCTGAAACTGGCGGACGTCAAAAAGACCGACGTGGTTTACGATCTCGGCTGCGGAGATGGCCGGATTGTCGTCGCGGCCGCCAAGAAATTTGGCGCTCACGGCGTCGGAATCGATATCAATCCGGAGCGCATCGCCGAGGCCAAAGAGAACGCCAAGAAGGCTGGCGTCGAGGACCTCGTGCGCTTCGAAGAGAACGACCTGTTCGAGGCGGACTTCCACCAGGCGACCGTGGTGACTTTGTTCCTGCTGCCGAACATCAACCTGAAGCTTCGTCCGAAGCTGCTCGAGCAATTGAAGCCGGGAACCCGCGTCGTCTCTAACACGTTCGACATGGGCGATTGGAAAGCGGAAAAAGAGGCCACCGTCGGCAGCCCCGATGAAGAGTCTTACCTGAGCCACCGGCTGTTCCTGTGGACCATCCCGCCACGCAACGGGAAATAACGGAGATCATCCATGACCAACACGAGACGCTCTTTCCTGGGCGGGCTGACCAGTGCGGTAGCCGGCCTCACCTACTCATCGGCAGCCGCAGCAACGCCACGGCAACTGAGGCAACTCCTCGCCGTGAACCTCAGCCGCGAGAGTTACTGGAATCTGGTGGCGGGCCAGTTTCCACTCCGGCCTGGCAAGATTCCCATGAATGCGGCCAACCTTTGCCCGTCGCCGCGCGTGGTGTCCGAGCGGGTTGCCGAGCTCACCCGTGATGAAGATGCCGACGTTTCCAACCCCAACCGCGCGAAATTCGCCATGCTCCTGGAGGAATCGCGCAAGAAGGTCGCCGAACAGGTGGGAGTTTCGCCGGACGAGATCGCACTCGTCCGCAACACCAGCGAAGCCAACAACGTGATCAACAACGGAATTGCGTTGTCGGCTGGAGACGAGGTTGTGCTCTGGGAGCAGAACCATCCGTGCAACAACGTGGCGTGGGACGTGCGGGCGGCGCGTCATGGATTCAAGGTGAAGCGCGTGACCGTACCGCCGGCGCCGAAGAGCACCGATGAAATCGTGAAGCTGTTCGAAGCCGCACTCACGCCGCAGACCAAAGTCCTGTCGATCACCCACGTTTCCAACACCTCGGGCTTTCGGCTTCCGGCCAAGGCCCTGTGCTCGCTGGCGCGGCAAAGAGGCATCTACGTTCACCTGGATGGCGCGCAGGTTTGGGGTTACCTCAAACTCGACCTGAAAGACATCGGTTGCGATTCGTTCGGCGCCAGCGCGCACAAGTGGCTCATGGGTCCCAAAGAGGCGGGGCTGCTCTATGTACGGAAAGAGCGGATCGCGCAAGTCTGGCCGAGCATTGTGTCGGCGGGATGGAGCCAGGATGCCCTTACGGCTAGCGTCGCGTCCAGGAAATTCGAGATCCTGGGGCAACGCGACGATGGCTGCCTGTCGGCGGTCGGCACAGCGGTGGACTTCCATCGCATCCTCGGTTTCGAGAATGTCGAAGCGCGAACCACGGAACTGGCCAGCGCGCTCAAAGAGGGCCTGTCGAAGATCAACCGGGTCAAGTTGGTGACTCCCATGAGCCCCGAGATGAGCGGCGGAGTGGTGATCGCCCAGGTGCCGGATCTCGATCGCCAGAAGACCGCCGCGCTGGTCAAGGACCTCTACGACAAGTACGGAGTCGCCGGCGCCCCGACCGGCGGAGTGCGCCTCGCGCCGCACGTCTACAATACGATGGCGGACATCGAAACGGCGATCCGCGGCATGCGCGAACTGTTGGGGTGAGTTACAGCTCCCGCCAGATGTCGCTCAGTTCGAGACGAAATCCCGCGACCGGTCCCTCGCCATCGACGTGATCGACGTCCACGAGTTTCTCCGGTTCTCTGTCCGGGCGATAGATGTAGACCGTTCGCCGGTCCGCGTCGATGAGCCAGCCGAGCGCGGCGCCGTTGTCGATCCACTCGCGCATCTTGGCTTTCACTCGAGGCAGGCGGTCGGACGGAGACATCAGCTCGACGACGAAGTCGGGACAGATCGGCATGAAACGCCGCCTCTGCCCCCTGCTCAGGGACGCGAGCCGGCTCTTCAGTATCCAGCAGGCATCGGGCCCACGCGCAGCGCCGTTAGGAAGAAAAAACTCGCTGCTGGATTCGAACACCTGGCCTCGTCCATCCGGCTTCGCCCAGACGACGAGTTGGGAAGTCAGATCGCTGTTACGGTGGGAGGCTTCGCCGCCGCAAGGGGGCATGATGATGATCTCTCCGTTGGCTTCCCGCTCGATCCGCAAGTTGGAGTTCCTCATGCAAAACTCGAAGAACTCATTGTCTTTCATGGGCCGCTCGCGTCGGATCGCGTACATGGCGCCGGTTTCACTATCGGGAAGCACGACCTGCATACATCCAGCATACTGGAAGATCGGAGGAGCGCGCATGGGATGGCATCACGAGATTAGCCGCGAACAATGGCGCGTCCTTGCCGCGGCGCAGGCCGGCTGGATTCTCGACGCCATGGACGTCCTCCTCTACTCCTTCGCCTTGACCACCGTGCGGGCGGAATTCCAGTTGACCTCGGCCGCCGCGGGCGCTTTGGCGGCCGCCCCGCTGGTGACCTCGGCTTTGGGCGGCGTGCTCTTCGGATACCTCTCCGACCGGTTCGGGCGGGCTCGCGCGCTGGCGTGGTCCATCCTTGTCTTTTCGTTGTTCACGGCATTGACAGCCTCGGCGCGAACCGCGATGCAACTGGCCTTCTGGCGCGCCGTCGTGGGCGTCGGACTCGGAGGCGAGTGGGCCGTGGGTTCCGTTCTGGTGGCCGAAACCTGGCCCGCGCGTCATCGCGCCAAAGGTATCGGGCTGATGCAATCCGGCTGGGCGATTGGCTACATGCTGGCCGCGCTATTGGCCGCGCTGGTGCTGCCGGGATGGGGCTGGCGTCCGCTCTTCCTGCTGGGGATTCTGCCGGCGCTTTTCACCTGGTGGATTCGCCGCACCATCCCGGAGCCGGCGGTCTGGCGGAAGTACGCGCAGTCTTCGCGCACGTCGGTAACCGTGCTCCTGCGTCCACCGCTGCGGCGCAGATTGGTCCTACTCGCACTTCTGTGTTCCTGCCTGCTGTTTGGATATTGGGGGCTGTTCACCTGGATTCCGACGTACCTTTCGACGCCTGTCGAACAGGGCGGCGCCGGCCTCACCATTGTGAAATCCTCCCTTTGGATTCTACCGATGCAGATCGGCGCCTTCTTCGGATACATCTCGTTCGGGTTCCTCGCCGATCGCGTCGGACGCCGTTGGGCCTTCCTCGGCTTCGTACTCACTACTGCGGCCCTCGTCCCCGTCTATGGACTGTGGGGAAGAAACGCCGCCGTGCTCATGAGCGTCGGCCCGCTGATTGGCTTCTTCGGCCACGGCTACTTCAGCTCTCTGGGAGTGATCGCCGCGGAGATGTTCCCGTCCTCGATCCGCACCACGGCGCAAGGCTTCTGCTACAACGCGGGTCGGGCGCTCAGCGCTCTCGCACCCGCGACAGTGGGAGCCCTCGCCGATCGGCACGGCATCGGCGCCGCGCTGGGGGTCACCTCCGTCTTCTTCCTCGCCGGCGCCGCAGTGATGCTGCCGCTTACCTCCCCGGCGGAATATCCATCGCCGGATTGCGCGCGAAGAAGCCCCACGGCGCCAGCTTGAAACCGGCGATGTGCGTGGGCATCACGGGCCAGTCCTCGGGACGCGGATTGTGCGTGATGCCCATGGTGTACCAGAGGACCACGTCGCGGTTGTCGATCGGCCGGTCGGCCGCGGACCACTTCGCCAGGCCGTCTCCACCCTTGCTCTGATACGGATAATCGCCGGCGGCATGCATCTCGGCGGGGTCGTAGGGTGTAACCCAGACGTGCGCGTTGAGGAAACCCGCGCGCTTGCGGACCCAAGCGTCGGGCAGCAGGAAGGGCACGGCGTTCTCCCCCGGCAACAGCGCGTAGCCCGTGGGCTGGCCGAGCGCGTTCTTCACCGCGGGGTTCTCCACGATCCAGCGGCGGCTGCTCTCCAGGTTCATGCGGCGTTGCGCCTTGCGCTCGGTCGAGAGCACGGTCTCGTCCATGGTGAAAGCGCCGCCGTAGGGATTCTTGGGTCCCGCGGGCACGGGCGCGCTGTTCATTTCGACCACACGATTCGCCGTGCCATCCACGTCCAGGTCCAGCCGGAACGAGAAGAAGTGCTGGTGGTGGACGGCCGCGATGTTCTTCGCCACCATGTGGCTGAAGGGCTCATGCACGCCGTCGGCGACGCCTTTCACCGACATGATGCCGGTGAGCGCCACGCGCATCTCGAGCGCGCCGTCCTGGTGGAAGACCCAGTCGAAGCCGTACTCGTAGTTGCCCGCTTCGCTCAGAAACGACAGGACGAGTTCGCGCGCGCGGCGCGTGTTGTCGCCGTGCTTCCAGGCAATGCCGGCGTCGCGTTCGTACAACGCGACGGCGTGCGGAATCGTACGCGGCTCGCCGGTTTCATCCGACACCACCGCATCGAAGACCGAGCAGTTCTGGGGGCAATCCACACCCGGCCGTAGCGAGCTCGCCAGCACGCCCAGTCCCAGTTCGCCAGCGTCGAAGCTGTTGCGGAAGAACCAGGCGGCCCCCGGATCGCCATAGGGGACCACCATTTCCGAGAGCGCCCCGCGATACATCACCGGCCGCACGCGCCCGCCGTCTTCGTACCCGACCGTGTAGAGCACCAGCCCTTCCCGAGGATGGAGCGCATAGCGGAAGCGCCACTTCTGCCAGCGCACCTCGCCGTCTTCGATCTGAAACCCCGGACCGAAGGACTGGGTGATCTGCAGCGGCGCCGGCGCAGCGCGGTGCGGCGTGTTCGCCACGGCGCTCAGTTCCGCACTCTCCCGGGAGATGGGCACATCGCGGTCCGTGTCGACGAAATCGAGGATCTTGCCGGTGGTGAGGTTCACGTGCGCGGCAATCCCTTCCACGGGATGCGCGTAGTAGTTTTGCGCGCCCGCGGCATAGTAGGGGGTGACGCGAACGATCCTACCGGTGTCGTCGCCGGGCAGCGCGAAGTATCCCGCCGGCCAGGCTACCGACAGGACCGCGTTCGGGTCGCGGATACCGCGAACGCGCATCGCCTCGCGCCATCGCGGGTCGGAACGTACGATGCGGTCGGCGAGGGAGGAATCGTACTCGCCGACCGGCGGCTGCGCGCCGGGGACTTCTTTCCACGATGCCAACTGGCCGGAGGAAAGGTCGGCAATAGCTTCGTACGTGCGGTTGGCGTCGCGGTTATAGACGATGGCGAAGGCGCGGCGCGGCGACGCTGCCTCGCGCAGCACGGAGGCCTTGGGGGGCTCGTCGAGAGCGATGAAACTGAACCGGTAGGTGCCGCGCAGGCGTCCGGAGCCCTTGAAGATGGCGACCGCCGCGCGGATCTCGGCCGCGGTGAGCGGCGCGAATGGATTCGCGGGCGGAGCCGCGCGGCAGGCCATCGCCATTACCGCGAGGCAGCAGAGAGATGTGACAGGAGAGCGGCGCTGGCTCGGAAAAAAGCCCATGGCGAACATGGTATCGCATGGCTTGAGAGGTTCGAGGGAGCGATCAGGGTCAGCGGAGGAATCGTGCCTCGACGAGGGCGAGATATCGCTTGACCGCTTCCTTGTATTCGTCCATAGCGATCGTCAGTCGCTGCTCCGAGTCGATCAAGGCCTGTCGCAAGACTTCGATCGTCCTTCGGGAACGACGGCCCGAACTACCACTGGGAACACAACGTCTTCCCCGGTGGGCCTTCACCCTGCGTGAGCGCATGCTACTGATTCAATGGTATCTCGAAGAGACTACGAATTCTGCCGATTTGTGTGTGGGTTTTAGGCGCTTTGGTTCCAGCCGTACTAGAATATCCAGTAGATGCCAATCTCCTCCGGATCCTGGATCGAGATCTTCCCTTGGGATACAACCAGCCCGGGTTGCCCCGCGGAAAGAGAAGCCAACCGCAGGTTTTCGAGATTCTCGGATTCCCGGAGCTGTTCGACGTTCTGCCTGCCCGGGCGGACGCCGTGCCGCACTTTAGTGCGGTCTCTGGGCAGAAGGCTTAATCAAGCCATGGAATCGGCTGAGCGCACCTTTCAATTTGCACGTTCCGTCTTCCACCGGAAACCTGTCCATGATCCGGGACTTCGCCGGCAGCATCGGGGAACGAGCGGGTCCCGGCGAATCGGATGTCGCCACGCTGGAGCTGGCGGTGGATGAAGCGTGCGCCAACGTGATCGAGCACGCGTACGGGTCCGATTCCACCCGGGCCCGGCCAAAAGAACGATCTGCGCGCATGGTGAAACGTCCGAAGAAGAAGGGCCGCCAGACGCCGAGTATTCCCTAATCCTTATTAATGTGGTGACAAAGTCTTTTGCAACTCTCGTCGGATTCCTCCGTCTAATGCGATAGGAGGACGGCTATGAGCAACGCAGGAGACAGGCTAAGGCTCTGTGAGGCGGTTCTGGCCCTCATCGAGCAGAAGCGCGCCGAAACCGGCGACGAGTTTCTGGGCGCGAACATCGAGCGGGTAGTCCTCGAATCGCAATTCCGGGAACTGGAAGAAGAGATCCTGGAGAATCCGGGCGCCATCGAGCCCTGGCTGATCCGGCGCCGGCCCTCCTAGCTAGCCCGCGGCAAAGACCGCTCCTTGCGGTCGCGGCTCGGTAAGGCACTGCGTATAATCGGATACGTGAAGCTGAAGCCGATTCCTGCAATATTACTGTTCGCTGCCGCTGTCTTCGCGTCCGAAGGTACTTCCAAGTGGGTGTACTTCGGGCCGGACCACAAGCTCCACTACCGCAGCGACGAGCGCGGCAATCGCATCATGGATTTCTCCTATGCCGGGTACCAAGGCGGCGGCGTGCAGTTGCCGTCCGTCGCGGCGGCGAAGGCGCTCAGTCCCGCCGCGGGCGACAACACCCCGCAAATCCAGGCAGCCATCGACGCGGTGTCCAGGCTTTCGCCCGATTCCCAGGGCTTCCGCGGCGCAGTCCTCTTGAGGCCCGGTTCGTACGACGTCGCGGGCACAGTCACCATCGCGGCCAGCGGCGTGGTCCTGCGCGGCAGCGGCTCGGGGGACGACGGCGCCACCATCCAACTGACCGGATCGCCCCACCGCTTCCTGGAGATTCGCGGCTCCGGCACTTGGGACGCGACTGCCGATTCGGCGCGCATCACCGATTCCTACGTGCCCTCGGGCGCGGAGTCGTTCCACGTGGACAAGGCCGCCGGCTTCAAAGTGGGCGACACCGTCCTCGTGCGGCGTCCCGTGACCGAAGCGTGGATCCACTTTATGCACATGGACACGCTGGTGCGCGACGGCAAGCAGCAGACCTGGCTCAAGGCCGGCAGCTTCATTCGAACCGACCGCGTGATCCGATCCATCTCGGGCAACCAGTTCACCCTGGACGTTCCGCTCAGCGACTCCATCGATTCCCAGTTTCTCAATCCGCCCGGCGCGACGGTCGTGCCGTACACGTTCCCCGGACGGATCTCGCAGGCAGGCGTCGAGAACCTGCGGATCGCGGCGCCCACGCAGGACGTTCCCATCACCGGCAAGCAGTACACCGCGCTCCTGATGGACGCCGTCATCGACGGATGGGCCAAGGACATCGCCATTCAGGAAACGCAGAACGGAATCGTGGTGGGCGCTTCCGCCAGGCGCGTGACTCTCGACTCAGTGCGCATCGCCCACAGCGTGCCGCACACGGGCGCCGCCGCTCCCGCCGACTTCTCGCTATCGGGGACCCAGATCTTCGTCAATCGCTGCTCCGTTCGCGGCGAAGGCACCTGGCCCATCGTGACCCAGGCTTCGGTGACCGGGCCGATCGTGGTCCTGAACTTCTCGAGCGACGAACGCGGAGTCGCCCCGCACCAGCGCTGGACGACGGGCCTGCTGGTAGACAGCTCGAATTTGTCGGACTCCGCCGAACGGACGCCGGGGATCGCGTTTTCCAACCGCAAGACCGCGGGCTCGGGTCACGGCTGGGACATCGGCTGGGCCGTGGCGTGGAACGTTACCTCGCCGTTCCTGCTGGTACAGCAGCCACCCGGCGCTATGAACTGGTGCATCGGCTGTACCGGCAAGGCGGTCAGTTCCGACATGCCTTCGGGTATTTTCGATTCCCAAAATGTCCCGGTGGCGCCCGCCAGCCTGTACCTCGAGCAGTTGCGCGAGCGGCTGGGCGGCCGCGCGCCGGTGAATATTGGTTACACTATGCGGTGATGAAATCACTGTTCGCCGCACTGACCCTCGCAGCCGCGTTGCTGGCTCAACCCGCGAAGAATCCGTTCCTCGGACGATGGGACCTTACCGTGACCTCACCCAGGGGCACGGCCAACCAATGGATGGAAATCGTCGAAAAGGACGGAAAACTGGATGGCCGAATCCAGCCTGGTGGAGGGGCCGTTCGCCCCATCGTCGCCGCCAAGATGGACGGGTCGCATCTGATCGTCACCGTCACCGCGGCCGGCAAAGGGCCGGAGACCGCCTGGGACCTGACCGCCGAGGGCGACAAGATCTCGGGCGTCCAGAAGCGCGGCGACACTTCGGACACGCAGATCGCCGGCATGCGCGCGCCCGAGCTGAAGCGTCCCATGCCCAAGGCGTGGAGTAATCCGGAAGCGCTATTCAACGGCAAGGACCTCACCGGGTGGGAGCCGGTGAACAACCCGGACCGCAGCAAGTGGGTGGTCGAGGAGGGCGCGCTGTTCAATCAGGATCGCGGCTCGAATATCAAGACCACGCGGAAATTCGACGACTTCAAACTGCACGTCGAAGTCAATTGCCCCGAGCATTGCAACAGCGGAATCTACCTGCGCGGCCGTTACGAGATCCAGGTGGGCACGGAAGGCGGGACGCAGCCGAGCCACGAGATGGGCGCGGTGTACGGCTACTACCCCGCGGCGACCCCGATGCCGCTCGGCTCGGGCGACTGGCAGATGTTCGACATCACGCTGGTCGGGCGCACCGTGACGGTGGTGCGCAACGGCACGAAGATCCATGACAACCAGGAAATGCCGGGCATCACCGGCGGCGCTCTCGACAGCCGCGAGGGCGAACCCGGCCCAATCTTCCTCCAGGGCGATCACGACGGCGGAATGAAGTACCGCAACATCACCATCTCGGTACCCAAATGAGCGACATCATTTCCGAATACCAGCGCTGGAAACAGCAGGGCGAAGACCTGCGCGCAAAAGCCAAGCATGCGATGGAGACGCGATTCCGGGAACTGCTCTCGGCAGCGGTGCAGATCGCCGAAGAGTATCGCGCGGATTTCGGCGGTTCGCTGAAGCCCCCGCCACCAGTCACGTCCTTCCGCTACAAGGCTTCCGCGAAATCGACGGTCAAGAAAGCGGCCAAGCCCAAGCCTGCGCCGGCCGCGGCCCCGAAAGTGGAGCCTCCGGCGGCGAAGCCCAATAAGAACGTCGCGGGGCTTCAGAAACGGCTGGCCACGGCGAAGAAAAAGGTCGAAGAAGCCAAGGCGGCCGGTACACCTACGCGGGCCCTGGAAGACAAGATCTACGAGCTCGAAGACGACCTGCGTCTGGCGGGGCAGGGGTAAGAAGAAACTCTTGCATCGCGCCGGGACGCCTCCCAGGGCTATCGTCGGTTCAGGAGACCTTCTCGATGCATGACAAAGCTGAAAAAATCGCCCCGGCCCCACCATAGAGCCCCCCACTCAGCCGCGACCACGCGCGGGCCGTCGTGCCTGGCGGTCGTGCCGGAGCGCCATCGGCTGGGAGTCTACGCCGCTTTGGCGATCTGGCGGTACTCCTCTTCCGACTTCGCCGGCAGCAGGACCCAAAGCGAGTAGATGCCCAATGCCGTACCGAAGGGCATGTCGATCAGGTTGAAGCAGCCCAGGACGATCGCGAGCATGCGCGCCCACGGCTGCCGGTCGAGCAAGCCCCATCCAGTGAGAATTCCGAGCGCGGCTGAGCCCAGGATAATCACGCCCGCGACCCGCAATATGCCGTGTACGAAGAATGGGACCTCAGGAGGAAGAAAGCCCATGGTTCCATGACGGAACATGGACACGAGGAAGATACCAGGGATCAGTCGGAAGGCGGAAAGCGCCAGCCAGAGGATGCCCAGAAGGCGTATGTGTCCGCCGATCCGGCTTGCCACCGGCATCAACGGCACCACCCCGGCGGCCTTGCCGCAGGCTGGACAGAATCGCTGGGATTCCGAGAGACTGGCGCCGCAACGATCGCAAAACATCGATCCACCTCCCGACCGCTCAGGTTGAGATACGAGGGGAGCGCTCGATTTGTTCCTTACTGCGCGGGCTTCTTCAGCAGCGCCTTGATGTCGTCCGGCAGATCGAACTTCCCTGTCGGAATCTCGGCGTTGTATTCCACCTTTTCCACGGTCATAGTGAGCTCCCGGCCGGCCACTTGCGCGACCACTTTGTGCGGCACCAGGATGTCGCCTTCTTTGCGATAGTCGCTGAAGGTCGAAACCGCCTCGAGTTCGCCCATGGGACTCTTCGAAACCATGATGTTCTTCAGCAGCAGGTTGGATTGCTTGTCGTACCACCGGGTCATCTTTTTGCCGGCCTTGGACGTGACCACGACCTTGTAGCAGTCCTTTCCGTCCACGGCTTCCACGGCGACGGTTTCCGCGCTTTTGAAGATGTCCCGCCAGTGCGCCTCTGCGTTGAACTGCCCTTCGAGCAGGGCCTCGGCCTTTTCGTCCCCCTCTTTCACGCGCGGCCCCTGGATGGCCGACGATGCCCAAGCTACCTCGCCGTTGACTCCATCCAGAATCTTGCCGATACCTTGCAGGGTGAACTCCGCCACGCGCTTGTCGGGCTCGGCCGAATAGGCCACCAGCTTGCCTTTGAGACCCATGGCGGCGAATTCCATGGTCCCGGTGGAGATCTCATTGTGAAGCTTGGCATAGGCGGCCTTGCCGCCGGTTGCTTCAATGTACTTATCGAGGATGGTCTCGCCCTTCGGCAGATTGTCGGCTGCCGCCAGCGCGCCGGCCGCGGCGAACAGCGCGGTCATGCCAATCCAGGTACTCCGTCTCACCGACAGATATTTCATGATGTTCCTCACTTGTTCTGCTTCTGAATCCAATCCAGCGCGGCTTCCAGGACTGAGTCCTGGCCTTCGAGCAACTGATGCCGCGTCAGGCGCACTTCCTCATCGGGGATCACACCGATTCCTTCGAGCGGCTTGCCGCCCTGGGAGACGTAGTTGGCGATGGCGTACTGAAATCCGTCGCCGTTGGGCAGCCTGGTGACGATCGAAGGCAGGGCCGCGCCGGCCGTGCGCGTGCCGAAAACACGCGCGCGCCTGACATCTTTCAGGCCGCCCGCGAAGATCTCCGCGGTGGATGCGGAACAGCCGTCCACCAGGACCGCCAGCGGACCGCGAAACGGCTGGGGCCGCGGAAAAACGACGAACTTGAGAGTGGTTCCGCGCAGATACTCGGTGCCCAATTGCAGGCCCGATTGATCGATGAACCAGCCCGCCACGCCCATGGCAAGCCCGCCGATACCGCCCGGGTTGCCGCGCACATCGATGACAAAGCCGGAGCAATCCCGGCAGCCCTTCACGGATTCTTCCACGGTCTTCGTGAGGGTCTCGGGATCCATGAACTGGTTGAAGCGCACATAGGCGACGTCGGGCCGCACCTTGCGCCACTCCGCCCAGAAGTAGTCGCCGGGGAAATTGCCCAGCGACGCGATGCGGCCGCGCGGCTGGGTGCGCTCCAGGTTGAGCGAGACGGCCTGATCGCGGCCGTCCAGAAAATCGAGCTGCACGGTGCTGCCGGACTTCCCTTGCAGACGCGAGAGGACGGATCGCGTGAGGCGGATGTCGAGCAGTGTCGAAGTGCTGAACTGCTCGCGGATGCCGGCAAGCACCGGCGCCATTTCGCGCGCGTTGACGCGCACGATCTCCCATCCCGCTTTGACCCCGCGGGAGGCCGCGGGCGATCCCGGCTCGACGGATGTCACCACCGCGTGACCTTCGAGAACGCGCAGGTCGATACCCGGATTTCCGCTCCGCGAACCGCCGCCGGAGCCTTTGCCGCCGGATGAATCGGGCGTGTCCAGTTCCTTGTACAGATCTCCGGGAAACACGCCGAAGTGGGTCTGATGCAACCGGTCCAGCATGGAAGTCATGATCTGGCGGGCCTGACTCATGGTGGTGGCGGCCTCGATATTAGGGCGCAACTCGTCGTGGACCGCCTGCCAATCGAGGCCGCCCATCTGGGGGTCCCAGTGGTTATCGAGAACGGTCTTCCAGACGGTTTCGAAGGACTCGATATTCGACTGGCGCTCGCTGGGCGTCAGGCTCTGTCCGGCGGCCAACCCGGCGAACACGGTGGTCAGAACGAACAGCCCGAGGCGGCGCGGCATAGGTAGATTATAGCGGCTCGGCGAAGGGGGTATCATGATATCTATGGGTGCGGTCACCACCAACCTGATGAGCCTCGAGGAGTTTGAGCGCCTCGATACTACGGACCAGGTCGAGTTGCTCAAGGGAGAATTGATTCGGATGCCGCCCGCGCAATATGACCATGACGAGAGTGCCGAGCGTCTTTTCCTTCTGCTGAATACCGCCTTGGATCGTCTACCGGAGTCCAGTCCCGATTCCCCCATTGGCAAAGTCCACCACGAAAGGGGTTACCTGTTTCCGGGCCATCCGCCCTCCTGGCTAAAGCCTGATGTGAGCATTTCACACCCAGGGCAACTGCACCGCCGCTATTATGAAGGCGTGCCGCTGATGGTATTCGAGATCGTCTCGGAGTACGACCGGGCGAAGGATCTGGAAGCCAAGGTCGCCGAGTACCTGGCGAATGGCGCCGCGGAAGTTTGGGTCATTTACCCTAGCAAGCGGCACGCATGGGTCTATCACAGCGCGACGCGCGCGGCCATCCTGGAAACGAAATCCGTCCACAGTGACTTGCTGCCCGGGATCGAGATTCCGTTCACCGAATTCCTGTAATCACATTAATCACGCCGGCAGCCGCAACCGCGCCACGCAGCCCGGCCCATCCACGCGATTCTCCAGCATCAGCCCTCCGCCGTGGCCTTCGGCGATCTGGCGGCTGAGCACCAGCCCGATGCCCGATCCGCCGGGCTTGGTGGTGAAGAACGGCACGAAAAGATTCGCCGTGCTTGACAGCCCCGGCCCTTCGTCCTTGATCCAGATCTCCAGCATTGCTCCATCGCGCCGCCATCCGATGCACACCGCGCCGGCGGTGCCGAGCGACGCGTCGGCGGCGTTGCGCAGCAGGTTGATGAGCACCTGCTCCAACTGGTCGGGGTCGCCCTGCACGGTCATATCCGCACCGGGTTGCACCTCGACCGCGAGCCGGGTTTCGAAGCTCACCGCGCGGCCCACGCAGGAGGCGACGTCCAGCGGCTGCAACTGCGGACGCGGCAGTTTGGCCAGCCGCGCATAAGCGCCGATGAAGCGGCTCAGGCTCTCCGACCGCGTGGAGATCACGCTCAGCCCGCGCTTCATATCGTCACGCCAGTCGTCGGCCAAAGGCTCGCGCGCCAGGATGCTCACCAGGCTGCCGGCAATCGACTTGATGGGCGCCAGCGAATTGTTCAGCTCGTGTCCCAGCACGCGCACCAGCCGCTGCCAGGCCAGCAGCTCCTGTTCGCTGAGGGCTTGCGTGAGGTCCGAAATCACCACCAGCTCGAGCGGCAGGCCGCGCTCGCGAATCCGCGTGCGGCGCATGCCCCAGCGCCCGGCGCCTCCCGGAAAGACGGCCTGCAAAGTGGTCTGCGGCGGACCCTCCAGGCACGAGAGCAGGTTCAATTCCGCGGCGGTGGCGCCCAGCAGGCGCTCCGGCGGCTGAGCCAGCAGCCGCTCGCCGGCGCGATTCACCAGGCGCAGCCGCTGGCGCTCATCGAAGGCGAAAATGGCGACGTCGATCTCGCGCATCACGGTGCGCAGCAAGGTGGTGGCTTCGAGCGCCCCCAGGCGCTGCTCGCGCAAGGTGCTGCCCAGCGTGTTGACCTCGCGCATCACCTCGCCCAGGGCGTCGTCGGGCCGCGGCGACCGGCCACGCACCGAAAAATCCCCTTCGCGCAACGCGCCCAGGAGGTTGGAGAGGGTCTGCAACGGAAACACCACGCGCTCGCGCACCGCCATGGCGAAGCCGAACCACGCGCCCACGATCAACACGGTGAGCGTCCACTCGGTGCGCGCCTCGAAGTTGCGCGTCCAGAGAATCCACAGCGCGGTCAGCGATCCCGGCAATCCGGCCAGCAGCGCCAGGAGAACGACGCGCCCTTCGTGGCTGATGCGGGCCGGCTTATGTTGCGGAGACATAGGAAAACCAGGGACTGGGGGTTGGGGGCTGGGGCTCGAGGATCTTTTCCCAATCCCTAACCCCCAATCCCCAACCCCTGCTTCTAAAGCCCGTACCTTTGCAGGCGGCGGTACAGCGCGCTGCGGCTCAGCCCGAGCGCGTTCGCCGCATGGCTCACGTTGCCGTTGAACCGCGCCAGCGCCTTCTTGATCAATAGCGCCTCCACATCCTCGAGGCTCATCTCCTCGAGGCGCGGCGGCCCCTCGCGTCCTGCCCGCAGGCCGAGGTCGGCCGCGCGAATGGTCTCGCCCTGGGCCATCAGCACGGCGCGTTCCACCGCGTGGTCCAGCTCGCGCACGTTGCCCGGCCAGGAATGCGTCAGCAGCGCCTTGATGGCCCCTTCGTCGAACCCCGTCAGGGGCTTGCGATAGTGGTCCGCATGCTGGCGCAGAAAGTGCGCCGCCAGCATGGAAATATCCTCGCGACGGTCGCGCAGCGGCGGCAGCCGGATCTCGATGGTGTTCAGCCGGAACAGCAGGTCCTGCCGGAATCGCCCCTCGTTCACCGCGATGAGCAGGTCGGCATTGGTCGCGGAGAATACGCGCACATCCACGCGCCGCGTCTTCGACGAGCCCACACGCTCGAACTCGCCCGCTTCAATGGTGCGCAGCAGCTTGGATTGCAGCCCCTGCGAAATGTTCGCGATCTCGTCCAGAAACAGGGTGCCGCCATCGGCCATCTCGAAGCGTCCCACGCGGTCGCTCTTGGCGTCGGTGAACGCCCCCTTCACATGGCCGAACAACTCGCTCTCGAACACGCCCTCGGCGAGGCCGCCGGTGTTCACGGTGACCAGCGGACGCGTGGAGCGCAGCGAAACCGAATGCAGGGTCTGCGCGACGAGCCCCTTCCCGGTGCCGTTCTCGCCGGTGATGAGCACGTTGGCGTCCGACGGCCCCACCCGCGAGATCACGTCCAGGACCGGCCGCATGGCCGCCGACCCCGCGATCAACTGCGGAAATCGCTCGGCCCGCAGTGCCCGGTTCTCCGCCTCCAATCGCTGCCCCTTGCGCAGCGCCCGCCCCAGCTCGATCTGGGTTTTCAAAATCGCCGAAAGCCGCGCGTTGTCCCACGGCTTTTGAATGAAGTCGCGCGCCCCGCGGCGCATGGCCTCCACCGCCAGTTCCACCGACCCCCACGCAGTCATGACGATCACCGGCAGGGTGGTATCCAGAATCTGGATGCGGTTGAGCAATTCCAGCCCCTCCTGCCCGGACGTGGTGTCCCGCGTGTAATTGAGGTCCATGAGGACGGCGTCGAAATCGCGCGATTCCACGGCATCGATGGCCGCCGCAGGCGAATTCACGGCTTCCGCCGAATAGCCCTCGCCCTTCACCAGGAAGCGCAGGGCTTCGAGCACATCGGGCTGATCGTCGGCGATCAGGATGCAGGGCGTACGAGAGTCGGATGATTTCACTAAGAAGAGCATAGCGCACTTGATGTACCAGACTGTATACGGTTGTGCAATAAGGGGTTACGGTGGGTGGAGAGAGCGGCGAGCGTCCGTTTTTGGGACGGCGCGGACAACCGCCTTCTTGGCAGGCGAAAGCGCGGCCCCACCGGAGGTACGAGAACGCGGCGGGGCGTTGGGGGTCTGCTTGCGGATCGAGGTGATTGGGGCGAAACCGCGCCCCTGCAAATCTATGCTCGGCAAGTCTCGGAATGTACAAATTGGCCATCGCTCTCAACCTTTCCCAACTAGTTTCTGTCGCGAAACCTGTAAGTTATTGCTACGTAATGGGCTAGGGTAGTTCTCCAGTCGCGGCATTGCGTTTTGGCACTAGTGTTTCATGTATAACAATGAAATAACAAACGGCGGGCGTGCCAGCTTCTGGCGGCTGTCGTGAGTCTGCGCCGGTAGATTCTGTCCCGGCCAGAACCATGTGGGGCGTGCCGGTCCGGCGGAGTCGCCGGGCTTGACGGTACATGGAGGTCAGAATGGAAGAATGCACTGGGTGTGGCTACTTTGGGACGACGCCGAAGTGACGGCGAATCAGCAGCATAGGCCGATAGTTGTGCTGGGGATGGCCTCCAAAAGGGCGGGATATCAAAATATCCCCAGGGTTTGGGCTTTCAATTTCAAGAGCGGCTGTGAACTACGCTACGAAGCCGTCGATTCGAGAATCATTTCGGTCTCCAATATCGATGCGCCGCGTCGCAGGGCGACACGCCAAGCGTTGCAGAGGCGATTGTCAA
>JBGPKH010000101.1:0-18319 GCA_041485845.1 Bryobacteraceae bacterium
GAGCGGGTGCCGCGGAGGAAGCGCGCTCACGCGCCCTGTGCCAGCGAATGGCATCGCAGAACCCCCTTGCTGTCCAGGTAAGCCTCGCAGCGCGTCAAATAGCCCGCATCGTTGCCGTGTCCGTCGAATTGCAGCACCAGGAACGGCGCGCCCGCCGCACGGCGCAGCGCGTGTTTCAGGAACGAGTCCGGCCCGCACTTGAAGTTCGTGATGTAGACCAGGTGCAGGTTGGGACGGCCGGCGGCCACGCGCGCGGCCTCCAGGATCTTGCGGCCGGAGATCCAGAACATATTCTGATGCAGGTCGCCAACGGGCTCGCGGCCGGTCACCAGGAAGTCGAGCGGGATGACGTTGGCGCCGTAGCGGTGCCGCAGCTTGCGCGGGACGTCGCAGTTCACCCCGCGGTCGTAGATGTTGTAACCGCGGCCGGCGAGGACGAGTCCCGGCTCGCCGGTTGCGTCGAGCACCGCGAGGGCGCGGCGCCCCGCTTCGAGCAGTCGATTCTGGAACTCGCGCTGGGCCGCGTAGGCGGCGTCCACGGCGCGGTCGCTCGAGCGGCGCGTGACCCCGATGCGCCGCATCGTCTCCGCCAGCGCCTTCTTGACCTGCGTGGGGCCGAGCTGGAAATGCAGGGTCGGAGTGAGGAAGCGATGCTGGTGCGGTTCGAGCGAAGGCACGGAACGCAGCACCCACGGCAGCGTCTGGTTCCACGGGCAGTAGTGCGACGGACAGGAGCCGGCGTCCGCTTCGGCGTCGGCGATGTTCGGAATCAGGATGTAGTCCACGCCCGCGTCCACCAACGCCTGCACGTGGCCATGCGCCACCTGTACGGGATAGCAGGGCTGGGCCACGGCCAGTTCGATGCCCGCGGCCGAGATGCGCGGATCGGTGACCGGCGAGAGGACCGTCGCAATGCCGGCCTCGGCGAAGTAACGCCGCCAGAAGGGCAACTGGTCGAGCATCGTCATGGCGCGGGGAAGGCCGACCCGGAGCGGGGGTTGGGGGTTAAGGGTTGGGGGTTGGGGAAGTGTGTCGAGCAGTGACTCCCGATATGCGAAGAGATCTTCGATCACCGGTTTGCGGCCGGTGTTGGAGGGCTTGCGGAACTTGTCCGAACACTTGTCGCCCCAGAAGCTCTTCTGGCCTTCGATGACGAACTCCTTCATGTCGCAGAGATTGGAACAGGCCTTACAGACGAAGTCGCGGGTGGAGAGCTGGAGCTTGTGCAGGTCGTAGCCGCGGAAGCGGGTGGCGGCGCTGGTGGCCTGGTGCCACTGTCGCGCAATGAGAGCCATCCCGATGGCGCCCATCACGCCGTTGTAGGGCGGCACCGTGATCTTCTTGCCGAGAAGGCTCGCAAAGGCCGCGGTCACCGCGTCGTTGTAGGCCGTGCCGCCCTGGAAGTAGATCACGTTGCCGATTTTGCGGCCGCGCACCACGCGGTTCAGGTAATTCAGCGCGATGGAATACGCCAGGCCGGCGACCAGGCTGGGCACCGTCTCGCCCTTGTGCAGCCAGCCGTTGACGTCGCGCTCCATGAAGACGGTGCAGCGCTCGCCCAGGCGCGTGGGGCTGGAAGCGCTCAGCGCCAGCTTGGCGAATTCGCCCTTGATGCCGATGCCCAGCTTCTCGGCCTGCTCTTCGAGGAACGAGCCGGTGCCCGCGGCGCAGGCTTCGTTCATCGCGAAATCCACCACCACCCCGTTTTCGATGGAGATGAACTTGGAGTCCTGCCCGCCGATCTCGAAGATCGTGTCCACGGGCTCGCCGCCCAGCGTGTTGCTGATGTGGAGGGCGCCGGTCTTGTGCGCCGTGATCTCGTCGTTCACCACGTCGGCGCCCACAAACTCGGCGATCAGCTCGCGGCCCGAGCCGGTGGTCCCGGCGCCGCAGATGCGCAGGCGGCTGCCCCAGAGGCGTTCCACCTCCGCGAGCCCCTGCTGCACGGCCTCGATGGGCCGCCCGGCGGTGCGCAGGTAAACGTCGTGGATCACGGCGCCGAATTCGTCGATCGCCACCACGTTGGTCGAGACCGAGCCGATGTCGAGGCCCAGGTACGCGGGGATCGGCTCGCCGCCGGGCGGCGCCACGTAGACCCCGACGCGGTCGCGCAACTGCACCGCGTGTTCCGTCGAGAGCGGATGCGTGTCCCGCACCGTGTCTTCGGAATCGTGCTGGCGGAGGCGGTGGATTTCGAGGATCGATCGCTTGCGCGGCTCTTCGGCTTCCAGGATCGCCGTGCCGATGGCGCCGCACCAGGCGTAATGTTCGGGCACGAAGAGGTCGCCTTCGGAAAGTGCAAAAGCCTCGCGCAGCGCGTTGGTGACGCCGGCGTTCTGCGAGACGGCGCCGATCAGCGCCACCGGCGCCTGCACGGGCCGCCCCTTCACGATCGAGCTCTTAAAATTCCGCGCCACCGCGTCGCACAGTCCGCGCAGGATCTCGGCCGGCGAGTAGCCCTTCTGCTGCGCGTGGATCATGTCGCTCTTGGCAAACACCGAGCAGCGCCCGGCGATCCGCGCCGCGCAACTCGCCGTCGAGACCACCTCTCCGACCTCCTCCACGGAGTACTGCATGCGCAGCGCCTGCTGGTCGAGAAACGACCCCGTCCCCGCCGCGCATTCGCCCGAGCGGTCGTAGTCCAGGATGCTCGAGCCCGCGAGCCGGATGTACTTCGAGCTTTCGCCGCCGATCTCGAACACCGTGCGAACCTGCGGGTAGAACGTGCCGATCATGCGGGCGATGGCTTTGAACTCGTTTTCGAAAAACAGGCCGAGGACCTTGGCGATGGTGCGGCTTCCCGAGCCGGTGACGCGGATGCCTTCGACGCGGTCTTCGGGGACGGTCTCGTAGAACTCCTGCAACAGGTCGTAGGTGGACTGGATGGGGCTGCCGGCGATGCGGCGGTAACCGGAGAGGAGCAGCGGGCGGTCTTCCAGCGCGCTCAGGCGAAAGTCGGGACGGGCCGCGCACAAGGCTTCGAGGATGCCGCGGTCCCCCGGTTTGCCGAGCGCGGCCAGCTTGAGACTGATGGCCCCAATGTCCAGACCGATATTGATGCCCATTCCGGTCCAGTTTGACGCAAAATAAGGGGTGCATGCAACCTTATAAGATCTGAATAGCTGAAATATGCAGGGATCGGCTTAGATTCGCGATTGAGCGGAATCGGGGTGTTCGGACTTATGATCGTACGGCGAGGAACCCGAGGATGTTCCGCATCTCCAGTACCGTGAAAAGCAAGCGCCGGATCACGATTCCTCAGGACATTCGCCGGCGTCTCCAGAGGGGTTCCTGAAGGGGCTGATGGGGGGCACGTTTCAGGTTCTCGCCGGCAAGGAGCGCAATCGCGTCGCGAGAGGCTTTCGCGCCGGGAGCCGCCGGCGGATCTTAATTTTACCAACGGCACTGCCGTAATGCGCTCGCCGCGGCCTTGAGCGCGAGCCCCTTCGCGCACCGTGTTACAGTCGAATTTGTGTTTCGACGCATCATCTGGATCGTCCTGGACAGCGTAGGGATTGGCGCCATGCCGGATGCACCGGCATACGGCGACCCCGCGGGGGGCGACACCTTGGGAAACATCGCGCGGATTCGCGGCCTCCACCTTCCGAACCTCTCGCGGCTGGGACTCGGCAACATCAAGCCGCTCGCCGGTATCCCTCCCACCGCAACGGCGGATGGCGCCTACGGGCGCTGCGCTCTGGCGTCGCCCGGCAAGGACACGACGACCGGCCACTGGGAGATGGTGGGGATTCATCTCGAACGGCCGTTTCCCCTTTACCCCGACGGCTTCCCTGCCGGGATCCTGAGCGAATTCGAACGCCGCATCGGCCGCAGCTCGCTGGGCAACAAGGCGGCCTCGGGCACCGAGATTATCCAGGAACTCGGCGCCGAGCACGTGCGCACCGGATCGCCCATCGTTTACACCTCGGCTGACAGTGTCTTCCAGGTGGCCGCACACGAAGAGGTGATCCCGCTGTGGGAACTCTACAAGATCTGCGAAACGGCGCGGGAGATTCTGCGCGGGCCGCATGAAGTGGGCCGGGTGATCGCGCGGCCGTTCCTGGGGACACCCGGCAACTTCGCGCGCACGGCGAATCGCCACGATTACGCCGTGCCGCCGCCCAAAGGCATGCTGCTCGACCAACTGGAAGATCGCGGCGTCGTGATCCACAGCGTGGGCAAGATCTTCGACGTGTTTCTGGGCCGCGGCATTCGCGACTCCGCGAAGACCAGGAACAACGCCGACGGCATGGCCAAGACGATGGAAGCCATGAGCTCCGCCGATGCGGGCCTGATCTTCGTCAACCTGGTGGATTTCGACCAGCAGTACGGACACCGCAACGATATCGAAGGCTACGGCGCAGCGCTCGAACGGTTCGACGCCTGGACGCCGCAGTTCGAAGGCGCGCTGCGCGAGGACGACCTTGCCATATTGACCGCCGACCACGGCTGCGATCCCACGATTCCGGGCACCGACCACACGCGCGAATACGTTCCACTGCTGGCCTGCGGGCCCAAGGTGACGCGCGGCGTGGATCTGGGGCTGCGCGCCTCGCTTTCGGATATGGGGCAGACCGTGGCGGCGAATTTCGGCGCGAGCCTGGTCCACGGAACCAGTTTCTTACCGCAAATCGTATGAGAAAACCAATCATGGCGGGCAATTGGAAGATGCACAAGACGCCCGCCGAAACTAGCGCATTCTTCGAGAAGTTCCGGCCGCTGGTCGAGAATTCCGATCACTGCGAGATCGTGATCTGTCCCCCTTTCACGAACCTCGCCGCGGCCGTGGAAGCCGCCCAGGGCACTCGAATCCGTATCGGCGCGCAGAACGTGGCGTGGGCCAAGGAAGGCGCCTTCACCGGTGAGATTTCCGGACCCATGATCCTGGCGGCGGGCGGCGCCTATGCGATCGTGGGACACAGCGAGCGCCGCCAGTATTTCGGCGAGACCGGCGAGACGGTTCTCAAGCGCACGCAGGCCGCGCTGGAATTCGGGCTGACACCGATTGTCTGCGTGGGCGAGCGGCTGGAGGAGCGCGAGAGCGGGAAGACGGATGCCGTACTGACCGGCCAGTTCCGGAAGGGCATCGCGGGACTCACCGGGCGGCAGTTCGCCAAGATCGCGATCGCCTACGAGCCGGTCTGGGCCATCGGCACCGGCAAGACGGCGACGCCGGAGATCGCGGCCGATGCGCATCGCGCGATTCGCGCCCAGGCGCGGGATAAATTCGGCAAGGAGGCCGGCGATGCCGTGCGCATACTTTACGGCGGCAGCGTCAAACCGGACAACGCCAGGATCCTGATGGGGCAACCGGAGATCGACGGCGTCCTGGTCGGCGGAGCCAGCCTCGACCCCGTGGGATTCGCGTCGATTGTGAACTTCTGATGTGAGGACGCTGCGCCAGGATGCCGTCTTGGCCGCGCGGCTGCTCCGCAAAGAGCCCGCGTTTTGGCTGGCGGCGGCGCTGACCATCGCGCTGGGAGTGGCGGTGAACACCGCGGTCTTCAGCGTGGTGAACGCGTCACGCTAACCTGGCGTCGCCTCGGGACTGGTCATGCTGCTGGCAGGTTCACGTTTGGCCGCCGGCTTCTTGTTCGCCGTTTCCGCTCGAGCTCCGCTCACGCTCGCGGGTGTCGCATGCGCGCCCGGCCTGGCAGCTTCTCGGGCGTGCGGGATTCCCGCGATCCGGGGCGCTCGCATCGAACCAAGCGTTGCGCTACGTGAGGAGTAACGGCGGTGGGGTAGTCCGCAGCCCAACCAGTGTCCCGGGTGTTGGCGCCGCGGGTGATCCGGCGGTTGCCGGGGGGTTTGGAGTTGGAGGGGTGGAGCGGCCGCAGACTTGGCTACATATCGGAAAGCACAGCCCTACTGTAAGTTCCGATGCCAAGAAATCTGGCGCCGCCGGGGATTCTGTATTCGATCGTACACAAGCAACTCAATCATTGCAGCCTAGTACTACATTTATTGGAAGCCGTCATCCCCGCTTCCCGGTTCAGTCGTATAATCCAACGAGGAACAAGAGCCGTTGGTTTAGCAGCAAGACGTTCTATTTGGCGGCGGGTGTACATCCGACCGCTATTTTCACTTGGGGGTGTTATGGCAAGAGAAAGTACGCAGCATAAACTGGACCGCGTGCGCTCGCCTCGCGTGCAGATCACCTACGACGTCGAAATCGGCGACGCGATTGAAATCAAAGAACTGCCGTTCGTGATGGGAGTGCTGGGAGACTTCACCGGCCAACCCACAGAACCGCTGGCCCGCTTAAAAGACCGGAAGTTCATCGAGGTAAATCCGGACAACTTCGACCAGGTCCTGGAGTTCATGAAGCCTCACCTGGCGTTCTCGGTGGAGAACAAACTCAGCGAAGACCCCGATGCGGGGAATATCAAGGTAGACCTGCACTTCAAGAACATGGACGACTTCGCTCCGGAGGCCGTGGCACGGCAGGTCAAGCCGTTGCGGGAGCTGCTGGAACTGCGTGGCCGGCTTACGGATCTGCGCGGCAGCATGCAAGGCAACGACAAGCTGGAAGAACTGCTTCGGGCGAGCGTCAGCGATAAGGACAAGCTGGAGAAACTGCGCGCCGAGATGGGCTTGACGGAGGGATCCAATGAGTGAAGGACAAAAGGCAGCCGCGGCGCAAGGAGCCGCCGAGCAAGTAGGAGAACGCAGCATACTGGACCAGATTGTGGAGGAAGGCCGGCTGGCGAAGGACCCGGCATCCAAGGAGCGTGGCAAGAACCTGGTCAGGGAATTCGTGGCCCAGGTTCTGGATGGCTCCATGACGGTCTCGAAAGACGCCGAGGCCATGATCACGGCACGCATCTCCCAGATCGACCACCTGCTTTCGATCCAGCTCAACGAGGTTCTGCACCACCAGGTTTTTCAGAAGTTGGAAGCCTCGTGGCGGGGTCTGAAGTACCTGATGGACCAGAGCGAGACCAGCGTCATGCTGAAGATCAAGATCCTCAACGTCAGCAAGCGGGAGCTATTGCGGGATCTGCAGCGCGCGCCGGAGTTCGACCAGAGTGCGTTGTTCAAGAAGGTCTACGAAGAAGAGTACGGTGTATTCGGCGGCGCTCCGTTCGGCGCGATGGTCGGCGACTACGAATTCGGGAAGCATCCGGAAGACATCGAGCTTCTGGAGAAGGTCTCGAACGTGGCGGCCGCGGCACACGCACCGTTCCTGACGGCGGCTTCGCCCGACATGATGAACATGGAGACCTTCACGTCGATTGACGCTCCGCGCGACATGGCAAAGATCTTCGACACCACGGAGTACGCGAAGTGGAAGAGCTTCCGCCAAAGCGAGGATTCACGGTACGTGGGGCTGTGCCTGCCGCACATCCTGATGCGCATGCCGTATGGCAAGGCCGGAGCGACCGTGGATGCATTCAACTATGAGGAGGGAGTCGACGGCACGGAGCACTCGAAGTACCTGTGGGGCAATGCCGCCTACTGTTTGGGCGCGCGTTTGACGAACGCCTTCGCCCACTACGGCTGGTGCGCCGCCATTCGCGGTGTGGAAGGCGGCGGCTTGGTGGAAGGCCTGCCGACGCACAACTTCACCACCGACGAAGGGGACATCGCGCTGAAGTGCCCCACGGAATCGCCCATTACGGACCGCCGGGAGAAGGAACTGGCGGACCTGGGGTTTGTTCCGCTGGTGCACTGCAAGAACACGGACTACGCGGCATTTTTCAGCGTGCAATCGGCGCAGAAGCCCAAGCTGTACGACAAGGATGCGGCCAACGCCAATGCGCGGCTGTCGACACAGTTGCCGTACATTCTGGCGGTTTCCCGCTTTGCGCACTACCTGAAGGCCATGATGCGCGACAAGATCGGCAGCTTCATGTCGCGGAAGGACTGCGAAAACTTCCTCAACCAATGGATTCTGCTGTACGTGGTGGGGAACGACGAAGTGGCACCAGAGGTCAAGGCGCGGAGACCGCTGAGAGATGCCCGGATCGAGGTGATGGAGGTTCCAGGCAAGCCGGGAGCCTACCGCGCCATTGCCTTCCTGAAGCCCCATTTCCAGTTGGACGAACTCTCGATTTCTTTGCGGCTGGTCGCGGACCTTCCGCAAAGGGCTCGGTAAACGACGGAGGTCGCCGGCGGCTTGTAAACAGGCCGCCGGCGCACAAACAATCAACCAAAGTTCGATAGGAGGAATCACAATATGGCATATGATGCCTTTTTGAAGCTCGAAGGTATGGACGGCGAGTCAACAGACGATAAGTACAAAGGATACGTGGAAATACAGTCATTCAGCATGGGGGTCACCCACCTGACCACGATCGGTTCGGCCACGGGCGGCGCGGGTTCCGGCAGGACGACGGTGGGAGAACTCCAGCTCTCCAAGGTCGTCGATAAATCCAGCGCAGTACTCTTCCAGAAGTGCGCGACCGGCGAGCACTTCTCGAAAGGGAAGCTGATTGTCCGCAAAGCGGGTGGAACACAGATGGAGTATCTGATCTACGCGATGGAGAACGTGTTTGTGACGTCGATCCATTTCTCCAGCGCGGGCGGCGAGGAGAACGCCAATGAGAGCCTCTCCCTGGCGTTCGGAAAGGTCGGATTCGACTATACGCCTCAGTTGGACAGCGGCAAGCCGGGCGCCTCCATCCACGGCGGATGGGACCAGATCGCGAACAAGAAGTACTAACCACCTGGAGTAGCCACGTATGGCATTTGATGCCTTCTTGAAGCTCGACGCCATGGAGGGCGAGTCAACAGACGATAAGTACCGTGGATGGGTGGAAATAGAGTCGTACGGCTTTGGAGTCAGCCACCTGACGACAATCGGTTCGGCCACTGGCGGCGCGGGTTCCGGCAAGACGGCGGTGGGAGAACTCAAGATCACGAAGGTAGTCGATAAATCCAGCGCGGTGCTGTTCCAGAAGTGCTGCACGGGCGAGCACTTCGCGAAGGGGAGAATGGTGGTCCGCAAAGCGGCGGGAGTCGGCGGGCAGATCGACTTTCTGACCTACGCGATGGAGAACGTGTTCGTGACCTCGCTCCAAGTCGGCAGCCAAAGTGACGAATGCCCCGTTGAGAGCCTCTCCCTGGCGTACGGAAGGGTCGGGTTCGACTATCACCCGCAGAAGCTGGACGGTTCGCAGGCTCCCGCCATCCACGGCGGATGGGACCAGATCGCGAACAAGAAGTACTAACCACTCTTGCCAGCCCCCAGGCTCGTCCGGATGCGCCGGACGGGCCGGGGCTATTTGGGTATCATCGATGACTGCTACGGAACTGTACCGCGCGGGCAATCTGGGCGCTGCCATTCAGGCGCTGGGCGCGGAGTTGCGCGACAACCCGGGAGATCAGAAGCGCCGGACCTTTCTTTTCGAGCTGCTGTGCTTTGCGGGCGAATACGAGCGCGCGGAGAAGCACCTGGACGTGCTGGCGGGCGCGGGCATCGATGCCGCCACCGGCGGCCTGCTGTATCGCGCGGCGCTGGCGGCGGAGCGCAGCCGCAACGATCTGTTCGCCAGGAAGGACTATCCGGTAACCGTGCAGGATCCGGTGCGCGGCACCCTGAACGGAAAGCCGTTCGAATCCCTGGAGGATGCGGACCCGCGGATCGGTCCGCGGCTGGAGGTGTACGCGGCCGGACAGTATATGTGGCTGCCGCTGGCGCACATCGCGTCCCTCCAAATGCAGCCGCCCAAGCGGCTTCGCGACCTGCTATGGGCGCCGTGCCTGGTGCGCACGGGACCGAAATTCAAGGCCATGGAGTTGGGCGAAGTGCTGGTGCCCGGGCTGTCTCCGTTCAGCTTCCGGCACGCCGACGACGCAGTGCGTTTAGGTCGTGCTACTGTGTGGGAAGAGCAGGAGGGGGGAGACGCCGTTCCGTTCGGGCAAAAGACCTTGCTCGTGGACGGCGAGGATTTCCCACTCCTGGAGCTAAGGCACCTGGAGATGGCGGGAGGCGAAGAAGCCCCGCAAAGCCATGCTACTACGCAATGATCTGCTGAATCCGATATCGCCCGACCGTCCCGCAGGCGAGAATCTCTGGTACTCTCCCACCTACGACAAGATCAAGGAAGCGCGGCGCGAAGACGACGACGCCCCACAGGGGGAGTGGAGGCGCGAGCGCAAGGTGGCCGACTGGCAGCTCACCATCAAGTTAATCGGCGAAGCTCTAGCCACCCAGACGAAAGATTTGCAGCTCGCCGCCTGGCTGGCGGAAGCCATACTGCGGCGCGAGGGCATCGCCGGCTTTCGCGAGTGCCTGGACCTGATCCGGGGCCTGCTCGAGAACTTTTGGGACGGGCTCTATCCCGAGCTGGAAGACGGCGATGCCGAATTTCGCGCGTCCCCGCTGCGCTGGCTAGGGGAAAGAAACGACAATCTGGAGCTGGCGATCCGGACTTCGCCCATTACCAGCGGCGGATACGGCTGGATCAGATTTCGCGAATCGCGGGAAGTGGGGAGCGAAGCTTCGGTTGCCGACAACTACGAGAAGCAGCGGATCCGTCAGGAGAAGATCGACGAAGGAAAAATCACCGAGGAGCAGTTCGACAAGGACTTTCAGGGCACGCCGAAAAAGTTCTACGTGGAACTGGAGCAGACCTTCACCGGGGCCCTGGATTCCCTCAGTCAACTTTCGCAACTGTGCGACGAAAAGTTCGGCAAGGTCAGCCCCTCCTTCCGGCAGACACAGGAAGCTCTCGAAGAGGTTCGGCAAACCGTTCGCATTCTGCTCAATAAGAAGCGGGAGACGGAACCGGACGCACCAACGGAAGCTGCCGCCGCAGGAGCAGCGGACCCGCTGTCCGGGGGACCGGCGCCCTCCAGAGGCACTGCGGGAACCGCGGTGGCGCCGGCAAAAAGGCCCGCCATCCAACTCTCTGCCGAGATCCGGGGCTGGGACGACGCGGTTGAGCAAGTGGTAGCCGCGGCGCGGTATATGCGGCAGCAGAACCCCTACAATCCGGCATCCTATCTGATGCTGCGGGCGTTGCGCTGGGGCGAGTTGCGCGCCGCGGGCAAGACCATCGACCCGACCAATCTGGGGGCGCCGCCTTTCGAGATCCGCCAGAAGCTGAGGCGGTTGGCGTTGGAGGCGAACTGGACGGAAGTGCTGGAAACCGCGGAGACCACCATGGGCATGGAGTGCGGAAGAGGCTGGCTGGACCTGCAACGATATTTCGCACGAGCCTGCTCCGAATTGGGCGGTTATTTCGAGCCCGTCCGCCGAGCCGTAATCGCCGAGTTGAAGACCTTGCTGGAGGAGTATCCCAAGCTCCCCGAGTTGACCATGATGGACGATATGCCGACGGCTAACGCTGAGACTCTGGCGTGGCTCAGGAAGCAGGTCGGGATCGGCGGCTCGCGATTCGACGACGGGTCTCCCGCGTCTGCCGTGCCGCGCTCGGTGGAGTTGGCGATCGAGGCGGCGCGCGCCGGGCGCCCCGAGGCGGGAGCCGAACTATTGATGCGCGAGGCTGCCCGGGAGCCCAGCGGGCGAGGGCGGTTCCAGCGCAAGATTCAGTTGGCGCAGCTCGCCATGGCTGCGGAGAACGAAGCCGTCGCCCTTCCCATGCTGCAGAACGCGGCCGGGGAGATCGAGCAAAGGAAGCTGGAAGAATGGGAGGCTGGGGAGATGCTGGCGTGCCCTCTTTCCCTGCTCTATACCTGCCTGGTGAAAGCCGACGGCTCCTCGGAGGAGCGCGAACGGCTGCATGCCTTGATCTGGAAGCTGAATCCCCTGGAAGCCATGAAGCTGGAAAGATAAGGGTATGCCGCGCTGGGAACCGGAACACACAGTCACGCAATCGGTTCTGGAGCGGCTGATCGACCGCGAGCCCAAAGAACAGCAGGAGATGGCTCCCACGCGCGCGCAATCCGTGCGGCAGTTGAAGTCGTCGCTGCGCCGCGATCTCGACTGGCTCCTGAATACGCGGCGCACGCCGGAGGAGGCGGGCAGCGAGTACCAGGAGTTGGAACGCTCGGTTTTCAACTACGGACTGCCGGATCTGACGTCGCTGAGCTGGCAATCGGAGCGCGACCGGCAGCGCCTGGGGCGCCTGATCGAAGTGGCGCTGGCGATCTTCGAACCGCGGCTGCGGCGGGTGCGGGTGGTGCCGGTCGGAGAATTGTCGGGCACCCAGTTCGTGGTGCGATTCCAGATCGAGGGCATGCTCCAGATGTCCCCCGCGCCCGAACACATCTCATTCGACACGGTACTGCAGCTTGCCAGTGGCGAGTACCAGGTGAAGGGAGATCCGAGTGCGGGATGACCTGTTGCTCTACTACGAGCGCGAGCTGAGCTTCCTGCGCCAGATGGGCGCGGAGTTCGCGGCCAAGTATCCCAAGATCGCTTCGCGCCTGCTGCTGGAAGAGGACAAGTGCGAAGACCCGCACGTGGAGCGGATGGTGGAGGCGTTCGCGTTCCTGGCGGGGCGCGTGCACCTCAAGATCGACGACGAATTCCCGGAGATCACGGAGTCGCTGCTGAGCATCTTGTACCCGCACTATCTGCGGCCGATACCTTCCATGTCGGTGGCGGAGTTCCAGGTGGACAACGAGCAGGTGTCGCCGGAAACGGGTCTGAAGCTGGACAGCGGTTCGGTGCTGAATTCGCGTCCGGTGAACGGCGTTCCGTGCAAGTTCCGCACCTGCTACGACGTGACGTTCTGGCCGGTGGAAGTGGCGGAGGCGGACTTCAAGACGCCGGACCGCCTGCAGCCCGCGGTGAAGTTCGCGGACGCCGTGGCGGCGGCGCGCATCGACCTGCGCTGCACCGGCGACATTACCTTCCCGCAGTTGTCGCTCAACTCGCTGCGGTTCTACCTGGGCGGCGAGAGCGGCATGGTCCATTCGCTCTACGAGCTGCTGTCGAACAACTGCGTGCAGGTTATCATTCGCGATCCCAAGCCGCGGTCGAAGGTGCAGCCGGTGTATCTTCCGCCCGATGCGCTGCGGCCCGTGGGCTTCGCGGAGGACGAGGGCGTGCTGCCTTACCCGAGGCGCTCGTTCGTGGGCTATCGCCTGTTGCAGGAGTACTTCTGCTTCCCCCAGAAATTCTTCTTTCTGGACCTGACCGGCCTCGAAAAGGTATGTCAGGGAGGCTTCGGCGCGCGCGCCGAAGTGATCCTGCTGATCTCGCAGTTCGAGCGTAGCGACCGGCGGCAGATGCTGGAATTGGGCGTCTCCACCAAGACCTTTCGCTTGGGATGCTCGCCGATCGTCAACCTGTTTGCGCAAACCGCGGAGCCCATCCTGCTGGACCACACGCGCTACGAATACCAGGTGATCCCCGACGTGAGCCGGCGGCGGGCGCTGGAGGTTTTCGAGGTCGTCGAGGTGGCGAGCGCCAACCCGCAGACCCAGGAGATCACCCATTTCGAGCCGCTGTATTCGTACCACCACGCCTTGGGCAGGTCGAAGGTGCAGGCTTTCTGGCGCGGGGCGCGGCGGCCTTCGGGCTACCGCGATGACGAGGGCACGGAAGTCTTTCTTTCGCTGGTGGACCTCTCGTCGCACCCCGTAAGGCCCAACGTGGATGCCCTGATAGTGCGCACGCTATGCACCAATCGCGATGTTCCCGCGAGGCTGCCTTTCGGCAGTGAGAACGGAGATTTCGAGCTGGAAGGCACGGTCCCATTGAAGCGCATCGTGGCGCTGATCAAGCCCACCGACACGGTGCGGCCGCCCATGGCGAAAGACTCGCTGTGGCGGCTCATTTCCCAGCTTTCGCTGAATTACCTCTCGCTGGTGGATGGCGGGCGCGATGCGCTGCAGGAGATCCTGCGCCTGTACAACTTCACCGGGTCCACCTATTCGGAGAAACACATCGAGGGGCTGGTGTCGCTCAACAGCCGCCGGCACTTTGCGCGGGTGCTTTCCGAAGACGGGATGGCGTTCGCCCGCGGCACGCAGGTGGAGATGGAGTTCGACGAAGACCAGTTCGTGGGCAGCGGCGTGTACCTGTTCGCCGCGGTGCTGGAGTGTTTTCTGGGGCTCTACGTTTCCATGAACAGCTTCAGCCAACTGCGCGTGAAGACCCGCCAGAGAAAGGAGATTCTCAAACAGTGGCCACCCCGGGCCGGACGGAAGATACTGCTCTGACCACTCCTTCCCGCGTGGATCTCGAACGGTGGCCGATTGCGGACACGCTCGACCGCGAGCCGTACCTGTTCGAGTTCTTCCAGGCCGTCCGTCTGCTGATGCACATGGACCTGGAACGGCAGGTGGTCGGCAGGTTCACGAATCCGGAAGACGAGGCGGTGCGGTTCGGATCGCACGCGCCGGTGGCATTCCCCGCCAGCCAGATCCAGGAGCTGGAACGGCCGGCGGAAGGTCCCGTGCGGATGCGGGTGAACTTCATGGGGCTGACGGGCCCCTCGGGCGTGCTTCCGTTGATGTACAGCGAACTGGTGATCGAACGTCTGCGCGCGCGCGACCGCACGATGCGCGATTTCTTCGACATCTTCAATCACCGGATGATCTCGCTGTTCTACCAGGCGTGGGAGAAGTACCGGTTCACGATTCCGTACGAGCGCGGTGAGAGCGACCCGTTTTCGCATCACCTTCTGGCGCTGCTCGGCCTGGCCACCCCGGGGTTGCAGGACCGGCAGGACGTCTCCGACGATTCGCTGTTGTTCTATGCCGGATTGCTCTCGCTGCACGCGCGTTCGGCGACGGTGCTGCGGCAGGTGCTGGCGGATTACTTCCGCGTGCCGGTGGAGATCGAACAGTTCGTGGGCGCGTGGTATCCCATCGATAAGGAGTCGCAGTGCTCGATGAGCGAGACGCCGAGTTATTCGGATCAGGTGGGATTCGGGGCGGTGGTGGGGGACGAAATCTGGGATCAGCAGTCGCGGGTGCGGATTCAGATCGGCCCGCTGACGCTGGAGCGGTACATGGAATTTCTGCCTGGGGGCGAGGCGTACCGCCACGTTCGCGCGCTGGCCCGGTTTTTCACGGGGAAGGAGTACGATGTGGAGGTCCAGCTTATCTTGAAGAGGGCGGAAGTGCCGGTTTGCGAATTGAAGCCGGAGCCGGGCCCGCAGTTGGGGTGGACGTCGTGGGTGAAGACGGCCAACTTCAGGCGGGACCCGGGAGACACGATTCTGGAATTATGAAGAGTTTAGCCGCCGATTTTGGGGGGTTCTTATGGCGATCAGTTTAAAGGCAATCGTTAACAGACTAAATGATACGACTCGCAAGACGGTGGAGGATGCGGCGGGGCTTTGCCTGGCGCGCACGCATTACAACGTCGAGATCGAGCACTTCCTGATGAAACTGATGGATGTGGCGGAATCGGATTTCTCGCGCATCGTGAAGCAGTTTGGCGTGGACAAGGCGCGGCTCTCGGGCGAGCTGTCGCGCAGCCTGGACAAGCTGAAGACCGGAAATGCGCGGACGCCGGCGTTCAGTCCCACGTTGTTCAAGATGCTGACCGAGGCGTGGACCATCGGGTCGCTCGAGTTCAACGGCGCGCAGGTGCGCACCGGGTTTGCGATCCTGGCGCTGGTATCCGACGAGGAGCTCTCGCGGCTCGTCCGCGAGATGGGCAAGGAGTTGCAGAAGGTCGAGCCGGAAGCGCTGCGCAAGATCCTGCCGGCGATCTTTGCCGATTCGCTGGAGCGCACTTTGGAGCCGGCTGCCGCCGGGCCGGCCGGCGCGCCGGGTCCTGGCGGCATCCCGAGGGTGGGGGGCAAGACGCCGAACCTCGACCAGTACACCGTCAACCTCACGGATAATGCCAAGGCCGGGAAGCTCGATCCGGTGCTGGGGCGCGATTTCGAGATCCGGCAGATCGTGGACATCCTGACGCGGCGGCGGCAGAACAACCCCATTCTCACGGGGGAGGCCGGCGTGGGAAAGACCGCCGTGGTAGAAGGGTTCGCGGTGCGGATCGTGAACGGCGATGTGCCGCCGGTGCTGCGCAAGGTCACGGTGCGCACGCTCGACCTGGCCCTGCTGCAGGCGGGCGCGGGCATCAAGGGCGAATTCGAAAACCGTCTCAAGGGACTGGTGGAGGAAGTGAAGGCTTCGCCCACGCCGATCATCCTGTTTATCGACGAGGCGCACACCATGATCGGGGCGGGCGGCGCCGCGGGGCAGAACGACGCCGCTAATATTCTGAAGCCGGCGCTGGCGCGCGGGGAATTGCGCACCATCGCCGCGACCACGTGGTCGGAGTACAAGAAGTACTTCGAGAAGGATCCCGCGCTGGCGCGGCGCTTCCAGGTAGTGAAGGTGGAAGAGCCGGACGAGGTGAAGTGCGGGGTGATGATGCGCAGCGTGGCGCCCATCCTGGAGAAGCACCACAATGTGCGCATCCTCGACGAAGGGCTGGCAGCGGCGGTAAAACTGTCGCACCGGTACCTGGCGGACCGGCAGCTTCCCGACAAGGCGGTGAGCGTGCTCGATACGGCTTGCGCGCGGCTCTCGCTGGGGCAGAACGCCACGCCGCCGCCCATCGAAGACGCGCAGCGCGAGATCGACGATTGCGGCACTCAGATTCGCATCCTGGAGCGCGAGGCGGCGCTGGGAGCGGACCATGGGGAGCGGCTGGAGGCGATCGCCAAACGGAAGGCGGAGATCGAAGAGAGCCTGACGGGAATGCAGGCGCGCTGGGAGAAGGAGCGCGAGCTGGTGAACCGGATTCGGGAAGTGCGCGCGAAGCTGGAGGGTGAGACTCCGGCGCCGCCCGCCGCGACGGCGGCCGCCGCCCCCGCCCCCCCGCCGGTCGACCCTGCCGTGGCGTGGCGCAGCCAGTTGGCGGAGCTCAATGCCGAGTTGGCGGTTGCCAAACAGTCGGCGGCGATCGAGGAGAGCCTGGCGGTAATGCAAGCGCGCTGGGAGAAGGAGCGCGACCTGGTGACCCGGATTCAGGAAGTGCGCGGGAAGCTGGAGGGCGCGGCCCGGGCTGCCGCCGCGGCGCCCGCGCCTGCCCCGGCTGCTCCCGCTCCGCCGCCGGTCGAAGATCCCGAGGTGTTGCGCAGCCGGTTGTCCGGGCTCAACGCCGAACTGGAGCGACTGCAAGGCGAGACCCCGCTGATGCGCGTGTGCGTGGACGCAAACATCGTGGGCGAAGTGGTGTCGGGCTGGACCGGCATTCCCATCGGCAAGATGCTGAAAGATGAAGTGGAGACCGTGCTCAAGCTGGAACATCACCTGGGACGGCGGGTCATCGGACAGGACCACGCGCTGTCCATGATCAGCGAACGCATCCGGACCTCGAAGGCCAGCCTGGAGGATCCCAGCAAGCCGATCGGGGTGTTCCTGCTGGTAGGACCGAGCGGCGTGGGCAAGACCGAGACGGCGCTGGCGCTGGCCGATATGCTGTACGGCGGCGAGCGCAACATGATCACGATCAACATGTCGGAGTTCCAGGAAGCGCACACGATTTCGACCTTGAAGGGGTCGCCTCCGGGATACGTGGGCTACGGCGAGGGCGGCGTGCTGACCGAAGCGGTGCGGCGGCGGCCCTATTCGGTGGTCCTGCTGGACGAAGTGGAGAAGGCGCATCCCGACGTGCTGGAGCTGTTCTTCCAGGTATTCGACAAGGGCATGCTGGAAGACGGCGAAGGACGCGAGATCAATTTCAAGAACACGATTATCATTCTGACATCCAATGCGGGCACCGATACGTTAATGAAATTGACGGCCGACCCGGAGACGATGCCCAGCTCGGAGGGTCTGGTGAAGGCGCTGAAGCCGGAGCTGAACAAGATCTTCAAGCCGGCGTTTCTGGGGCGCCTGGTGATCATTCCGTACTTCCCGGTGCGCGACGAAGTGCTCAAGCAGATCGTGCGCCTGAAGCTCGGAAAGATCCAGCGGCGGCTGCAGGAGACGCACAAGATCGCGCTGACTCACGACGAGCAGTTGGTCGAAGAAGTGGCGCGGCGGTGTACGGAGGTAGAGAGCGGCGCGCGCAATGTGGACCACATCCTGACCAACACGCTGCTGCCGGAGGTCTCCCGCCGGATCCTGAGCAGAATGGCCGAGCGGCAGAAGGTCGCTCCCATCCATGTATCGCTGGGGGCCGACGGTGCATTTGTTTATAACTAGGCAATGGCGTTGCTAGAGTTGCGGGACATGGGAGTCAGAAGTCAGCAGTCGGGAGTCAGTAGCACCGGCGGTCTTGCCGCCGGTCTCTTCGGAAGCTCCTGACTCCTCAACATCGACAACTCTCGCGCACGGAGGACGCAATGGCAAACTACGTACAGACCGACCGGCCCATCAATCTGACGACGCCCCTCGGCAAGGATGTTCTGCTTCTGACCGAGCTTCACGGGCGGGAGGCCCTCTCCGAGCTGTTTCATTTTGAGCTGGAGACCGTGGCCGATGTCCGGAC
>JBGPKH010000102.1:0-18230 GCA_041485845.1 Bryobacteraceae bacterium
ATTCCCGGATTCGTGCCCGAGTACATCCGCCCGCTCTTCTGCGAAGGCCGCGGCCCCTTCCGCTGGGTGGCGCTCTCCGGCGATCCCGAGGACATCTACCGCACCGACCGCCTCGCCCTTGAACTTTTCCCGCACAACGAAACGCTTGCGCGTTGGATTCCGCTGGCACGACGCCGCATTCACTTTCAGGGCCTGCCCGCGCGCATCTGCTGGCTGGGCTATGGAGAGCGCGCGGAATTCGGCGTGGCCATGAACCGCCTGGTGCGTTCGGGCGAGTTGCGCGCGCCCATCGTCATCGGCCGCGACCACCTGGACGCAGGTTCCGTGGCCTCGCCCTTCCGCGAGACCGAAGGCATGCGCGACGGCTCCGACGCCATCGCCGACTGGCCGCTGCTCAACGCGCTGGTCAACACCGCGGCCGGCGCGTCGTGGATTTCGATTCACAACGGAGGTGGCGTGGGCATCGGTTATTCACAGCATGCCGGAATGGTCGTAGTCGCCGATGGCAGCGACGAATCCGAGCGCCGCATCGAGCGCGTGCTCACCACCGATCCCGGGCTGGGTGTGATTCGCCATGCCGATGCCGGCTACGAGGACGCCATCCGCTTCGCGCGGGAACATGATGTGGGGCGCCTCCCGCCCGCCACCCGCTCATGAAAGAATTGGCCCTCTGGAACTGCGCGCAACTCGTCACCCTCGCCGGCCCTGCACGCGCCCGCAGCGGCCCCGAGATGCGCGACCTTGCTATCGTCCCCAATGGCGCTATGCTGATCCGCGATGACCGCATTCATTCCGTCGGAAGCCGCGCGGAAGTCGAACGCCTCATCTCCCCCAACACCGAGATCGTCGATGCCGGCGGCCGGATCGTGCTCCCCGGCTTCGTCGACGCCCACACGCATCCGGTCTTCGCCGGCACCCGCGCCGATGAATTCGAGCAACGCGCCGAGGGCGCCACTTACGCGGAAATCGCGGCCCGTGGCGGGGGAATCCGTTCCACCGTAAGGCGCACCCGCCAAGCCACCGAATCCGAACTGCTGGACGCAGCGCGTCGATATCGCGCGTGGTTCCACCGCGGCGGCACCACCACCATCGAAGCGAAATCCGGCTACGGCCTCTCGCTCGAGTCGGAGCTGAAGATCCTGCGTGTGATCCGGCGCCTTGCCGCGGATGGGACGCTTCGATACGTACCCACGTTCCTCGGCGCGCACGAGGTCCCCGACGAATACCGCGGGCGCATCGATGACTACATCCGTCTCCTCACGCAGGAGATGCTGCCGCGAGTGGCCGAAGAGCGTCTCGCGGAGTATTGCGACGTGTTCTGCGAGCCTTCCGTCTTTCCGTCGGACAAAGCCCGTATCGTACTGAGCGCGGCCCGCTCGCTGGGATTCGGTCTTCGTGTGCACGCCGATCAGTTCACCGCGGACGCGGGGGCTAAACTCGCGGCCGACCTGGGCGCATCCACCGCGGACCATTTGGAAGCCACCACCACCGAAGGCCTGGCCGCGCTCCGTTCCGCTAGCGTACAGCCCGTGCTCCTTCCGGCCTCTGTCTACAATCTCGGGTCCATTCACTATCCGGCCGCGCGGCGCATGATCGATCTCGGCCTGCCCGTTGTGCTGGCCACCGACTTCAATCCCGGTTCCTCCCCCACCGCCTCCATGCCCATGGTCCTCTCCCTCGCCTGCACTCACTTGCAAATGACGCCCGCCGAGGCCATTACCGCCGCCACCATCAACGCCGCGTACAGCCTGCGCCGCGGAAATTCCATCGGCTCGCTGGAACCGGGCAAACAGGCCGACTTCGTCATCCACGATGACGCCGACTATCGTGAGCTTCCGTACTTCTTCGGCCGCGAACCCGCCCGCGCCGTCTATCTCGCCGGCGTATGCGTTTACAAAAGCGGCGCGGATCTGTGACGAGTTTTTTACCGGATTGAGGAAGTTCTTTCCGGCCTCAGCCCTCATTGTGCCCCCAGCCACTCCCGAAGCCATTGCAAACACGCGTCTGGAACGTGAGGTGCAAAGACTCGCCCGGAAAGCGCCATTCGACAATTTTCGAATCTGAGAAGGACGAGAATATGCGAAGAATCCTTACACTATGCGCGTTCGTATCGGTTTTCACTGGACTGGCATTGGCCGAGAGCTGGACCGGAAGACTCGTGGATGCCAATTGCATGGACCAACAACAAAAGGGCGCCTCCGCCTCCGCCTGCGATCCTACCGGCGCTACTACCGCGTTCGCAATTGTAGTCTCGGGCAAGCCCTACAAGTTCGATGACGCCGGCAACACCAAGGCTGCCGAGGCTCTGAAGTCCCGCGCCGACCGTTCAGCCGACCCCAACAAAGCCCCGAGCCCACAGGTCGCGGCGAAGGTCAGCGGCGCCAAGGACGGAGACAGCACCTTGAAAGTGGAGAACATCGAGGTACAGTAAACCACGTTCGGAGCCTTCTCCGATCGCTCAGGGACGGCCCTTTCCACAGGTTTTTTTGGGCATTTTGATAAGCGAATCGCCGGCTCGAACGTCTAATCAGTAGATACGGACCGACGATTATGAACACCAGGGCGGAATCTCTCAAACTTGTGGAGTTGCGGGCCAAGACGGACCGCCAGCTTGTGGCCTTCATCAACGCCCGAGTGGATGCCGCGGTGCAACTGTCTCCAGCCGAGGCCGAGAAGGTCTATGCGGAAGGTCGCGCGCTGCTGCCATTGGTCTACGGCTTGACCAACGCGGAACGCTGCCAACTGGAGTGGAAGCTGGTACAGCTTCGCGAGCTTTTGAACGATATTTCCTCCGATGCCGAACTGAAAGTGCAGACGGCACGCTCCTGACGAGTGGCGCCGGCGGTCCTCCCGCCGGCGTCCACTTTAGGTTTTAGGGGTTGATATCCTAAGGGCTGATTGACGCCCGCTAAGACCATCAGCGAAAAAATTCTTTCTGCGAAATCCGGCCAGGACGCCCGCGCCGGCGACGTAGTCGTCTGCGACGTCGATTGCGCCCTCGGCACCGATGGCTCTACACCGATGGCGCTGGACTACTTCGAAGCCATGGGCGGCCGGCGGGTCTTCGATCCCGACCGCATCGTCTTCGCCCTGGACCACTATGCGCCCGCTCCCAGCCGCGCCACCACCCAACTCCACCACCGCATGCGCGAGTTCGCCGCGCGCCACGGCATTCTGCTGTGGGATGCCGGCGAAGGCATCGGCCATCAACTCATCGTTGAATCGGAACGCGCCGCGCCCGGCCGGCTGGTAGTCGGCGCCGACAGCCACGCCGTGACCTATGGCGCGCTCAATGCCTTTGCCACCGGAATCGGTTCTTCGGATCTCGCCGCCATCCTGATCGGCGGAAAAATCTGGCTGCGCGCGCCGGAATCCATTCGCGTCACCCTGACCGGCCGCCTCCCGAACGGCGTCTATGCAAAAGACATTGCGCTGGCCCTCGTCAAGGAATTAGGCGCGGACGGCGCCACCTACCAGGCACTCGAGTTTCACGGCCCGGCGCTCGACCGGCTCGACCTCGATGACCGCCTCGTGCTCTCGAATCTCGCCGTGGAAATGGGCGCGAAGAACGGCATATTCCCCGGCGCGGTGGTTCCTGACGACGGCGCCCGCTACATCCGCGAAGTCGTCATTGCGCTCGACACGCTGGCGCCCCTGGTGGCCCTTCCGCACCAGGTGGATCGCGTAATCACGATCGGCGAAGCGCTCGGCACGCCCGTGCAGATGGTCTACCTCGGCACCTGCACCGGCGGCCGTGTCCGCGATTTTCACGAAGCGCGCGACGTGCTGAAGGCCGGCGGGGGGCCAGCTCGCGGAGTGCAGTTGGTCGTCACTCCGGCCTCCCGCGCGGTGCTCGAGACGCTCGCCCGCGATGGCACCCTGGCCGATTTCATCGCCATGGGCGCCGTCATCGGGACTCCCGGGTGCGGCTCCTGCTGCGGCACCTGCGGCGCCATCCCCGGCGATGGCGTCAACGTCATCTCCACCGCCAACCGCAATTTCAAAGGACGCATGGGCAACAGCAACGCCGCGATCTTTCTCGCCTCGCCCGCCAGTTGCGCCGCGGCTGCGGTGCGCGGCGCCATCGCCGATCCGCGGGAGATCCAGCCATGACCGGCCGCGCACGCATCTTCGGCGACAACGTCAACACCGACTACATAATCACCTCCCGCCGCAAGCGCGAGAGCCTCGATCCGCAGGTGCTGCGCCAGTACCTGTTCGAGGAGATCGATCCGCAGTTCGCCGCCACCATACAATCGGGCGACCTCATCGTCGCCGGCAAGAACTTCGGTTGCGGCTCGGCCATGGAGGTCGCCGTGACCGCGGTGTGCGGCGCCGGCATCCGCGCGGTCCTCGCCCGCAGCTTCTCCCGCACGTACTATCGCAACGCCGTGAACAACGGCCTGCTGCCCGTGATCTGCGACACCACCCGCATTCGCGAAGGCGACCGCCTCACGCTCACCCTCGCCGGCGATGCCGTCTGCAACCAGACCACCGGCGAGACCATCCCCACCCATCCGCTTCCACCAATCATGCTCGACATCATTCAGGCCGGCGGCCTCGTCCCCTATTTCCGCGAAAGAGGGGGCTTCCGTGCCTGACACCCGCTACCGCCTGCGACTGCCCGGTCCCACCGCCGTCCCCGAACGTGTCCGGCAAGCCATCGCGCAGCCCGTACTCAGCCACCGCGGACCCGAGTTCCGCGCCATCTTCCGTCGCGCTGAACAACTGATCCAGCCGATCCTGGGAACGTCCAATCCGGTGCTCTTCTTCGCCAGCTCCGGCACCGGCATGATGGAAGCGAGCCTGGTCAACATCCTGGCCCCCGGCGAGCGCGTGCTGATCTCCACGCACGGCCAGTTCGGCGAACGCTTCGCCGCCATTGCGCGCGCCATGGGCGCGTGCGTCGATACCATAGACATTCCCTGGGGGCGCGCGGTGGATCCCGCGGACATCGAGGCGCGCGTCTCGGTCAACGGCTACCGCGCCGTGGTCATCGTACACAACGAAAGCTCTACCGGCGTAGTCGCCGACCTTGCCGGCATAGGAGCCGTCCTGCGCAATCGGCCAACGCTATTCGTGGTAGATTCCGTGAGCGGTCTCGCCGGCATCGAGATGCGCCAGGACGAATGGGACATCGACATCGTGGCTTCATCCTCGCAGAAGGCTCTCATGTGCCCGCCCGGACTCGGCTTGGTGAGCCTCAGCCCCAAGGCGCGCGAAATCGTCAACCGCGCAGACCGGCTCCCGCGCTTCTACTTCGACTTCCGCAAGGCGCTAGCCTCCGTTGAGAAATCCGAAACGCCGTTCACCACGCCCGTGTCGCTCATGGCCGGACTTCGCGAAGCCCTGGAGATGATCCACGAAGAAGGGTTGCCCCACGTGCTCGATCGCCACCAACGCCTCTCCGCGGCGCTCCGCGCCGGTTGCGAAGCCCTCGGCCTGCACTCGTTCCCGCAAGCGGATCGCATTTCCAGTACTGTAGTCTGCCTCCACGTTCCCGAAACACTGAGAGGCGCCGACATCGTGCGCGGCATGTACGAGCGTCACCGCACCGTCATCGCCGGCTCGCGCAACAAGCTCGAAGGGAAGGTCATCCGCATCGGCGCCATGGGCGACCTCGATGCCGGCGACATCTTCACGGACCTCCTCCATCTTGAAGACACACTAGCCGCGCTCGGCTGGCACGCCGATCCGGGCGCCGGGGTGGCCGCTGCCGCCCGGGAGATTCTCCATGGCCGGTAAACCCGGATTTCGCGTTCGCGCCGCATGGCGCCGGCCCGACGCCGCGCTTCTCGACGCTTTCGGAACGGCCTCGAGCGCCCAGGTGGCCGATTGCATGATGCGCCTCGGCGCCATGGATCGGGGCATCCGGCCCATCTGGCCGTCGCCGCGAATCGTGGGTGCGGCGATCACCGTCTGGTGCCACTCCGGCGACAACCTGATGCTCCACAAAGCGCTCTCCATCGCCGTACCGGGCGACATCGTGGTAATGAACACGCAAGGCAACCTGGCAAACTCGGGCTTCGGCGAGCTGCTCGCCACCAGCGCGGTGAAGATCGGAGTGCGCGCGGCGATCGTCGACGGCACGGTGCGCGACGCCGATGCCTTACAAGCTCTCACCCTGCCGGTCTACGCGCGCGGCCTGTGTCCCAACGGCTGCAACAAGGACGGCGCGGGCGAGGTCGGCGCGGTCATCGCCTGCGGCGGAGTCGCCGTCCGCCCCGGCGACGTGATCATCGCCGATCGCGATGGAGTGACCGTGGTGCCGCTCGACGACGCACCCGAGGTCGCGAAACTCGCGCAAGCCCAGATCGAACGCGAACACAGGCGCCTCGCCGAAATCGAGAAAGGAGTCCTTGTCCGCCCCGAAATCGACGAGTCTCTCCGCAAGCTAGGCGTGATCCCGTAACGCCGCCGCCGTCTCGCCGCCGGCGGTCACTTCCTTCGGTACTGCACCAGCGGCGCGTCGCCGTCCTTCACGGGACCGACGCCGGCCGCGTGCAGCTTATGATCCTTCGCGCCCTTTCCCAGCGGAGTGGTCTGCAACATGTGGATGCATCTTTCGAAGGTTCCGGCCGGCGTGATTAGCCGGGCGTCAGCGGAAAATGGAATTCGAGCCTCTTCCTCAGTTTTTCACTTCCGTCCCGTCCGCCTTCACCAGCACCCCGGTCTTCTTTCCAGCCTTGGTGGTGCAGGCGGCTTCGTAAAGGGTCTGACCGCCCCTGGTCATGATCTCGACCATGCCCAGCTTTCCACCCGCGGCCTTCTTTTCGATTGCGGCCTTCGCGGCGGCGGGGAGGCTGTCGAGCGTGGTCTCTTCTTCCACCACCAGCAAGGCGCCCTTGGTGTCGACATTGAAGTCCCGGTGCTTTCCGTTCACCATGGTCTCCACCTCATACTGGGTTACGCCTTTTTCGACCTCTTTGCCGATGTTCTTGATCTCGGCGCCCTTCGTCTGTTCCTGCACGGTCTTCTGCACGGCGGCAGGCAGGTTCTTCACCTGCAGCGTCTGATCGGCAGCCAGGCCGAGCACGGCGATGGCTAGCGCTAGGACAATGGTGATCGTACGTGTCATGAATCTCCTGCTTCCTATGGTAAGTCCGGAAGCTGAAGATTAGCTGAAACAGTCTGCCGTGCGATGATGGAAGCTTCCGATGTCTTCCGCCAAACAGGAGTGGCTTGGCGCCGCGCGGACCGCCATGGAGATCGAAGCCGCTTCTGTTTCCCGGGCTGCCTGCCGCCTGGATAGCGAATTGATTCGCGCGGCCGATCCGATCCTCGCCCACCCGGGCAAGGTAGTGGTCACGGGAATCGGCAAATCGGGCCATATTGCGCGCAAGATCGTGGCCACGCTGTGCAGCACGGGTACCGCCGCCGGGTTCCAGCATCCCGCCGAAGCGGTGCATGGCGACCTCTCCCGGCACGGCGCGACCGCCGAACGGTTGGCGCTCGGGCTCATCCTGCGAGAGTCCCACGGCACACTCGCCGGCGTCATCACCGATGGCGACCTGCGCCGCGCCTTGACCAATCACGACGACATCCGCGGCCTGTGCGCCGGCGATGTCATGACCCGCACGCCCGTCACCATCGGTCCCGAGTCTAGCCTCGGCGAAGCACTCGAGCGGATGGATCGCCGCCCGTCGCAGATATCCGTGTTGCCGGTGGCCGATGCCTCCGGGCGCGCCCTCGGGCTCATCCGATGGCACGATATCTATCGGGGGGTCCCGCTGATGTGCCGTTCCCTATTCCGCTGGCTTACGCGCGCGGCTCAGCATGCCGGTTCCGAGCCGCGACCATGAGGGCGCTGTTGTCAGTTCTTAAGTGGGACGCCACGCTAGTGCGTCTCGTCCTCGCTTCCCTGGCGCTGGTGGCGGTGGCGATCGCCCTGGTTGTGCGGTCCACTCCGCACTACGGCACGCCGCTGTGGCCCGGCGCGCGCCACACGCGGGAAGAGCGTGACCGGGCCATCCGGCGCGGCCTCGATTTCATCTACGATTCCATCGCGCGCAACCCCGCGTACTTCCGCGAGTGGGGCCACGATCTCCTGGCCGCGTTTTACAACATCGCGGTGACCTCCGACGATCGTGAGCTCCGCCGCATGGCCTGGAGCATGGGACACGAGCGGGCGCTCGAATACCGCCGCATTCATCCCACGGCGCCGATGGACCTGGAGGTGGGCGAGCTCACCGACCTGGTCTTCGGCGACGATGCCGCCGGCCGTCTCGGCGCGCCCGACGCCCGAATCCATAGGCAGATTCGCGAAGCCGCGGCGCGCTTTTCAGCGGAGGATGTCCTGGGCTTCGATCCAGCCAAAGAGCCGCCTCCAACCGATCTTCCCAAAGAGTGCCGCAAGTGCGGCCGGCAGAACGCGCGTGGTGTGACCATCTGTGCGCGGTGCGGCGCGCGGCTCGAGATCTGGAATCGCTACGACCTTTACCAGGACGCGCTTATCGACACCTACACCGGCGACCGCACCGGCATCACGTTGGGCGCGCACTACGTCGACGTCCTGCACTGGCTGCCGTCGCTGCGCCCTTACCCGCCACGCAAACCGGACAACGGCGACGATTACTACGCGGGCGTCTACACCGCCACCCACGTGGTCTACACTTACAACGACTACAGCCAGTTCCGGCTCTCGCCCGATTGCTTTCCCGAGGAGTTCGAACACCTCGAGCGAAACCTGCGCCAGGCGGTGGTCGACAAGGACCCCGAGACCATGGGTGAGTACCTCGATACGCTGCGTTCCTTCGGCCTCACCTTCGCAGATCGGCTCATTCGCGCCGGATTCGAGTATCTGCTCTCCGCGCAGAATCCGGATGGAAGCTGGGGCGAGGTCAAGGATATCGATCCGTACGGCCGCTACCACCCCACGTGGACGTCGATTGACGGGCTTCGCGACTACCGCTGGAGCCGCGTGCTGCCTTGCCCGGCGTATTAGCGCCAGCGGCCCTCGACGAACACCCATCCTCCATGACGCCGGACCCAGCGATGCTCCACCCAGCGGCCGCGCCGCCCGGGAGGAAGCTCCCACCGCCCCGGCACCCAGACATAGGCTCGGCCGTCCCATCGATGATAGCCGCCAATCCATACGTGACGCGGACCCGGCCTGGCGATTCGCTCTTCCACAATCGGGCGCGGCGGCGCCACCCGAATCACCACGTCGGCGGCGAGCGCGCTACCGGCCAGAAGACCCGCGAGCATAAATCCGATCAGTGTCTTGCGCATCCTTCATCTCCGTTGCAGGATATGGACCATTCTGGCACAGCACGGCACGGGATATCACCCTCATCGTCCGCCGGTACGCCCGCCTGCGTGTGCTACCCTGGACTTTCACCCACAGACCGATGCGAAACGTGGTCATCATAGGATCGGGCTGCGCCGGTAATACCGCAGCGATCTACGCCGCGCGCGCCAACCTCAAGCCGCTGGTGGTGAGCGGCCACGAGGCGGGCGGGCAACTCTCGATCACCACGCTCGTCGAAAACTTTCCGGGATTCCCCGAAGGCATCAACGGCCCGGACCTCGTCGAGAACATGAAGAAGCAGGCGGAGAACTTCGGCGCCGAGTATATGCACGGCGCGGTCATCGATTCGGACTTCTCCACACGGCCGCTGCGACTCAACATCGAAGGCGAGTGGATCGAGACGCGCACGATCGTCATCGCTTCGGGCGCTTCGGCGCGCTGGCTGGGCCTCGAATCGGAGCAGAAGCTGATCGGCCATGGCGTGAGCTCCTGCGCCACCTGCGACGGCTTTTTCTATCGCGGAAAGAAGATCATGGTGATCGGCGGGGGAGATTCCGCCATGGAGGAGGGCAACTTCCTCACCCGTTTCGGAACCGAAGTCACGCTGGTTCACCGCCGCGAGGAATTCCGCGCGTCGAAAATCATGCTGGACCGCGCGCGGCACAATCCCAAAATCAAGTACCTGCTGAACACCGTGGTGGAGCACGTTTTCGACGTTTCCCGGAACCTGGTCACCGGCGTGCGCCTGCGCAATCTCAAAACCGGCGAGCTTTGGGAACAGGACGTGGACGGCTTCTTCGTGGCCATCGGGCATATTCCCAATACCAAGATTTTCAAGGGCCAGATCGAGACCGATGCGGACGGTTACATCGTCTCCAAAGGCGGCGCGCGGACCAATGTTCCCGGCGTCTTTCATGCCGGCGACGTACAGGACCGCGTTTACCGGCAGGCCATCACCGCTTCCGGCGCGGGCTGCATGGCCGCCGTGGAAGCCGAACGATACCTGGAAGCGGAAGGACACTAACCCATGATCGAGCGCATTTCACCTCCTGGCGCGCCCGCGCCGCGCGGTCCCTATTCACCAGCCGTGCGCGCCGGCGATTGCATCTATGTTTCCGGCCAGGTTCCCATCGACCCGATTTCCGGGCAGGTCATCTCCGGCGATGTGCAAAAGGAAACGCGGCAGGTGCTGACCAACATCAAGAGCATTCTGGAAGGCTGCGGCGCCAGCATGGCGGACGTGGTGCGCTGCGCCGTGTACCTGATCGACGCCGGCGATTTCAAGGCGATGAACGAGGTGTACGCGGAGTTCTTCGGCGATGCCAAGCCCTCGCGCACGACGATCATCGTGGCCGCCCTGCCGCTCAAAGACGCCAAGGTGGAAATCGACGCCATCGCCCACAAGCCATAAGATTCTCGCGGGAAGAACCGGAGACCCCAACTTTCTCCTCTACTGGCTCCGAACGGAGCCGTACGCGTCCGCGAGCGGCATTTCCGGCCGCTCAGAGCTTGTCACGAAACAACGATTCAAATTGCGGGACCGCTTCCTTTGGTCGCGGCTCGGAAACGGCGGTCGCGGCTCGGAAACGGCACCGGCGTTCCGGTCGGGCGTGCGGGTCGAGAACCTGGAATCACCCACAGCACGCCGTTGGACATCGGCCCTTCGACACGTTCCGGGGTCGACGCACGACAACCCCGCGGGGCTACCGGGGAAGAAGAAGTAAAGTGTACGGCGTTCCGCCGATGCCATCCACCTGGCGACGGCCGCGCAGTCGAACGTTAACCTCTTCCTGACGAATGACAAAAGCCTCCCGCGGCTGGTGATCCAGGGATCGACTTTATCGCCGGAATGGATGTGAACCCGTTCTGAGCTACCTCAGATAAACATCTCTTCGTCCTGCGTGGCGGAATCCACGGAGGACCTGCGCGGACGCTTTACCAACGTGCTCACGGCAGCCGAAATACCCGCCGCGATGCCGTTCACTTCCTTTACGGGACGCATCACGGCGCTCTTGAGCACTTCGCCCACGTGCTGGACTTCTTCGACGGTACTCTCCACCGTATGATCGATCTGTTCGAGGCGGTTGCGGGCGCGCTCGGCAGCGTCGTTCAGCAGGTCGCCGAGACGCTCGACCTGCTCGCGCCCTTCTTTGGTGATCCCGACGACTTCGGTCGAGACCTCGGAAATCTTGGGACGCGCCTCTTCCAGAATGCGGTTGGCGTTGGCCAACAGCCTGGTGGTTTGTTCGACAGCGGGACCGGACTTCTCCACTACCAGGCGCGCCTTGTCGAGGATGGGCCCGAGTTTGTCCGCGGCCGCCTTGAACTTCTGGATGGCCGGGCCAAGGGTCTCGATGTCCGGCCCCACGGTCTCGAACATAGGCTCGACTTTCGCAAGGAACGCCTCGGCGCGGTCCGCCAAGGGCTCGAATTTCCCCTGCACCTTTCGGGCGGTGCGGTAGAGGGCCAGCACCAGAAAAGCCTGTGCCACTACGGCGAGTGAGGCCAGCCCTACCGCTACCGTGACCACGATGCGAAAGATGTCTTCGGACATGCGAGAGAGCTTCCCCCGGCTATTCCACTAGTGCGTCGCGCCTTCGGCGGGAGGCGGTGGTTGGCCTACGACGTCGCGATAAGCCTGCCTGCCCGCTTCCATGGCGTCTGCGATGGTCTCCTTCTGGCGGCCCAGCGCTTCCTTACCCTTATCGACCCACTCGGAGGCCGTCTGCTTGATGTCCGCCCCGCGTTGTTTCAAATACTCCGTACCCTCTCCCGCCTTATCTTTGATGAGTTCGCGCGTCTCGCGTCCGGACTTCGGCGCTAACAGCATGCCGATGCCGACGCCCACGCCCAGTCCCAATAAGAAGCTGGAAAGCCCGTTTTTGTCCATATATCCTCCTAAACAACTTGAACCATTTTTCAGTATATACTCCCCAGGGGAAACTGAATCATGGAAGAACGTAAGATGCGTCTCCTGAAGGCGGAAGCTCTGTGGGGGTACGCACTGAAGATTCTGGGGGGCCGCGCGTATTCGACGGGAGAATTGCGGGAGAAGTTGCGGCGCCGGGCGGAAAAAGCCGGCGATGTGGATAATATCCTGGCACGACTCAAGGATAGCGGCTACCTCGACGACCGGCGCTTCGCCGAGGGCTTCGCCTCCGCGCGCCTCTGCAACGAAAAGCACGGCCGCACGCGTGTGATTCAGGACCTTCGGCGGCATCGTATCGCGCCCGGGCTGGCCGAACGGACCGTGAAAGAGGTGTACCAGGAGGTTGACGAGGAAGGCCTGATCGAAGATTGGATCCGCCGCAAGTACCGTCTGGCGCCGCGCGAGGGGCTCTTCACGGAGGACAAAGACCTGGCTGCCGCGTATCGCCGGCTGCTGCGGGCGGGCTTTCGCACCGGGGAAATTGTCAAGGTGCTGAAGCGCTTCGCGAAGAATCCCGACTTGCTGGATGCGCTCGAGGCCCCGGAAGAGCAGGGGTAAGAAAGACAAAAGAGGCCACGAATGAACCCAAAAACCCAAATGAACACGAATAACTGGGCTTTCATTCGTGTTCATTTGTGGCCTGAAGGTCTCAGAAAGGCTACCGGCAAACCGGGGCGCGGGCGAACGCAAACTCCTCCACCGCGCGGCCGCCGATCAGGTGCTCCTGGATGATCCTCTCCAGCACTTCGGGGCTCGCCGAGTGGTACCAGACCCCTTCGGGGTAGACCAGCGCGATGGGCCCCCCCTCACAGATACGCAAGCAGTTGGCCTTTGTGCGGTAGACGCGGTCGAGCAGGCCGAGCTCGGCCAGCCGTCCCTTCAGATATTCCCAGGCTTCGAGCCCCGCCTCTTTCGTGCAGCACTTGGGCTTGGTCTGATCGCAGCAGAGAAAGATGTGCCGGCGGATCTGCGGAATGTTCAGGCCCGCGGCAATCTGCACCAGGCGTTCGACGTCCGCCATCACTCCACCAGGGCCGCGCGATTGGTGAGCTCGCCGATCTCCGCCACCCGGATGGTCACGACATCTCCGGGAGCCAGCGCGGCATCGGCCGGCACGATGATCCCGGTGCCGGTCAGCACGACCGTGCCGCAGGGGACGCGGTTGGCGCGCGTCAGGTACTCGATCAGGGTCTCGAACCGCCGGTGCAATTTCGACGTGGAGATGCCGCCCGAGAAGATTTCCCGCCCCTCGCGCACGATCGTGCAGGTCATGTCGAGTTGGTACGGATCGGGCAACTCGCCGGCGGTCACCATCACCGGCCCCAGCGCGCAGCAACCGTCGTACATTTTCGATTGCGGCAGGTAGAGCGCATTCTCGCGCTCGATGTCCCACGCCGAGACGTCGTTCGCCAAGGTGTAGCCGGCGATGTTGCCGCGGCTGCCCAATACCAGCGCCAGTTCCGGCTCGGGCGCGGTGAAGCGCGAATCGGGCCGGATCCCGATGGATTGGCCGCTCGCCACGCACACCCGCGCCGTACCCTTGAAGAAAATCTCCGGCCGCGGATCGCGGTAGACGTGCGCGTACATGCCCTCGCGCGTGCCGTGCTCGGCGTCGCGGAAGGAGGCGCTGGTCTCGTAGGTACACCCGCACCCCCACACCTCCGGAGGATGGATGGGCAGCACCGGCGTGAGTTCTTCCGGATGGCGGCTGGCAAGCTGGGTTGCCAGCTTGTCGAGCGGCGCCTTCTCCACTTCGGAGCGGCGGATCAGGGCCAGCATATTGTGGCCGGGAATCGGCCGCGCCAGTCCTTTCTCGAAAACGGCGGCGATCACCACGCCATTGGATTTGATTTGTCCCAAATGCATTTTGTGTAAGTAAGTCCCTTAAAGAGCTTGTCACGAAATAACGTTGCCAATTGCGGGACCGCTCCCTTGCTCGCCAAACGCGAGGACGGTCGCGGCTCGGCAAGAGACGCGTTACTGAGCCGCGGCCAAAGGGAGCGGTGAGAATGTTGTTTCATGACAAGCCCCTAGTATTTGAGGTAAACGGTCTTGTAGTCGCTGTAAAACTCCAGGGCCGCGGGGCCTTGTTCCTTGGGTCCGAAACTGGACTCCTTGGTTCCGCCGAAGGGAAGCTGATACTCCACCCCTGCGCTGGGCAGGTTGACGGTCAACAGGCCGGCCTCGGCGCGATAGATGTACTCGAACGTGCGCGAGAGGCTGGTCGTCTGGATGGAAGACGAGAGGCCGAAGGGAATGTTGTTGGCGATCCGCATGGCATCTTCGAAGTCCCTGGCGCGCAGGATCGCGAGCACCGGGCCGAAGATCTCCTCGCGCGCGATGGTGTGCTCTTCCCGCACGTCTGCGAACACCGCCGGTTCGAGGAAGTACCCCTTGGCGAACGCGCCGTCCGTCAGCCGATTGCCGCCGCAGCGCGGCTCTCCCGATTCCTTGCGCCCGATTTCGATGTAGTGCAGCACGGTATCCATCTGCGCCTGGTCCACGCACGGGCCGATCTCGATGCCCGGCTCCATCCCGTTGCCCACCTTCAGCTTGCGTGTGCGCTCCACGACGGCGGCCACGAAGCGATCGTAAATGGCGTCTTCCACAATGGCGCGGCTGGTGGCCGTGCACTTCTGACCGGTGGAGAAAAAGGCCGCGTTCACCACATTCTCCACGGCGGAGGGAAAGTCGGCGTCGGCGAGCACGATGGTGGGGTTCTTGCCGCCCATCTCGAGCTGGATGCGCAGGCGCCGCTTGGAGGCCTCGCCGTGCAGCCAGTTGCCGATCTGGCACGAGCCGGTGAACGACACGGCCTTGAGGGCCTTGGCGCTCACCAGCGCCTGTCCCAGTTCACCACCCGAGCCGGCCACGAAATTGACCGCACCTTTCGGAATGCCGGCCTCGTGCAGGGCTTCGACAATGCGCCACGCGCTCAGGGGCGCCGCGGACGCCGGTTTCAGCACCACCGTATTGCCGCAAATCAGGGCCGGCGCCAGTTTCCACGCCGGGATCGCGCTCGGAAAATTCCAGGGCGTGATCAGCCCCACCACTCCGATGGGCTTGCGCAGCGCGAACATGTGAACGCGATCGCGTTCCGAGGGGACCAGCATGCCCGGCATGCGCGAGCCCTCGCCGGCAAAGTAGCGCAAGATATTGATCGAGCGGCGCACTTCGCCCTTGGCCTCGGGAAGCGTCTTGCCTTCCTCGCGAGTCATTTCCGCGGCCACCTGCTCGAACTTCTTGTCCAGAATGCCGGCCGCGCGGTACAGGATGTTGCCGCGCGCCGGACCGCTGGTTGCCGACCAGCCGGGAAGGGCGGCCGCCGCCGCCGAGGCCGCATCCTCGACGTCCTGCGCCTTGCCTTTAGCGAAAACGCCCACCACCTCGTCTGTGTTGGCGGGGTTGCGGTCGTCGAAGGCCGTCGAACTTTTCACCCATTCGCCATTGATGTAGTTTGCAAAGGTTTGCGTCATAGAATTAAAACTGGGCTTTCGGCAGAGTCTGCGCTCCCGGTTCCGTGGGGAAGTACGCGTCGTTGCGCGTGAATCCCGACATGCTTGCCACCATATTGCCGGGGAACATCTGGATCTGCGCGTTGTAATGCTCGAGGGTCTCGTTGTATTTGCGGCGCTCGACGGCGATGCTGTTTTCCTTGTCTGCGATTTGGTCCTGCAGGCGCAGGAAGCTCTTGCCGGACCGCAACTGCGGGTAATTCTCCGTAGCCACCAGCAGCCGGCCGAGCGCGTTCGAGAGCCGGTCGTTCGCCTGGATCTTTTCCTGGGGAGAGTGCCGATTGATGAGCGCAGTCCGCGCGTCCGCGATGTCCCTGAATATTTCCGTCTCGCGCTTATCCATTCCCTGCAACGTTTCCACCAGGTTCGGCAGGAGGTCCGCGCGGCTCCGGAGTGCCGCATCCACCTGCGCCCAGCCCTTGTTGATGGCTTCACGTTGCGCTGCCAGATCGTTACGCACGCTCACGAACTTGCTCCCGGCCGCCAGCCCGGCCACCACCAACACCAGAGTTCCGATCAGAGCAGTTCTCACAAATCGTCTCCTACTTCTCCAGGCGGTCCACCGCGTCGATCACCACCGGGAATCCCCCTCAAATATGAGCCCAGCAGGGCCGCGGGTTCCACGTCGCGGGGCTTCACCAACCCCTCGCAAACGTCCAGCAGCTTGTCGAACGGCAGCGGGTCGATGCCGAAACGCTCCTTCGCGATCGCGATCGCCTCCCGCTTTGCCGGCGGCGCCGGCGCGCCGTGCAGGATGCGGCCGCATTTCGCGCAGGATGCAGCCGGATCCCTTCATTCTTCCCCTGCTGTCCGGCGCTCCGGGCGCGCGCCATGGCGTTCGCCAGGTCCTCGATCGGCTCACCCTCCAGCGACGAAATGGCGGCCGGCGCGATGCGCACGTCCGTGGCATGCTCGACGGCGCCGCAACAACTTTCCAACTCGAGTTTGCTGGAGGCATCGATGACGCCCGCGAAATCGCCGGCGCACCCTTGCGGCTTGAGCGCTTTCCAGTCGACCGCCCATCCGGCCGCGGCGCACCAAGCTGCCACTACGCCCAGCCGCAACCACTTCTTCATCTTGATTTTTCAGTGTACTACGCGCGGCCCTTTTTGCCGCGTTAATCGCGTTACGGGACACCCTGATAAAATAAGCGCGTGGCTCCGAATGAGGAATACTCGCGCGCGGATGTCCGCCGTCAGTTTAACCTGTCCGAGCGACAGCTTCGAAGCTGGGAGAGGCAGGAACTGATTTCGCACGCAGAATCCTACTCGTTTTCCGACCTGATCGCCATCCAGACGTTGATCAAACTGCGCGAAAGCCGCATCCAGCCGCGGCAGATCGGCCGTGCGCTTCAGTCCCTGCGCCAGAAGCTCGACGGTGTGAAAAAGCCGCTCTCCGAACTGCGCATCGTGTCGGACGGCAAGAAGATCGCGGTCCACGTGGCAGGGCAGAAGATGGAGGCCCTCAGCGGGCAGATCCTCCTCGATTTCGAAGCCGGCGAGCTGGGCGGCGTGCGCGTCTTCCCCGAACGCAGGCACTCCGCCAACCGCATCCGCGAATCCGAAGCCTGGTTTCAGAAGGGCCTGGAGCTCGAGGAGACCGGAGCCCCGGTGGAGCAGGCCGTCCACGCCTACGAAAAGGTGCTCGGGTTGAACCCCAATGCCGCGGGCGCGCTGGTCAATCTGGGCACCATCTACTATCGCCAGCGCAAGTTTGCCGAGGCTGAAACGTACTACCGGCAGGCGATCGCCGCCGACCCCGGCTATCCGCTGGCACAATTCAACCTGGGCAACCTCTACGATGAGCAGGAGCGTGTGAAGGAAGCGTTCGATCACTATCGCCAGGCCCTCACCCTGAATCCCCGGTACGCGGACGCCCACTTCAACCTGGCGCTGCTCTGCGAGCGCACCGCAGACAACCTCAAGGCGGTGCATCATTGGAAGGCCTATTTGAAGCTCGACAGCGCGGGCCAATGGGCGGAGATCGCGCGGCGCCAGTTGGAGCGCCTGCGGCAGGCGACGCTGATTCACTCGCGGTAGCTTAGGCGTCACGGAAGAATAACCAGATCCCACTGGAGAGAAAGGGAGACGCGGAGATTTGAACGGAGAAGAAAAAGGGAGAGGAGAGCAAGCGGATTCGCAGGAATTGGCGGCCGCGACTCGCAGCCGGGTTCGCGAACGCGGAGCGAGCGGAGCAGCGCATTCCTGGGCGCGGCAGCGCGTCCCCGGGCTGCGAAACGGGCAAGTTTTTGCGTGCCGCCTTAGCCCGAAGTTCCCCTAACAAATAAGCCTCAATTCTGAGGCATACCATTGATTTTGCGGAAGATAAGCTATAAGCGCGAGCATCACAATGTTCCCATGTTAACTATCTATTTGTGCTTGTATATGTCTACTGGATAGCATATAATGCTCCCATGTACATCGAAACCGTCCCCAATCGCAACTCCCCGCCCGCCATCCTCCTCCGCGAAGGCTGGCGCGAAGGCTCTAAGACCTTCAAGCGCACCTTGGCCAACCTCTCCCATTGGCCCCAACAA
>JBGPKH010000103.1:0-18219 GCA_041485845.1 Bryobacteraceae bacterium
CCGTCATTGACCACAGGATGCGAAACTCCGAAACAATCCCCAAACAGCGCCTGGAACATTTCCATAACTAAATGTTCAAGATCATTCTGTATTGGAAACAGCCCCCTCCTTCAGGATCATTCTGTATTGGAAAAGACTCCCTCTGTTTTTTTCGAAAAAGCTGTCGTAAACTGGGCGGGAGAAGTGGGTTGAGGAAGCGGCGCGCCGTACGCCATGCTCAACGAATAGGAATGGGAATGTTGCCATGATCGGCGCCTCCGGCGAAGGCAAATTGATCGTGCTCACCGCTCCCCTGACGGAGACCATCGATCATGCCGGCTACTTCATCCAGATGGCCTTGGCCTCGCTGCCGAAGCGCATGGAAGGAGTCATCAACCAAAAGTATCCGCAGTGGCGGGAAGTGGAACGGAATGAGGACGGATCGGCCCGCTACATGCCGGCCGGGGTGCGATTGGTGGAAGCCTCCATCCTGCGGGATTTTCCCGCGGAGGACGTGGCCTGCTGCTATCCGGAAGATCTCCCGAAGTTCATCGGGGCGCGCACGCGCGTTATCGGAGTGTCGACCCACAATCCGCTGGGGGTGACGTTTGCGGCCGGCGTGTACGCTTCCATCTTCGGCTCTTCGCGCGAGCCGATCAATTCTCACTACTCCCGGCTACTGTTCGATGCCCTCAAGCACAGCCCGTACCGCTCGAATTTCAAGGTGATTGTGGGCGGTTCGGGCGGCTGGCAGATCTCCCAGACGGACCGCTTCGAGGAACTGAGCGTCGATTGCGTTGTGGAGGGCCGCAGCGAGTCGGAGCAGACGCTGGAACTGTTTCACAAGGCGATCCGCGGCGAACCGTTGCCCCGATTCGTGCAGGTTAATCATCCGACGGGAGCCGACGGACTGCTGACGCCGCGCAAGCGAACGACCTTCGGTGTCGTGGAGATGACCACCGGATGCGGACGGCGCTGCAACTTCTGCCTGCCGGATCTGAATCCGCAAATCGACTTTCCGAAAAATAAGATCATGGAAGCCGTGCACGCCAATGTGCGCGAGGGCAACAGCCAGATCTCGCTCGCCACGGAGGACATGTTCATCTGGGGACAGGTGCATACCAGCGTGCCGTTCTATTTCCCCAACCGCGAAGCCCTGGTCGAGCTGTACCGGGATGTGGTGAGCACGCCAGGGGTCCGGCATCACCTGTTGAGCCATAGCACCATGGCGCCCGCCGTGGTAGATCCAAAGCTCATCGAACAATTGTCTGACGTGCTGCTCGACAAGAGCCCCGTGAAGCTCCCGGCATTGAGCACCCATCCCGAAGGCCGCATCCTCTCGCCGCTGATCGGTCTCGAAACGGCATCGGTACGGATGGCGAAACAGATCATGCCGGGCAAAGCCGTGCCTTTCCCCATCGACGTATGGCCCAGTGTGGTCATCCAGGGGCTCACCACGCTTAACCGCAACAACTGGTTTCCCGTAATGACCCTCATGGTGGGGAATCCGGGCGAGACCGATGCGGACTGCAAGGCCACACTCGATCTGCTCTACGAGGTGGAGCGCCGCGGCCTGTTCGCTTTCTTCGTTCCGTCGATCTTTACGCCGTTGCACTACACGCGGTTGTCGGACCGGCAAGGCGTCCAGGAGAGTCGGGAACTGACACCGCTCCAGTGGCAGATCATGATGAAGTGCTGGAAGATGAGCCTGCAGCCCGCGCTGCACAGTTGGTGGGGGCCGATGGCATGGCGGGTGGGTGCGCTCTTCGTCTGGATGTGGAAATTGCGCAAGATGAATGGGCCCAATTTCACCTGGCCGCTTATGCTGTTCGCCAGCGCTCTGCCTGAATCGCTGATGGCCAGGATGGGAAAGATCTACCGCGGACAGCCCATGCCGGTCAAGAGTCGCAAGGAACTGCTCGCCACCATCAAACGACCACACTGGAAGTACCTCCGGCCCGACAATGGCGACCTGCCGGACGGTTGGGAGGCACTGAAAGATTCGCCCGAGGCGCCCACAGCTTTGCGCGTCCTGCCCGCCACGACGGGAGAATTGGGGCAGGTCGGACATAGCCGTTGAGATAACGCTGACCCGGTGGAACCACCACGTCCATGTTCCTATTCACACCTGCGCCTCGAAGAACGGACCACTTTCCAAGTGGCCATCCGGGCGGAAAGGCGACGGACGCTGGTGAGAACTGCGCGTTCACTCTCGACGCAGCGCCGCCATCGGATCCAGTCTCGACGCCCTCCGCGCCGGCAAGTACGCCGCGCCGAGTGCCACCAACAGCAGCAGCCCGGCCGCCAACGCCAGCGTGAGCGGATCCTGGGGAGCGACGCCGTAAAGCCTGCTCTGGATCAAGCGCGAAGCCGCGTAGGCCAGGCCCGCGCCCAGTGCCGGCCCGGCGATGACGAGTCCGATGGTCTCGCGGAGGATCATCGCGATGACGCGGCCAGGTTGGGCTCCCAGGGCGATGCGGACCGCGATTTCGCCCGTGCGGCGCGCGATGCCATAAGAGAGCACGCCGTACAGGCCGATGGCGGCGAGCGTGAGCGCGACGCACCCAAACACTACGGCGAGTTGCGCGGTAGTGCGGTCCTGCGCCGTCAAGGGGGCCATCCGCTCTTCAATCGACCGGGCGGATAAGATCGGCAGCGAGGCGTCCACGCGCTGGATCGTCTTACGCACCGCCGCCATCACCGGCGCGGTTTCCGTGGCGGTGCGAATCAAGAAGGTGGGGCTGTTCACGGAGGACGGGGGTTGCGCTGCCGGCAAGAAGAAGCGCGGCTCGACATCGCCTCGCAGTCCCTGGGTACGCGCGTTTTTGGCGACGCCCACCACCTGGTATGCCGTCCGCTTATCGTCACCAATCGAGGTGATGCGCATCCCGATGGGGTTGCGCCGGTCGAAGAACCGTTTGGCGAAGGCCTCATTGATGACGCAGATCCTGGGCGCGCCGGCATGATCGCTCTCCAGGATTTCGCGTCCCAGAGCGAGGGGGACACCCAACGTCGAGAAGTAGCCGGGGCCCACCACATCCAATGCAGATCCGCGGTCATTGTCTCCTTTCGGCGCGTAACTCTCCACTTCGATCGTTGCCGAGGAGTTCCCTCCTGTGAACACACCAAGTTGCGAAAAACTAGCCGCACGCACGCCGGGGATCCGCTGGAACTCTCCGAGTAGCTCACGAAGCAAGCTGTCGCTGCGCGTGGTGTCATGGGCCGCCTCGCGCAAATCGACCCGCACGAGCAGCAGGCGTTCAGCGGGAAAGCCGAGGTCTGCGCGTTGCAGGTTGTAGACTGTCCGCGCCAGCAAACCGGCGCCAACCAGCAAGGGTAAGGAAAGCGCCAATTGCAGGCTCACCAGAAATCGGCCCGAACGCATCTGGGCAAACGAGCCGATGGCGCCGCGACTTTGTTCCTTCAGACTTGCTCCGGCGTCGGTTTTGGTGACCTGCCAGGCCGGAAGTACGCCGAACAACAGCGCCGCGGCGAGTGTCGCGGCCAGGACGAAGGCCAACACCAGCGGATCCAGGGCGAAACTCATGTGGAAACGCGAGTCGGATTCCGCCATCATCCGCACCATTGCGCCGTGAAGAAAGTAAGCCACAGCGAGGGCGGCCACGCCTCCCATGGCGGCCAGCGCCAGACTTTCCGTGACGAGTTGGCGGATGAGGCGGCCGCGACTTGCGCCTAGCGACAAGCGCAAGGCTATTTCGGGCTTGCGCGCAGCGCCGCGCGCCAGCAGAAGGTTGGCCAGATTCGCGCACGCGATCAGTAGCAGCACGCCGACCGCCGCCAGCAGCGCGGTAAGCGAATGGGAGAATTCACTGCGCGTCGCCGAGGCTCCACGCGTGCCCGGCCGGATTCGGAGACGCTGATCCAGAAACTCGCGCCGGCGTTCCCCTGACGCGGTGGCGCCATAGAACGATTCCAAGCCGGCCTGAAAGATCGCGTTGGCCTGGGCTTCCGCCTGAGCCTGCGTCACTCCGGGTTTCAGTCTTCCGAACACATGGAGCCACATCACCTTTTCGGGAGGCGTTTCGTGCAGCCAATCCTTGCCGGGCAGCACGCTGGGCTGCATTCTCAGCGAAATCCAGAGGTCTGGCTGCTGCCCGCTGGTTTCGCCGATAAAGCCGGGCGGCGCGACACCGATGATGGTCAGCGCAGCTTTGGGCAGGGTGAGGGTCTTGCCCAGCACGTCGGGACGGCCGCCGAAGCGTCGCTGCCAGTAGAGGTAACTAATGACGGCGTAGGGCGACTCGGCGCGGTCCTCGGCCGTCGTGAATACCCGGCCGATCGCCGGGCTAACGCCCAGAACCTGAAAGAATCCACCCGATACCAAACGCCCGCGGGCTTCTTCCCACGCGCCGCCCTCGAAGCGGACCTGCCAAGTACTGAGGCTGCTTTGCGACGCCATCATCGCCGAGAAGCCCCCCGCGTGGTCCCGCAATTGCTCGAATTCGCCGTAGGTGAGCCAGGACCGGGGGCCGTCGGTGCGGCCGTCCCACCGGCCGCTCCACATCCCCGCGTCGTCCGGATTGGAGAGCATCACCAGTTGCTCGGGTTGGTGAACGGCAGGCAGCGAGGTGTGCAGCACGCCGTTCCACAGGCTGAAGATCGCGGTATTGGCTCCGATGCCCAGGGCCAACGAAAGAATGGCGACGGCGGTGAAGCCTGGCCTCGTTGCCATGGTGCGCAGTGCGTAGCGCAGGTCTTGAAAAATCACGTGGCAGTGCTCCTTCGGGGCGACCGTCAGCGCGTCCAGGGCGGCTTGCAGCCACAGGCTCGCGGGTTGGAACTGGCCTCCGGTTCGCCGGGCTTCGCCCAGTTGCTCGGCGAACAGCCGGAGCATCTGATTGCCGTACTCATGCCGGAAGGCCGCCGGATAGCAGTAAAGCAGCGCCCTGTAGACAGTTTTGGCGCACATCACGCACCCGTCACCAGCCCTGTAGCGCGCGCCTGTTGCACCAGGGCGTTCAGCCGCTGCACTTCGGCCGTCGCCGCCCGCCTTCCGGAACGCGAGAGCCGGTAGTAGCGCCGCCGCTCGTCGGTGCTCGACGGGTCCGGACTTTCCGCCAGTTCCTCAATCAGGCCTTGCTCGAGCATGCGGCGGATGGAGCTGTACAGCGTCCCGGGGCTCAACTGCACCTTGCCTCCGGTCCTGGCTGCGACATCCTGCATGATGGAGTAGCCGTGACGGTCGCGATCGGCGAGCGCGATCAGGATGTGGAAGACCGCCGTCGGCAGCGGCAGCAGCGAATTTGGCTTTGAATCGTGCATCGTGAACTCTACCAGGTACAAGTATACCGTCAACAAGTATACTTGTCCAGGGTAGAGATAAGGCCACCGGCCTGGCGCGCGCAGGTGGCCCGCAGGCGGGTGTGCCCGTCCCCCATAACCGCTCGCTGAGAAGGCGTAAAAGAACCGCCGAGATCGCCGGGTTGACAGACGAAAGCGTCTGTCCACATTGGTGCGCAAGGGCTTGCGTTTTGTGGGGCAGTCGCTTTCTCCTGCCAACCGATTCTTTTACAGCTTCTGACGCGCGCGGCCCTGTTCGGAGCCGCGACGGTAACCGGAGCGGTGTGCGGATAAGATGTGCGCTTGCCGGGCCAGGTGTCGGTATTTTCCTGCCTGCCGGGTCTTAGAATAGGGGTGAAATGCGCGCGGTCCTCCTCCTTCTGTTGTCCTCGGCACTGTCCGCCACGGAATTCAGCACCTTCATCGGCGATGTGAACGATTACCACGTGTCGCGTGCGGTCGCCGACCCGGCGGGCAACACCTACCTCACCGGAAGCCGGGCGCTCGCCAGCCAGGAGTCCGAGATCTTCCTCATGAAGCTGGACCCGGCGGGTGAGATCGTGCTGTTTACCACCCTCAGCGGCAAGGGTAGCGACTCGGCGAACGACCTTGCGGTGGACGCCGCCGGCAACATCTACCTGGCCGGCGCCACCACCTCGCGGAACTTTCCGCTGCGCAACGCGCTTCAATCCACGCCCGGCCCCGGCTTCCTCGTGAAGCTCAATGCTGACGCCAGCCAGCGGATCTACTCCACCTACTTCCCGGCCGCCGTTCAAGCGCTGGCCGTCGAACTCCGCGGGGAAACGGCTACGTCACCGGTACCACCGTCGCGCCGAACTTCCCGGTGACCGCGGGTCTGCCTTCGGGGACGGTCTCGATGGGAGTTGCGGGAAGCTCCGGAGCATTCCTCACCAAGATCTCGGCCGCCGGAGACCGCATCGTGTATTCGGCGCTCATCGTCGGCCGCACCAAGGATTGCGGCGCGGGCAGCAGTTGTTTTCTGAGCCAGCGGATTACTGCCGGTGTGGCGCACGGGCGCGTTCGTGGCCAAGGTGAACCCCGCGGGATCGGCACTCTCCTACCTCACCTACCTTGGCTCGACGCATTTTCCCTTTGCGCCCTTTACGAATCCGGCGAACCGCGTCACCGCCATCGCGGTGGATGCGGGCGGCTATGCCTATGTCGCGGGTTCCACGTCGGACCCCAGGTTCCCAGCGACCCGCGGCGCATGGCAAACGGTTTTCGCCGGGCCGGCCGATCCCACGTCGCCCTTCCCCCCGCCACCCAGCGATGCGTTCGTCGCGAAACTCCAGCCCGATGGCAGTGGTGTGGTGTGGGCCACATACCTCGGCGGCAAGGGCGACGACGGGGCCAACGCGCTGGCGCTGGACGCATCGGGCGGTGTCTGGGTCAGCGGCGCCACCTCCTCCGCGGACTTTCCCAATACGCAGGGCTGGTCGCAAGGCCGCGACTTTGATAATCGTGCGCCCTCCCGGCCATCCAGCACGCCGCTTCCACGGCCTGCGGAGGAGCGCAGTCCTGGGCGCGGCAGCGTGTCCCAGGGCGAAACGGTCAAGTTAATCCTCGGCGCCACGGCGTCTCGGCTTGCGCGCGCGCTAAGTGCCGCGACAGTTGGCCGACCTTCGTGGGTGGGCCCTCGCCCTTGCCGGCGGTCCCCTGCGTCCGCTTGCGGCAGCGGAACGAGGGCGTCCCGCGCGGTCCAGGGGGACCGCCCCACCAAGCCACTCCCAGAGCAATTACCTGAGTCAAGCGGATACCCACCTTTCGTATTTCGCACGCGCCTGGGGGTCCTCGACCGTAAAGCCCGCGACCCTTATGCCCTCTGGGACCTCTACGCCGCATCCTGGCGCGGCCGGGTGCATGCGTTCCTGCAAATCGGCAACGTGACTGGCGCCTGCTACCCGGAAACCCTGGGAGTGCCGATGCCCGGCCGCACCGTGATCGGAGGCGTGGATCTCGTGCTGCGCAGGCGCCGACCCCGGGCAGCCACGTGGCGAGGGGGGCCTTGTGTGACGCAAATGACGCAAAATCCGCCGGTGTGAGAGTAAAAAAGAATAATTGTCTAACCCCTTATATTTCTGTTGGTTGCAGAGACTACCCGGAATTTTGTGACGCAAACAGAGGGGTTTTTCGGAACTTTGCGTCACAAAAGGTCCTGGCGGGGTCGATGGCACTTCCAGGGTGGTTCCCGGCGAGACGGAGCGAGCCGGAGCGGGAGGGAGGCGGGCCAGTACGAGGTCGAAAATTTGTTGGAGAGGCATGCCGGGGCTGGCGGAAGCGAGTCGGCGGCCGACGGCGAGTCGCCGGGTGACGCCGGTGAGGTTGGCCCGAGCTTCCAGCAGATCAAGGAGGGCGCAAAAGGCTTGGCCGTCGAAAGAGGTGAAGGGATCGGCTTGCCGGTCGACGGTCATCAGGGGAGCAATCGAGGATTTCTGCACCTGCATAATCTTCTCCTAATTCCGATTTACCATGCGCTCGATTCGATCGCGGTGAGGTGGGTCCGTAAGTAATTGAAATTAAACAGAAAATTCTCCGCCCAAACTTGTGAACGGGTTTTCGGAGTGGGGTCTCCAGCGATTCATCAGCAAAACGCTGAGCGTTTGTCTTCGCAAGGCAGGGGCGCTCTTGTGGCAGCTTGGCAAGCAGCGGCCGATTGTCAATGGGCCAACTGCCGCGTTTGCACCGGACAGCGGCGGTAGACAACCGCCAGCGATCCCACTTTCATGTCATGCACCACCGCCCGTTCCAAAGCCGGCGTACGCGGAAGTCATCCCGTCGATTCGGAGTGTCGTGGGGGTGGAAGAGGCGGCGGTGGGCACCTTCCAACGGGGCAGAACGGCGAAATGCAGGGGTTCGGGTTGCGGCCGCCAACCGCGGCGCCAAACTCGAAGTCCGGCCGCGGACGGTCTGCGACCCGCCCCTGGTGTTTTCTACCAAAGCCGGCGTACGCGGAAGTCATCCCGTCGATTCGGAGTGTCGTGGGGGTGGAAGAGGCCGCAGTGGGCACCTTCCAACGGGGCAGAACGGCGAAATGCAGCGGGCTCGGGTTGCGGCCGCCAACCGCGGCGCCAAACTCGAAGTCCGGCCGCGGACGGTCTGCGACCCGCCCCTGGTGTTTTCTACATTTCCTGGGGGGAGATAGCCGATGGGAATGTGGTGGGGCAGCCGAAACTCCAGCCCCACCCCATCCCACGCTCTCCTGGGGTAGACTGGATATATCTAGGCGGAACTACTTGTATCGGTTAGTACTTGCAGCGCTTCTGGCGATCGCCGTTGCGGCCCGTGCAGCCGCGCCCGAGACGGGTCAACTGGATGCCAGCCCCACCCTGTTCACGGTGATGGCGGCAATCAACGCCGCGGGGTACGATGCCGACCTCGCCTCCACCAACAACCACCCATTGCGCAACGCCATCCGCGAGGAACTCGCCAAGCGCAACGTCCCGTCGCTTCCCGCCATCAAGGAATTCTTCGTCAAACACCGCCAGCGCAACGACACGCTGGAGCTGAGCCAATATATTTCATTCGCGCTCACTGCCGGAGGCCCGCCGGATTTCGCCATCAAAATGCGCGACGTCGAGATTCCGCCCGATGCCGGCCCCATGCAGGAGCTTTCCCCGCTCCTGTCGGCGTTCTATAGAGAAGCCAACATCGAAGACTTGTGGAAGCGCTCGCAGCGCGGCATCGACCAGTACATCGAACGCTACCACCAGCCCGTTTCCGAGGCCGTGCTCCAGGTGAACGCGTACATGCGCCAGCAGACCTCGGGCTTTCGCGGGCGCCACTTTCAGATCTTCATCGAGCTTCAGGCCGCGCCCAACCAGGTCCAGACGCGCAGCTACGGCAACGAGTACACCATCGTCATCTCGCCCACCACCGAGGTGCGCATCTTCGACGTGCGGCACGCCTACCTGCACTATTTGCTGGATCCGCTGTCCACCCGTTACCAGGAGATTCTGGACCGCAAGAAATCGCTGGTCGATCATGCCGTGCGGGCCAAGGCCCTGGCCGATTCCTACAAGGAAGATTTCCTGCTGCTGACCACCGAATCGCTGATCAAGGCGGTAGAGGCGCGGCTCGACAAGAGGCCGGAAACCGTGCAGCAGGCTTTGCTGGAGGGCAACATCCTGGCGCCCTTTTTCGCCGAGCAACTGCCGGTCTACGAAAAGCAGGAACAGGCGATGCAGCTTTATTACCCGGACATGGTGGGCGCCATCGAGCTGGTGAAGGAAGACGCGCGCCTCTCGCAAGTCGTCTTCAACAAGGAACCCCCCACGCGGGCCGTGGTGAAGGCTCCCGAGCCGCCGCCTCCACCGCCAACCGGCGCGGCCAAGACCCTGGATGCCGCCGAAAAGCTGTATCGGTCCAACGATCTCGACCAGGCCAAGAAGCTTTTTCTCGACGCATTGCAGCAGACCGATCGGAAGCCGCAGCATGCCTCGGCGTATTTCGGCCTGGGGCGCATCGCGGCCAAACAAAAGGACCCCGAGGCGTCGCTGAGGCTTTTCGAAAAAGTGCTGGAACTGGAGCCCGAGCCGTTTGTGAAGGGCTGGACGCTGGTCTACCTGGGAAGGCTCTCGGTAGCTGCGGGCGACCGCGACGCGGCGGGAAAATATTTCCAAAGCGCCTTGCAGGTGGAAGGGGCTTCCAACGACGCGCGCCAGGCCGCGAAGGACGGCGCGCAACTGATTTCGAAATAATATAAAGGAAAATCGAAGGAGTTAGGAATGACAAAAATGATTCTCACCGGCGCCCTGGCTTTGGCGGCCGGTCTTTCGAGCCTGTTGGCACAGCAGGCGGCCCCGCCGAAGAAGGGCGAGCCACAGCAGGGGCAGGGCCAGGCGCAACAGGCGCCGATGGTGCCGGGAGCGAAATCGGCGGGTGAGTCACAAGCCATCATTGCCTTGATCCAGGCGCAAGGCAATGCGGACGCGACCATCAAGGCCGCCGAGGAGCTGCTCACCAAATACGCCGACACCATGTTCAAAGAGACCGCGCTCCTGTCGGAAGCCGAAGCGTACAAGGGTAAGGGCGACGCCGACAAGGCCCAGATTTTCGGCGAACGCGTGCTCGATGTCAATCCCAAGAGCTTCCAGGCCACGTTGCTGCTGGGCGAGCTTTTGGCATCGCGCACCCGGGAAAACGACCTCGACAAAGAGGAGAAACTCTCCAAGGCCGAAAAGTACCTGACGGGGACCATCGACACCCTCAAGACGGCCCCGAAACCGAATCCGCAGCTCTCCGACCAGCAGTGGGAAGACGGAAAGAAATGGGTCACGGCGCAGGCGCACAACGACCTCGGCCTGGTCGCGCTGACCCGCAAGAAGTACGACGTGGCCATCACCGAATTCAAGACGGCCGCGGAGGGAGATCCGCAACCAGCCTACGAGGTGCGTCTGGCTTCGGCCTACCAGATGTCCGGCAAGAACGACGAAGCGGTTGCCATCATCGACAAACTGCTGTCCGATCCGCAGCTCCATCCGCAGATCAAGGCCGTCGCCACCAGCATCAAGAACGCAGCCACGAAGAAGTAGCCACCCAGCCCATGCGCGCGGAGATGGCATCGCTGGAGTCGAGGATCGATTACCGCTTCACCGAGGCGGAGCTGCTCCGCCGCGCGCTGGTCCACAGTTCCCTGGCCAACGAATCCCGCACCGGCGCCGGCTCCCCGCTCACCGATAACGAACAGCTCGAATTCCTGGGCGATTCGGTGCTGGGCTTCCTCATCGCGGAGGCCTTGGTGCGTCGATTTCCCGAGTATCGGGAAGGCGAGCTGTCGCGGCTCAAGGCGCACCTGGTGAGCGCGGCGCACCTGCATGGCGTGGCGCGCAGGCTGGACCTGGGCAGCTATCTGGAGCTCGGCCGCAGCGAGGAAATGAGCGGCGGCCGCATGAAGAAGACCCTCCTGGTGGACGGCCTGGAAGCCGTGATCGCGGCCATCTACCTGGATGGCGGGCTGGATGCCGCGCGCTGCTTCATAAACGGCTACGTCCTGGACGCGCCTTTCGCCGGCGACGAGGACGCCGGCACCGACATCCAACCGGCCATTACGAACTTCAAGAGCGCCCTGCAGGAACTCGCGCAATCGCGCAAGCTGCCGCAGCCCAAGTACTCGATAGTGCGCGAGCGCGGCCCCGAGCACTCCAAAATGTTCACGGTGGAGGTGCGCGTGGGAAAAGACTGGAGCGGCCAGGCCGACGGGCGCACCAAAAAAATCGCCGCGCAGAGGGCTGCGCGCGGCGTGTACGAAAGGCTGATGCAGGCTCCGGCGGCGGATTCGGTGGCCGTAGAATGACGCCCCGATCAGCTTCGCGCTAAACTACAATAGGAGGAGCGGACACCGTGACACCGGAAGACCTCAGTCCGAGCGAACGCCTGTTTATCGCCGCGGAAGAACGCACTCGTGGCGAGTTGCGCAAGAGCATCGCCAGTTTGAGCGAACGGTTGGACAATTTCGCATCCGCGCTCTTCAGCCTTGACGCACGCATGGCCGCGATGACCCAATCCATGGACCGCCTCATCGCCGCGCACAGCAAAACCGCCGAAACCCAAGCTGCCCAGCAGCGCGACCTTCATCAACTGGCTGCCCGCGTCACGAGGATCGAAAACAAACTCGGTTTGGATCAGCAGTAGCCGGCGCCGACCGATGGCCGGCCCAAAGCGGCCGGGCACCCTTGGACGCTACTTATCGTGCCCCCGGCCCCGGCCGCGGCCAGGCTTCTGCTCGCGATCGTAATCCCGGTCGCGGCCGCGGTCCCATTTATGATCGTGTTTCAACTGGCCGCGCGGGCCTTCCCAATAGCCTTCGTAGAAGCGACCCGCGTCATAACGGGGGCCGACCCAGTACGCGCCGGCATACACGGGACGGCTCCAATATCCGTCGTGCCACTGGTAGTGCTTTCCCGCCGGATACCAATAGCCCTCCACCCATAGGAATTCCGGGCCAGGAGGCGCCGGCCTGACGTAAACGACGCGTGGGGGAGGCGGCGGCGTACCGATCGTGATTCCAATGGAGACTTGACCGAAGATAGTACCTCCGGCAAGCAGCATCAACAACAGCAGTTTCTTCTTCACAGGGGTGAGAAGAGCACTTTGTGGGCCAAAGCGCAAGTGACTGAGCCATCAATAGGTGAGGCACGGGACGAGGGAGCCGATGTGTAATTCCTTACCGGAGGCGAGAATGGCCCGCCGCCATCCGGGCAAAGAACGCAGGATGTCTCCGCGCGGAATGGTGAGCGACAACCTCATGTAACCCGGACGGCCGAAGCCCGAGCCCGGCACCGCCAGGATGCCCTCCTGTTGCAGCACCCGGATGAACGCCACATCGTCCGCGATCGGCGTCTTCGGGAATACGTAGTACGACCCCTGCGGGCGCGGCGCGTCGTAGCCCATCGCGGTCAACGCGTCGCACAGGAGATTGCGCTTCTCCTCGTACTGGCTCACATCCACAGTGACATCGGGCACTTCGGCGACCACCCACTGCCAGATCGCCGGCGCATTAATGTATCCGAGAATGCGATTGGCGAACGTGCAGGCATTGCGCAGCGCGGCGGCTTCCGCCAGGTGCGGCGGAATCGCCAGGTAGCCGATGCGCTCTCCGGAAATCGCCATGGACTTCGACCAACTCCACGCGACCACCGCGCGGCGCACGATCCGCAAGGTCTCGGGAGGCTCGATCCCGTCGAACGTGAGCGGACGATACGGTTCGTCGCTGATCGCGATCATCGGCTCCCGGATGATGCCGTCCAATTCGCGCAGGACGCCGGCGCCGTAGACCGCGCCCGTCGGATTGTTGGGCGAATTCAGAATGAGCGCCTTAGTGCGCGGCGTGATGGCCGCGGCGATGCGCCCGATATCGGGCTGAAACCGCTCGTCGGTCTCCACCGCGACCACGCGCCCCCCGTGGTTCTCGATGTAGAAACGATACTCCGGAAAGTAGGGGTTCAGGACGATGACTTCGTCGCCGGGATCGAGAATCGACTTGAGCACCGTGTTGATGGCGCCCGCCGCCCCGGTGGTCATGATCACGTCATCGCCGGTGAAGGGCACCGCGGTGCGCTCAGCGAGGCGGCGCGCGATCTTCGAGCGCACTTCGGGAAAGCCGGCATTGGGCATGTAGGCATGGCTGCGCGGCCGGTTCTGCGCCACCACGCGCCGCAGCGCGGCGATCACCGCTTCGGGCGGCTCCACGTCGGGGTTCCCCAGCGAGAAGTCGAACACGTTCTCCGCCCCGCGATCCTGGCGCAGTTGGATGCCGATCTCGAACATGCGGCGAATCCAGGAGGAGCGCTCCATCTGCCCGGCAATGGCTCGCGAAATGCACATATTTCGCTCCGTCCTAATTGTAACGCCAATCAAGCACAACTACAAAGTGGTGGTTCAGTGTCGTGTTACCGTTCGAGTTGGATGCGCATCCTCGACCTTGCCGAAATCCGCCGTTTCCTGGTCTACTCCGAGATCATCCCCCGTATGCGCGACGCCCTGATCGCCAACTCGCGCGGCGAGTGCGATACGCCCATGCCCATGCACCTCGATATCGAACCGGTGCAAGGCGAAGTCCACATCAAATCCAGCTACCGGCGCGGCGGCCGCTACTTCGCGCTCAAAATCGCGAGCACCTTCCCGCGGAATTCCGCGCGCGGACTCCCCACGGGAAACGGCATGATGCTGCTCTCCTCTGCCGAGACCGGCGAGCCCGTGGCTTTCCTCGCCGATGCCGGCCACCTCACCGACGTCCGTACCGCGGCTGTCGCTGCTATGGTCGCGCGCGAGTTGAAGCGGAGGGACACGTCCATCGGGATTCTGGGAACCGGCATCCAGGCGCGCCTCCAGGCGCAAATGCACGCCGAAGTGCTCGACCTGAAGGCCATCTGGATCTGGGGACGCACGCCCCAACGCGCCGCCGAATGCCGCGCGGATTTGCAGGTTCTGCTGCCGCGCGCCGTCGTGCGGATCGCCGATTCCGCGGGCCACGTCGCGCGTGAGTCGCGACTCATCGTCACGTGCACCGCCTCGCGGCAACCGCTCCTCACGGCTGCGGACATACAGCCGGGAACGCTCATCTCCGCCGTGGGATCGGACTCCGTTGGCAAGCAGGAGCTCGATGCGGAGATCCTGCGCCGCTCTGCGCTCCTTCTGGTCGATTCGCTGCGCCAATGTGAGAAGCTGGGAGAACTGCAGCATGCTTCTGGAGAGCGGGAGCGCGCCGTGGAAATGGGGAGCTTCTGCGAACGTCCCCTCCACTACGAAGGCATCACGGTGTGCGACTTCACCGGCCTCGGAGTGGAGGACCTGTACATCGCGGAGTACTGCTACGAGAGGAGCGGCACGCCGGCTCCGGCCGGTCCGATACGAGAATGAAGATCGAACCGTTCGAGATGGAGCGCATGCAGTCGACGTGGGAGAACGTCGTCGAGATGGATCTGAGCGAGAGCGGGGTGCGTCCCGTCAGCCTGCGGGAGTTGGCCGAAATGGGGCTCGACATCGACGCCATCCTGAACATGCCGCTCACCTACAGCCAGTCCAACGGCACCATCCCGCTGCGCGAGAATCTCGCGGCGCTCTACCCCGGCGCCACTCCCGGCCACATCGAGGTCACCAACGGCACATCGGAGGCGAACTACCTGCTGGCGCTCACGCTGCTGCGCGATGGGGATGAAGCCGCCTTCGAGGCGCCCAACTACATGCAGTACTGGGGCCTTCCGCGAAGCCTCGGCGCCAAAGTGAACCGCTTTCACCTGCGCATCGACCAGGATTGGGAGCCCGACTGGGACGAGTTCGACCGCGCCGTCACCGGAAAAACTCGCCTGGTCTACATCTCCAATCCGAATAATCCCAGCGGCTCGGTGCTCTCGCGCGACGCCATGAAGCGCATCGTCGCGCGCTGCGAAGTCACCGGCGCCTACCTGGTGGCCGACGAAGTCTACCTGGGCGCGGAGATCTACTGCGAGCGCACACCCAGCTTCTGGGGCATGAGCGATCGTGTCATCGTCACCAGCGGGCTCTCCAAAGCGTACGGCATCCCGGGCGTGCGCATCGGCTGGATCGTCGGACCCAAAGACGTGATCGCCGAGTGCTGGACCCAGCACGACTACCTCACCATCGCGCCCAACAAAATCTCCGATGCCGTGGCGCGCGTGGCCGTCGAGCGGGACAACCGCGAAAAACTCTACGCGCGCACGCGAGCGATTCTCCAGCACAACCTGCCCATCATGCGCCAGTGGGTGGCGAGCTTCGGCGGCTTCCTCACGTTCCGCGAGCCGCGGGCCGGCGCCCTCTGCCTGATGCGCTACGATTCCGATACGCCCAGCTACCCGCTGTGCGAGCGCATTCGCGTCAACCAGAGCGTGCTCATCGTGCCCGGCGCGCACCTGGGACTCGAAAACTTTCTGCGCATCTGGCTGGGCGGCAAACCGGAGTTCCTCACCGAAGGCCTGCGCCGCGTCGGTATCGAGTTGGCGAAAGAAACGGTCCGTGTCTGAGCCGCAGCTCAAGCCGGAGCTCGGCCTGCGCGATCTCTCCCTGTTTGCCATCACCTGCATCGTCGGCGCGCGCTGGATCCCCGCCGCGGCGCACGCCGGACCCGGTTCCATCACGCTCTGGCTGCTGGCCGCCGTGCTTTTCGTGGTCCCGCTCGCGGTCGCGGTCGCCGCGCTCACCCGCAAGTATCCGGGCACCGGCGGCCTGTATCTTTGGACGCGCGGCGATTTCGGGCCGTGGCACGGATTCCTGTGCTTCTGGGTGTACTGGATGGGGATGGCTTGCTGGTTCCCCACCGCGGCCATCTTCTATATGAAGGCGGGCTTCTACACGCTGGGCTCCGGTTACATGCACCTGGGCGACAATCGTCTCTATCTCCTGACCGTCGCACTGTTCGCGATCTGGATTGCGCTCGGCTCCAACCTCCTCGGGCTACGCGTCGGCAAGTGGACCGAGAACATCGGCGGCGCCGCCTCGTGGCTGCTGGGCGCCCTGCTGATCGCGCTCGCCGTGCTGGTCGGGATGCGCCGCGGCTCCGCCACGCATTTCGATATTCTCCCCAAGTGGGATTGGGGAACCGTCAGCTTCTGGGCGACGATCGCTTATGGCATGTCCGGTCTCGAAATGGCCGGTCTGATGGCCGGTGAGATTCACAATCCCGATCGCACGCTGCCGCGCGCCGGCTGGATTGCGTCGGGCTTTGCCACCTTGTTCTACACCAGCTCGACCGCCGCCATGCTGGTGCTCCTCCCCCAGGAGAAGATCAACGAGATCAGCGGCCTTGGCGATGTGGGCTTGGCGGCCGGCGCGGTGTTGGGCGCCAGATGGCTCGGCCCGCTGCTCGCTCTGATCGTGCTCGCCAGCGGAGTGGGGCAGATCGGTGGAATCGGAACCTCGATCTCGCGCCTGCCGTTTGCCGTCGGGGCGGACCGACTGCTGCCCAAGGCGTTCGCCAGAATCCATCCGCGCTGGGGCACTCCCCACGTTTCCATCCTGGCGCTGGGAGTGGTGGCGAGCTTCCTGCTTGCCGCCTACCAGCTCGGCGACACCATGCGCGCCGCATACGACGAGCTGGTCTCCCTGATGGTGATCACCGGCTTCATCCCGTACCTCTACATTTTTGGCAGCGCCTGGAAAGCCGGCAAACGCCTCTGCGCCTTCTCCGGCTTGGCCATCACCGTGATGGCGCTGGTGTGCGCGGTAGTGCCCACCGCCGAGATCTCGAACGTCTGGCTCTTCGAAGGCAAGCTCGCCCTCGGCACCGCGGCGGTGATCGCCTCGGCCTGGGTGGTGTATCGGAAGCACGCGTCGGTGTGACTCGTCAGCCCGCGCGCCGCAGTTCCTCGCGGATGACGCGGCGCAGCGTGGATTCCAACGGCTCGCGGCTACGGCCCATGAAGTCTCGTAAAGCCTGATTGATCAGGCTCTGGTAGTTGCCGACACCGGCCTTGTCCACCTGGTCGCGAAACCAGTCCAGGACGTCGTCGTCCAGGCGGATGGTTACCCGCGTTTTGCCGGCCGGGACCGGGATGACGGATCCGCGCTTTCCCTTGCTGAAATCGTATTCGTTCTTCATGGGCTCTCCATATACGGCCGTCGTTCGCGGGGTGTCGCCGATGGTCACCCACCTCTCCTCGTTGACGGAATCGTCCGAGCGGTGATGCCTCGGTCATCTCTCAGGACGGTTATGGCATCCGCAAATTGAATTCCATGTTTGCGTAGGGTTGCTCCCGGCCTTTTGGGGATCCTATTCGGCCGCCACCATCGTGTACGATTGTACACCAGCTACTCAGAGCGATAGTGTCCGCCCGAACAGAAACTGAAGGCCCCCGAGCCGGGCTGGCCCGTGAAATAGGAGCGGGCCTTAGCGGAAGTTCTCGACCAGCATGAGGTCGCTGCCAACCTCATCGACTTGGGTGTAGAGAGCCGTCCGGCCATCGGGAGAAATCGAGAGGCCCAATCTGAGGCCGCGCTCGATGGTCACCAACTTTCTGATGTTGCCGGTGGCGAACTCGTACAGCCGCAGTTCACTGTGGCCCTCGTTGTCGGCTGCACCGAAGTAATAGATCCCGTTTGGATGTACGGTCCATAGCGTGAAGGGATTCACAGAATCGAAGATTTTGGTTTCGCTCCCGCCCTCAACTGGCATTCTCTCGACACTCAGGGATAACGGCCATCCTAAGGAGTAGTAGATGAATTTCCCATCCGGAGATTCCTGGGGCACGTCCCCGGTCTTGGAAATCTGAACCGCCTTCCCGCCACTGGAACGTATTCTCCAGATCCCGCCGTCTCGTACGGCGAAGTAGAGCCATTTGCCATCCCGTGACCAGTATGGCCATGCATCTTGACCTGCTACCAAACGCTGTGGAACGCCGCCGTTTACGTTGATAACGTAAATTCCTGCAGCCGCCCCAAAAACGATCCTTTGGCTATCCCAGGACC
>JBGPKH010000104.1:0-18216 GCA_041485845.1 Bryobacteraceae bacterium
CTCCAGACTCTCGAAGCCGCGCACCGCGCCGGCGCCGATGTGCTGGTCCTCTGCGACACCAACGGCGGCGCCATCACTGGCCGGCTGGTTGAGATCGTCGGCGAGGTGCGCCGCCGGTTCGACGGCGTCATCGGAATCCACACCCACAACGATTCGGACGTGGCCGTGGCTAACACGGTGGCCGCGGTCGAAGCCGGCGCCACTCACGTGCAGGGCTGCATGAACGGCTACGGCGAGCGCTGCGGGAATGCCAACCTCGCCTCGGTGATCGCCAACCTGGAGCTCAAGCTGGGGCACACCACCATCGGACCGGAAAAGCTCGCCAATCTCTCCTCCGTGTGCCGCTTCATCGCCGAGCTCGCCAACCTGCCGCTGCGCAACGACCAGCCCTTTGTCGGCAAGAGCGCTTTTGCCCACAAAGGTGGTGTGCACGTCAGCGCCGTCCTGAAGGAATCGGCCACCTACGAGCACGTGGCGCCCGAGAAGGTCGGCAACCGCCAGCGCGTGCTGGTGAGCGACCTCTCCGGCCGCGGCAACATCATGTACAAGCTCAAGCAGCACGGCCTGGCCGGCCGGCTGGATGAAGACGCCCGCCGCGAGCTGCTGGAGCGCGTCAAGCAGATGGAGTACGAAGGCTACGAGCTGGAAGCCGCGGAAGGCACCTTCGAGCTGCTGGTCCGCGAGGCCCTCCACCCCGGCTTGCAGTTCTTCGACGTGGATAGCTACGAGGTGGCCACGCGCGCCGGCGGCACGTCCCCCTCCCGCACCACCGCCACCGTCACCCTGCGCGCCCAGGACGGAGTGCACTCAGCCACCGCCACCGGGCACGGACCGTTCCACGCGCTGCACCAGTGCCTGCGCAAGTGCCTGGCCAAGCTGTACCCCCAGATCAGCGACGTCCGCCTGACCGACTACAAGGTGCGCGTGCTCGATTCCCACCACGGCACCGCGGCCAAAGTGCGCGTGCTCATCGAGTGGAGCGACCACCGCAAGAGCTGGTCCACCGTGGGAGTCTCGGACAACGTCATCGAGGCAAGCTGGAAAGCGCTGGTAGACGCCATCCGCCTGGAACTGATGCGCCTCACCGAGAGCGACAACTCGGTCGAAAAAGCCGTCGAAGACTACTGCTGGGGAGTGTAACAATAGTGATATGGATCCCAAGGTCCTCCAGCAACTTCAAGACACTCTGACCGTCACCATCGGTATCCAAGACCGGCATGCCCGCATGATCGTAGACCATGAGGAGTGGCTGGAAGAGCAGACTCGCGCGATCGCACGCCACGAGAGGTGGATGAAACAGCATGAAGAATCCATGCAGGAGCAGGAAGCCACGATGCAAAAGATCGAGCACAACCTGCAGCAACTGAGCGAGCTGATTCTGAGATCTCGCGGAGGCGGCAACGGAGACGGTGCTGTTACTCCCTGACATCAAGCCCGCCCATCGATAACCCGCGGTAACTCCGCCCTGCCTGGAATCGTCTATTCACAGTGCATTCCGTCCGGCTCGCCTCCTTCACGCTCGGCCTGTGGCTCGCAGGCGGGCTGTTCATGGCGTGGATGGCTACCCAGAACTTCCGCGGCGTCGATCGCCTTCTCGCGGAGCCCAATCCCGCGGCGAGGCTCGCCTTCAGAACGCTGGACGGCCCCAACCCCGGCGCGGCGCGCCTGCTGCTGCGCTACCAGGTATCCGAGCAGAACCGCTTCTACTTCGAATCCTGGGAGATCGCCCAGATCCTTCTCGGAAGCCTGCTCCTCTTCTTCATGCTGTTCGGCACGCGCGAAGACAAGTACTCACTCGCCGTCGTCCTGCTCCTGCTGATCCTGGTGGCCGTTCAGCGATTCTTCCTCACGCCCGAGGTCATTGCCATCGGGAGAACGCTCGACTTTGTGCCCCCGGACGGCAACCCTGCCGAACGCGCCCGGTTCTGGCTGCTGCACAACGCTCACTCCGGTGTGGAGCTGCTGAAATGGGCCCTCACCCTTCTGATCGCCGGCCGGTTCGTCGTGGGGCGCCACCGCTCGCGCTCAGGAGGAGACGTCCGGAAGCAGCTCGATATGATCGATAAAGCCAATCACCGACATGTCGATCGGTGACTGCGGCCGGCCCACCGAGGTCATCGCGCTGAATCCTTCGGTGGCCAGCAGGACCCGGTCTCCGACTCCCGCATCCACCGCGTCCAGCGCCACCACGGCATCGCCGCGGTTCGAACCGTCCAGGTTCAGCGGCTGCACCAGCAGCAGCTTCCGGCCTTCGTGGCTGGCGTGCTTCTGCGTAGCCACCAGTTCTCCCACCACCCGCGCGATCAGCATGAGCCGGCCTTGCGCCCGCGGCCCTTGGGCTTGCGTTTCACGTGTACCGAATCCACGATCCCGACAATCGTGGTATCCACCGGCGGCTCCACCGGAAGAAACGGAAAGCTGGCCTCTTTGCCGCGCACCCAGTAGACGATCTCGCCGGCCCCCGCTACGGTGCAGTCGGTGCAGATGAGGCGCTTACCCGTGTTCTCCAGTTCCGGGGTCAACGGCTGCACCACCAGCATGCGCATCCCCACCAGGCTGGAATCCTTGGCGGTGCACCACACGCAACCGACGACGCGGCCCAGATACATGGCCTAATCCAGGTGCACCTCGTCGACAATGCCGACGATGGCGCTGTCGACGGGCGTGTCCTTGCACCCATCCGCCATGCGGGCCGAGCTTCCCGCAACCACGATCACGCGCTCCCGGTAGCCGGCGCTCACCGTATCCACCGACACCACGTAGCCGGCTTCGTCCTTACCGTCCGGCGAGACCGGCTTCACGATCAGCAGTTTCTTGCCTTCCAGGCGAGGGTCCTTCCGTGTGGCAACCACGGTGCCCACCACGCGCGCCAGAATCATGACAGCCTTTGCCGGTTACTTCCCGGCGCCCTGCGAAGATTTGCCGATCGGCAAGATGTCTTCCAGGCTCTGGTGCGGGCGCGGGATGACGTGTACCGCGATCAGCTCGCCTACGCGGCGCGCCGCGGCCGCACCGGCGTCGGTGGCTGCGCGGACCGCCGCCACGTCGCCGCGCACCATCGCGGTCACGTAGCCCGATCCGATCTTCTCCCACCCGACGAGCGTCACCTTCGCCGCCTTCACCATGGCATCGGAGGCCTCGATCATGGCCACCAGGCCGCGTGTTTCGATCATTCCTAACGCTTCACCCATCTATCGTCTCCATACTGTTCCCACTAAGCCAATCCGCGCGCTTTGAGCGCCTCGTCCACCAGGCCGATCAGGTCCGAGCGCGTCACGTAAAACCGTTCTTCCCCGCCGCCCTCCAGGTCTTCCGCCGCCAGCGGGCAACCCGGCTCCCCTGCGCTCTTGGCCTTCACGCCGTAGCGCGTGCGGGAGTCGAGCAGCTTGTCCACTTCCAGCCGGGGCAAAGTCTTCGCGCCCCCGAGCAGTTCCGCCACCAGCGAGATGCGCGCGAAGTGCTCCATGGTCTCCATGCGGAAGTACGCCTTGTAGACGTCCTCCCCGTAGCACACCGCCCCGTGGTTGGCCATCAGCAGCGCATCGTACTTGGGAATCAGCGGCAGCATGGGCTCGGTGAGCGCCGGGGTTCCGGGCAGGCCGTACGCCGCCAGCGGAACGCAGCCCAGCCCGATCACCACCTCCGGCAGAAGCCCCAGGTTCAGCGACCTGCCCGCGGTCGCAAACCCCGTGGCCACCGGCGGGTGCGCGTGGACCACCGACCTGATGTCGGGCCGCATCTCGTAGATCGTCAGGTGCATGGCGATTTCGCTGGTCCGCTCGGCGCGGCCCGCGATCTTGTTGCCCTTCATGTCCACGATGATCAGATCGTCGCACTGCATCATGCCCTTGCTCACGCCCGTCGGCGTGGCCAGAATCCGTTCGGCGTCCAGCCGGATGGTGATGTTGCCGTCGTTGGCCGCCACCCAACCTTTCTGGAACACCAACTGGCCGATGCGACAAATATCCTCGCGATGCTCTCGCTCCGTTTTCACCATGCGGGATTCTAAATTGTACCAGAACGTGAGGCACGTCACCCCACGCTAGAATAGAGCCAGATGGAAACCCGCCGCATGTGCCCGCATTGCCGGGCATTCATCGCCACCAGCGACAAGACTTGCCCTTACTGCAACGAGGCCGTTGCACCCGCCCCCAGCCGGCGCAGTTCGGGACCCATTCTGGGCGGCCTCATCCCGCAGGCCCGTTTCAATACCATGATGATCCTGCTCATCAATTTCGGGCTCTATATCGCCACTTCCATCTACGCCATGAATGCCGGCCGTGGCAACGCCATGAACCTGGATGGCGAGACGCTCTTCGATTTCGGCGCCATGTTCACCCCGGCCATCCACGCGGGCCAGTGGTGGCGCCTGGTCACCGCGGGCTTTCTCCACGGCGGCCTGATGCACATCCTCATGAACTCCTGGGCGCTCTTCGACCTGGGCGCTATCGTCGAGGAGATGTACGGATCGAGCCGCATGCTGGTGCTCTATTTCGCCTCCAATGTGTGCGGCTTTTATCTTAGCTCGCTGTGGAAGCCGGGGCCCTCGTGCGGCGCCTCCGCCGCGCTGTTTGGTTTGATCGGCTGCATGATCGCGCTGGGCATGCGCCACCGCGGGGCTTTCGGCGACTCCATCCGCGGGATGTTTACGCGCTGGCTGATCTACGGGCTGTTGTTCAGCTTCCTGCCCGGCATCGACATGGCCGCTCACGTGGGCGGGCTCATCGGGGGTTTCGCCGTGGGTTACCTCGCCGGCGAGCCCCGTCATGAAGGTTCGGCCACGGAGAAGCTGTGGCGCGTGACTTCCTGGTTTTGCATTTTGATAACGGTAGCTTGTTTTCTTCTGATGTACTTGTGGTTTTCGCGATCTGCGCAATAATAGAGGGAATATGCGATTTCGTACATTGGCACTGGCGCTGGCTCTCGGTTGCGGTATGACTCTGGCGGCTGAGGCGAAGCAGAAGCCCACCACTCACAAAGCTCCCAAAGTTGCCATTAAGAAGAGCCGCGGCTCGAAGCAAAATCGGGCCGCCAAGGTCAAGCCCCGGAAGGCGCCGAAGGTCAAGAGCCACACGCGCAAAGGGTAGCCACCGTACGGTCGTGACCGGGCGGCCGCCGCTGCCGAACTTCTTCATTGTGGGCGCCGGCAAGGCGGGCACTAGCTCGCTTCACGACTATCTGGGGCAGCGTCCCCAGATCTACATGAGCGCGGTCAAAGAGCCCGCATATTTCGCCTCGGAGATCCGGGCGGAGAATCTCAGCGAGCAATTCCAGCGCCACGTGCAGTTGCAGTCGCGAGAGCTTCCCAAGCGTCTGAGCGACGGCCGGCCGGTGAAGCCGCTCGGCTGGCTGGCGTTCGAATGGGAAGACTATGAACGGCTCTTCCAGGGTGTCCGGGGGGAGACGGCCATCGGGGAAGCCTCGCCGATTTACCTTTGGTCGAAGACCGCGGGAAGCGATCCAGGTACCGCTCCACGTGCTGGTGGTACAGGCCGATTTCGAGGAACGGATACAACGTCCCGATGGTTCGATGCCCGTCGCGGGCGCACGCCGCGATGTGCTCCCGGAAAGTAGATCGCTGAGCCCCCCCGCCAGTTGATGCAGGTAGTGCGAGAAAGCCCGCTCGGCGGGATCGCGCAGGACCATGACGATCCTGGCCTCGGGCACCCGTGCATGGACGTTCCGGGCCGCGCGGGCCAACATCCGCATCTACGGGTATGAAGAGGCCTGGCGGCAGCCCGCGCGGCTGCTGGCGGACCTGTTCGAATTCCTGAATGTGGACGCGGCTTTCCGGGTGGACACGTCGCGAAAGAGACTGGAGCGGCGCGCGCCGCGGCTGGTCGCGCTGAGTTGCTTCCTGAAGAGACACGAGATCTGGTATCCGCTGCGGTCTCTGGTTCCCCCACGTTTGCGGCCCGCTTTGAGCAAGCTGGCGTTTCGGCGGGGGAATCCGCTGGCGATGGAGCCGGCCGACCGGCAGTACCTGATCGACTACTACCGGGAGGACATTCAGCGGCTCGCCAGTCTGCTGGACCGCGATCTGAGTGCCTGGCTTCGCCGCGGGTGAGAAGCCCATCAATTTCGTGCCGTATGCGCCCAATTGAGCAGAATCGTAATGGTGTCACGCCCCTCTTCGGGATCCAGAGTCAGGAAGCGCTGCCCATCGGCGGTTACGTCGTAGTCCGGCCCGGGTTGCATGTGAAGCGCTGTCCGGCTGAACAGCGCGCGCGGAACTCCCGTCTCGATCGATCTCCCGTTCGTACGAATCGGAGCCGCCACCAACGCGCCCTTGGGTCCGATATAGAAGAGCTCCTTCCCATCGCCTCGCCAGCGCGGTTGCGCCCCTCCTTCCCGGGAAATCTGCCAGCGCCCTCCGCCTTTGGGATAGGTCTGCACGTAAACCTGATTGGTTCCGGACTCGTCCGAGGTGTAGGCGACAAATCGCCCATCCGGCGAAAAGCGCCCGTCACTTTCGTTGAACGGGTCCGCCAGGTATTTCACTGGTTGTAGTCCGTTCACGGAGCCGAGTGGCGTTGACAGTACCCACAAATCGAACTTGGTCTGCGCGCTATATTCCTCGAACAGGAGAAGCCGCCCATCACGCGACCAGTCCGTAGGGAACCGCTGGCCGAGACCAATCGGCAGTAACGCTTCCTCCTTTGCCCCGGCGGCTGTGCTCCTGCGAAACAGATTGTAGGGTGCGGGGCGGTCGCCCGCGTACGCGATCGTCCTTCCATCGGGTGACCAGACGGGCCGTAATCCATTCTGCGGGTAAAAGCTGAATCGCGATTGGATGCCGCGAAGTAAATCGACCAGCCAAATGTCGCGCCTGCCGCTCTGCGCACTCTTGATCACCGATGCAATGCCTTTCCCATCCGGCGCCAGCGCAACGGAAAGGTATGGACCGGGCGTTCCCACTTCGCCGGTTACGCTGCCGTTGCGATCTACAAACACGTTGTGCTGGCTGCTGGGTGGCACGATGGCTACAGTGCCGGTACGCGACACCGAAAAACCGGCCGGGCCATAGCCACTTTCGAAATCGATCTCACCGGCAAGGACCGCCGGCTCGCCCGTGAGTGCCAGGCGTCGCAGGTCGAAAGGCTGCGCGAGGAGTGCGCCCTCCCGGACAAAAAAGAGGTGGCCCGGGCTGGCGCTGTCCGTGGCGGGGGCGTAGTCTGCTTCCGTGGTGGTGGTAGCTACGGTGGCCACTGGAAATGCAGGATCGAGGCTGCCAACTCGAATCGCGGTTTTCTCCTGGTCCGTGCTCCGCGCGTAAAACAGGAAGCGCCGGCCGTCGGGCAGGAACCGCGGCCAATAATGCGCGTCCTCATGCAGCGAAGCATCCAATTGCGTGATCGGATGGGGTTCGCCCCCGGCCGCGGAGACCGCATAAAGGCTGCCGCCGATGCGCGGGCAAAAGACAATCCGGTTGTCGCCATTCCACGTTCCACCGCGTCCCTCGGTGGCGTCGCAGATGACTTCCGCCGGCCCGCCCGACGCCAGAACTTTCTTCAGTTTGCCCGCGGCGAAGAATCCGATATACCGGCTGTCTGGCGACCAGAATGGAGAGAAGCCGTGGCGCGTGGCCTCCAGGCGTTGGAAGGCCTCTGAGTCGAGCCGCCTGACCCATAAGTAACTGTCCTCGTCCCGGATTAGTGGAACCGCCAGCATCTTGCCGTCGGGAGACAGCGCGATTTGTCCGACCGCCCTGGTCGCGCCTATTCGGGTTCCCATCGGCGTTTCAATCGTCGCCCGAAGTGCGGGCGGCTGCGGCAGTGTACGAAGATCGTGCAGCCAGTACCCGATGCCGGCGGCTGCCAGCGCCACCGCGATCATCCAGGCTAGTCGAAAACGGCTGGCGGCGGGTCTCTGGGGCGCCGCCGCGCCGGCTTCCGCGATCCACTCCAGCTCGTCGTGAAAATCCCGCGCGCTTTGCCAGCGCAGCTCCGGGTCGCTGTGGAGGGCCTTCTTCAGCGTGCGCTCCAAGGCCGGCGGCATACTGCCGGAGAGCGAGTGGGGCTTGGTGAACGACCATCTCTTCGCGGTCGCCATTTCATAGAGCAGCAGCCCGAGTGCGAACAGGTCGGTTCGTGCATCGCACTCCTTCCCCTCCAGTTGCTCCGGCGCCATATAAGCCGGTGTGCCAATAACCGCCCGGCTGGCCGTCAGGGTTTCCGCCTCGGTCTGCGGAGCATCCGCGGGCGCGGAGAGTCTCGCCAGCCCGAAGTCGAGCACCTTCACGCCGGCTTTCGTCAGCATGACATTGCCGGGCTTCAGATCGCGATGGATGACACCTTTTTCGTGAGCGGCAGTGAGCGCTTCTGCGATTTGTGCGCCGTAGCGCAACACCGATTCGATCGGCAGCGCGCCCTTCCGCAGGAGGGCCGACAGTGCTTCGCCCTCCACCAACTCCATCACCAGGTAATTCGGACCCACATCGTGGAGCGTGCAAATGTGCGGATGGTTGAGCGCCGCTATGGCGCGAGCCTCGAGCGCAAAACGGCTGCTGAACGCTTCGCCTGAGATCTTTATCGCGACGGCGCGGCCGAGACGCGTGTCGCGTGCGCGATACACCTCGCCCATGCCGCCCGCACCGATGGGCGCGATAATCTCGTAGGGCCCCAACCGAGTCCCGGCGCTTAAGGGCATAGATGCTGAACAATTCTACCCTACCGCCGTGGGTGCACGTTTATCGCGTCGAATGAGCTTCGAAATCGGTGAAGACCGCCTTTTCCATTTTGCGAACGGCGGACAATAGCCAACCGTGCGGCCCCTTCTCGGGATCGGCCGGCAAGAACGCGTGGCTCCACGCGTCCGAGGTGGATGTTGGCCCCCCACCCATGGCGTGCAACGGGCGCCTTTCGTCGCGTTCCTTCGGTAGCGCGGAAGGTCGATGTGCGAGCAGTTTTTGTTGGCCGGCGCGGAAACCCCGGCGGAGCTGTCGCCCGCTAGTTCGGCGCTGGAACGTTCGCCGCCTGGCGCCAACTCGTACCAGGCACTGGGAGCGTGGACCGTGCCGGTCAACTGATCGGCTCAATGCGAATGCCGCGGCACGGTCTTGCGCAGATCGCGGTAGGGAACGGCGAACTCCAGACAGGCGCCCGTGTCGAGCTGTCCCACGTGGGACCGGTAGAACTCCTGCCACGGCGAATCGTGTTTCAATTCCTCGGGCTGGAGCTGCCGGCGGCGGCGCTCGATCTCTTCCTCGTCGAGCAGCACGTCCACGCGCCGGTTGCGCAGGTCCACCTTCACCCGGTCGCCGGTCTGGAGGATCGCCAGGCCCCCGCCGGCGGCGCTTTCGGGCGACGCATTGAGAATCGAGGGCGTATCCGATGTGCCGCTCTGGCGTCCATCGCCCATGCACGGGAGCATCCGGATACCGCGCCTGGCGAGCGCGTCGGGCGGCGTCATATTGACCACTTCGGCCGACCCGGGGTAGGCGATGGGACCGGCGCCGCGCACCACCAGCATGCAGGTTTCGTCGATCTCGAGCGACGAATCGTTGATCCGCTTTCGGTAATCCTCCGGACCGTCGAACACGATCACACGAGCAACGAAACACTCCTCGGAGCCCGGCGTCGAGAGGAACCGCCGGCGAAAGTCATCGCTGATGACCGACGTCTTCACCAGTGCCGACCCGAACATATTCCCCGAGACTACCAGAAAGCCGGCCTTCTCCTTCAGCGGCCGATCGAAGGTGCGGATGATCTCGGGATCAAGCGTACGCGCGCTGCCGTAGTTCTCGCCGATGGTCGTGCCCGTCACGGTGAGCGCATCCCCGTGCATTTTGCCGGCGCGCAGCAGCTCGCCCGCCACCGCCGCCACTCCGCCCGCGCGGTGGTAGCCTTCTCCCAGGAACTTGCCGGCCGGCTGAACGTTCGCCAGCAGCGGAATTCCGTACCCGATGCTCTCCCAGTCCTCGACCGGCAGCGCGACACCGATGTGCCGCGCGATGGCCGTGATGTGCGGGGGGCAGTTGGTGGAGCCGCCGATCGCCGAGTTCACCACGATGGCGTTCTCGAACGCCTTCCGTGTGAGGATGCGCTCCGGCGTGAGGTCTTCGTGCACCATGCCGACGATGCGGCGGCCGGTTTCGTAGGCGATCTTGGCGCGCTCCCCGTAGGGCGCGGGAATGCTGGCGCATCCCGGCAGCGACATACCCAGGGCCTCGGCCAGCGAGTTCATCGAGAGGGCCGTGCCCATGGTGTTGCAGTGGCCCGCACTGAGCGTGGACATGCAGGTGCGGTCGATCACTTCGGCGCTCGCGATCTCGCCCGCCGCAAACAGGCGGCGCGCCTCCCACAGCGTCATGCCCGAGCCGGCCAGTTTGCCATCCACGTAGCTGTCGATCATGGGGCCGCCCGACAGGACGATCGAGGGGAGGTTGACGGTCGCCGCCGCCATCAAACATGCGGGCGTGGTCTTGTCGCACCCGGTCATCAATACGACGCCATCGAAGGGATACCCGCACAGGATCTCCACCAGGGCCAGGTACGCCAGGTTGCGGTCGAGCGCGGCCGTGGGACGGCGGCAGCTCTCCTGGATGGGGTGAATCGGGAATTCGAACGCGATGCCGCCGGCGTCGCGCACGCCTTCTTTGACGCGGCCGGCCAGGCTGAGGTGAATGCGATTGCAGGGAGCGAGGTCGCTGCCGGATTGCGCGATGCCGATCACCGGACGGCCCGATTGCAGCTCGCCGCGGGTGATGCCGTAGTTGGTGTAGCGCTCGATGTAGACGGCCGTTTCGCCGGGCTCGGCCGTATCGTTGAACCAGATCTCGCTGCGGAGGCGCTTCGCTTGGTCACTCATCAGCTACCACTGTAGCCCATGACAGCGCCCGCGGCTCCGCGTTTCGGAAAGACCGCTCGCCGCGGCAGCCTCCCGGCTTCAACCCGAATAACCCGGATCACACGCCCATCGAACTCTGCCATAACTGCAATCAACTGGCCAGGATTTACGACGGTTGCAATCTCCAGCAGTACCCCGACCGGCTTGCCCCCGGACGTCAATGAAACGCAGCTCACCGCGCGGTGTTGCTTGCCGGCCAGCAGAGCCCTCCTACCTGCTAGCATAATCGCTTGATCTCCGTCGTAGTCGTCAACTGGAACCGCAAGGCCCTCTTGCGAGCCTGCCTGGCCTCGCTGGCAAATCAGGCGGGCGTCGCGTTCGAGACCATCGTGGTGGACAATGGCTCGACCGACGAGTCGGCCGAAATGGCCGAACGGGAGTTCGGTGCGCTGGTGGTCCGCAACCGGGAGAATCGGGGATTCTGCGCGGCGAATAACCAGGGAATCGCAGCCGCGCGCGGAGAGTATGTCGCGCTGCTCAACAACGATGCCGAGGCGCAGGCCGGGTGGCTCGCGGCGCTGCATGCCGCGTGCACGCGCGCGCCGGACGTCGGGATGGCGGCATGCAAGGTGCTGGTGTGGGAGGACCCGTGCCGCATCGACAAGGCCGGCCATTTGATGTTCCCCGACGGCCAGAATCGCGGGCGCGGTGCCGGCGCGCTCGACAATGGACAGTTCGACCGCGAGGAGGAGGTGCTCTGGCCGGATGGTTGCGCCGGGATGTACCGCCGGGAGATGCTCGACCAGATCGGGGGATTCGACGAGGACTTCTTCGCCTATGGCGACGATGCCGAATTAGGGCTGCGCGCGCGCATCGCGGGATGGAAGTGCATCTACACACCGGCGGCCGTAGCGCGGCACCATCGGGCGTCCACGCTGGGGAAGGATTCGGCACGGCGCCTGGAACTGATCGAACGCAATCGCCTGCTGCTGGCGCTGAAGCTGTTTCCGTGGAGCCTGCTTTGGGTCAACCCGTTCTATTTCGCGGCGCGCCTGATGGCGGGAGCGGCGGCCGCGCAACGCGGAACGGGCGACACGGCGCATTTCCCGGGGATTCGTGGGAAGTGGTCGATGGCGCGCGCGCTGTTTCGCGGCGACCTCGCGGCCCTGCGCCTGGCGCCGCGGATGCTGCGCAAGCGCGCGGACATCCGGCGCATCCGGCGACTCACGCCGGGTGAACTGCGGCGCCTGATTCTGGCAAACCGGCTGAGCCTGAGGGAAGTGGTGTGAGCGGCTGCCTGGTCTGCGGCTCGAGCCGGTACGCCGCGCTGTTCACGGCGTCGGACCGGCTGTACCACACCACCACGCGGGAGTTCGCGGTGGTTCGCTGCGGCGAGTGCGGACTGGTGCGGCTCGACCCCCAGCCGGCCCCCGAAGAGCTGCGCCTCTACTATCCCGAAAACTACTGGTTCGCACCCGGCCCGAGTGCCGCCAGCCGCATGGAGGAGGCGTACCGGCGATTGGTATTGCGAGACCACGTTCGCTTTGTGGAACAGGCGCTGCGCCATTCCCCGGTTCGAGGGCCGCTGCTCGACGTCGGTTGCGGCGGCGGGCTGTTCCTCAGGCTGATGCGCGAGCGCGGGTTCCGCGTGGCGGGGCTGGACCTCTCCCAGGAGGCGGCGGCCATCGCGTGGCGACGGCAGCGGGCGCCGGCGGTCTGCGCCATGCTGGAGCGCGCGCCCTTTCGCGCGGCGAGCCTGGCGGGCGTCACCATGTTTCACGTGCTGGAGCATCTCTACGATCCGCGGGCGCACCTCGCTTCCGCGCGCGAACTGCTGGCGCCCGACGGGAGGCTGGTGGTGCAGGTGCCCAACGCCGCATCCTGGCAGTTCCGCCTTCTGGGGCGTTCCTGGAACGGAGTGGATGTGCCGCGCCATCTCTTCGACTTTCGCGACCGCGACCTGGAGAAACTCCTGGAGTCGTGCGGTTTCGAAGTGGTGCGCCGCAAGTATTTCTCGTTGCGCGACAACCCGGCGGGTCTGGCGAGCAGCGTGGCCCCGGCGCTCGACCCCATGGCGCGGCGCGTCCGCCGCATCCCGGAGAGCTCGCGCGCGCGTCTCGCGAAAGACCTGGCGTACTTCGCTCTGGTAGTGGCTTCCCTGCCATTCACGGCCGTGGAGGCCGCCTTCCGCGCGGGTTCGACGGTGATGATCGAGGCGCGCCGGCCATGAGGTATTCCGGGTTTAGTTGTGGGGCAGGTAGTCAACCTGCGGCCGATTGGCAATCGGCCAGGCCCCACGCCGAGGCGCGCCGGCCATGAGGTATTCCGGGCTCGCGTACCGTCTGCCCAAGCCGCTGCGGCGTCACGTGCTGCATTTCGAAGTGGAGATCGAAGAAGCCGTCGCAGCGTTTGCGCGCGGCCTTCCCGCGGGCGCGCGGCTGCTCGACGCCGGCGCGGGAGAAGGCCAGTACGCCCGCCACTTCGCGCGGCAGCGTTATTGCGGAGTGGACCTGGCGGTGGGCGATGTGGCGTGGAATTACAGCCGGCTTGACGCCATCGCCGACCTGGGCGAGTTGCCGTTCCGATCGGGCGCGTTCGACGCGGCGCTGCATATTGTCACCATCGAGCACCTGCGCGAGCCGGGCCGCGCCCTGGAGGAGATCGCGCGCACGCTGGCGCCGGGGGGAGCGTTGCTGATCGCCGCGCCGCACGAATGGGAAGTACACCAGGCGCCGCACGATTACTTTCGGTACACGCGCTACGGGCTGGCGTACCTGCTGGAGAAGAGCGGTTACCAGGTGGTGGAGATGCGCGCGGCGGGCGGCTACTTCCGCCTGCTCGCGCGGCGGCTGCTCAACGGATTACAATTCTTTACGGGCGGTCTTCGCTGGCTGTGGTTCGTTCCGGCCGCGATCCTGGTGCTGCCGCCCGCGATGATCCTCCCGTTCCTGGATTTTCTGGACCGGGATCGGAACTTCACGCTGGGGTATATCTGCACGGCCCGCAAGATGGCGCCGGGCCTAAAGGACAACCATTGGACGGAGTCATCGTAGTCGACAAGCCGGAGGGGTGGACCTCGCACGACGTGGTCGGCAAGGTTCGCCGCATCGCGAAGACGAAGAAGATCGGCCACATGGGGACGCTCGACCCCATCGCCACCGGCGTGCTGCCGCTGGTGATCGGCAGGGCCACGCGGCTGGCGCAGTTCTACACGCGCTGCGACAAGATCTACGAAGGCGTGGTGCGCTTCGGCTGGTCTACCGGCACCTACGACCGCGCCGGTGAGGCGACGAGCCCGCGGACCGAGGTGACGCTGGAAGCGGACGAACTGGAGCGGCGCCTCGAAGAATTTCGCGGCGAGATTCTGCAAACGCCGCCGCCGTTCTCCGCCAAGAAGGTCGAGGGCAGACGCGCGTACGAGCTGGCGCGCCAATCGGTGGTCGTGGAGCTGGAACCGGTTAAAATTCACATTTACGAGCTGACTCTTCTCGAATGCCGTGGCGCCGAGGCGCGGCTGCGCGCGCACTGTTCGGGCGGGACGTACCTGCGGTCCATAGCCCACGACCTGGGGAAAGCGATGGGCTGCGGAGCGCACTTGCAGGAGCTGCGGCGCCTGGCGTCGGGCGAGTTCGAGATCGAGCAGGCGCGAACCATCGTGCAGCTCGAGTCCCTGGCGGCGGACGAGCGGCTGCTGGACGCCCTGGTTCCGGCGGCCGGCATGCTTCCCGGTTTTCCGAGCGTGTACGTGGACGATGTGACGGCCACGCAGATTCGCCACGGCCGCAACTTCCCCGCGTCGCCATTTCGCTCGCCGCCGGCTTCGCGGTACGTCAAGGCGGTGACGCGGATGGGCGAGTTGGTGGCGATCGGCGAGGCGGTGCTTCCGAACCTGTATCATCCGGTAGTGGTGCTGTAGTGCGCCGTCCGGAATATCTCAATGTCGATCCACGTACACTGCATCTGCCTCCAGGCCGCGCCACCGGTGCGGATCCGGTGAAACTGGCTCGGCAGATCGAGATGCATGGATCGTCTACAAGAGGAATGCCTGCGCTCTGGGTTTACCGCGGCTCGGACGGGGCCTTGCTGATCTACGACGGTGTGACACGCGCAACGCGCGTTGCTAAACTCCTCCCTGGTATACTGGTCCCGGTAGAGGTCGTCGGCGATCTGCAGGCTGTTTGCGGCCATCTGCCTACTGTAGGAGATTTCCTGCCATGACGGCGCAAGTGCGAAAGGATCTGCTAAATCTTCTGGAGGAACTCAGTGAATGCACCCCTTCGGTGCGCTTCGGGCAGTTGATCGCCAACCTGTCGTACCTTGCCAGGGGACCATCCAACGAAGCGATCTGGGATGCCGAGGATGCAGAACTGGTCGCTGCCGCGCGAAAGCACCTGAGGGAACTTCACGGCGAGAAGGCCCCGGCAGCCTGACGAACGTTCGCCCTCCGGGGCCGAGTGGGAGAGCAAAGGGAAATTAATTCTCCGCGCACCGGACGCCGATGCTGCCACGGCCCGCCGGCCCCTCTCCAGCCGCGAGCTGGTATGGCCAATGGTCTGGATTGTAATGGCTTTTGATGACTTTGGATGGCTTTCACGTCTTAGCGGAACGCTTTGCCACGGTGGAATCGAACCTAATACGGTTTATCGGCCAGTCAAGCTGGAATCCCAAACTGGTACGCTTGAAAGTACAGGAGTTCGGCGATGCTCCGGTCGCGGCGCCCGGGAGCGCACTTGCAGGAGCTGCGGCGCCTGGCGTCGGGCGAGTTCGAGATAGAGCAGGCGCGAACCATCGCGCAGCTCGAGTCCCTGGCGGCGGACGAGCGGCTGCCGGACGCCCTGGTTCCGGCGGCCGGCGTGCTTCCCGGTTTTCCGGGCGTGTACGTGGACGATGTGACGGCCACGCAGATTCGCCACGGCCGCAACTTCCCCGCGTCGCCGTTTCGCTCGCAGCCGGCTTCGCGGTACGTGAAGGCGGTGACGCGGCTGGGCGAGTTGGTGGCGATCGGCGAGGCGGTGCTTCCGAACCTGTATCATCCGGTCGTGGTGCTGTAGGCGGGGCCGCCTCCTGGTAAGATAACGGATAGAGATGCTGAAACGCTTCATCTTGTGGGACTACCCGCGCGGGAGCAGGCCATATGATGTGATGGTCGGAATCATACTCGCTTTCATCTTCCTCACACCGCGAGACTTTTTTCGCGACCAGCCGCGCATCCCCAAAGCCAGCCAGATCACGATGCTGCCTTCAGAAAACGGCAGCCTGCCGTTTCATGTGAACGCCGAATTCCTGAAAAATATTCCGGAGAACCAGCGCGTTGCCAAACTAACGCAGTTTCTTCAGAAGGGAACGGGCAACCGGCGCCTGACGATAATCCGCCTGGAGCCGATACTCGATTCGGAAGGCGAGCTGCAGGGTTACATGGCCTTCGCCCGGCCTTGATCGGGCCGGTGCGGGACAGCACTCCATGGAGGCCACTTCGCGCCATTGAGAGAAGGAGTCGGATTTTCATGCGCTTGTTCACACTCACGTTCGCGCTGTGCAGCACTATCGCCATGGTATGGGCGCCTCATTCTGGCGCTCTGGCTGCGGACAATTCCCTGCAGGCGGTTTTTCGACGCATGGACGAGGCGTCGCTGAAATTCAAGGGACTGAAGGCCGACGTGAAGAAGCTTGCGCACCTGGATGTGATCAATGACGACACGGTGGATACCGGAACGATTGCAGTCAAGATTCCAAAACCGCACGAACTGCGCATGCTGATCGATTTCAAGCAGCCCGATCGAAAGACGGTGGCGATCGCGGGCGCCAAGGTGGAGATCTACTATCCCAAAACGAATACGGTCCAGGAGTACGATCTCGGCAAAAACCACAAGGCCCAGATGGAGCAGTTTCTGAAACTGGGGTTCGGCAGTAACTCCAAGGACCTGCTGGACGCCTATTCGGTGAAGCTGGGGGGACCCGAGACCATCGCCGGTGAACCGGCTACGCGAATCGAGATGGTTCCCAAATCCAAGGATCTGCTTGCGACCTTTCCGAAATTCGAGCTGTGGATCTCCGACAATACGGGGATTTCGGTTCAACAGAAAATGTATCAACCCGGCAAAGACTACTCGATGGCCACCTACACCAACATGCAAGTGCTCCCCAATATTCCGGACTCTGCCGTGAGTTTGAATCTGCCCAAGGGCGTAAGCAGGGAGTATCCGCTGAAGTGACCAGTTCCTACCGGCTTCAATATCTCGATTGGGTTCGCGGCCTCGGCGCGATCGTCATGTTGCAAGGGCACGTGTTCGATTCGTTCCTCAAGCCGGACGATCGGGACGGCGCGCCCTTCATCCTCTCGCAGTTTGTCGGCGGGATGCCGCCGGCGATCTTCCTGTTCCTCACCGGCGTGACGCTGGCGTTCCTGATGGACAGCTCGGAACGCAAAGGATTTTCCCCGCTGCGGCGCGTGGTGACGGCGTTCCGGCGCTCCGGCTACCTGTTTCTCCTGGCGTTCGCGTTTCGTATCCAGCTTTGGTTCTTCAGCCGTCCAGCGCCGTGGACCGACCTGTTCCGCGTGGACATCCTGAACTGCATGGGCTTCGCGATCGCCTGGATGTCGGTCATGGCCCTGTTCCGGACGGTGGAGCGGGTGCGGCTGTGCGCCGTTCTGGGACTGGCGATTGCCTTTGCCGCGCCGTTGATTTCGCAGATGGACTGGTCCGGGGCTCCGGAGATCCTGAGGAACTATGTGGTCCCCGACTACCGGTTCTTCAGCTTCTTTCCCTGGGCCGCTTACCTGGCGTTCGGAATGAGCGCGGGTAGCATCATCCGTGCCGTGCCGGAGGAGTCCATTGAGCGCGCCATGCAATGGGCCGCGATTGTGGGGGGCGCCCTGATTCTGGCGTGCCAGTATTTTGCCGGCTTGCCGTTTTCGATCTATGCGAAATCGGAGTATTGGCTGAACAGCCCGGCGCAAATACTGAACAAGCTTGGAGTAGTCCTGCTTCTCCTGGCAATGGCGTTCCTTTGGACACGCTATGGCGCGAAGGATGGCTGGAGCTGGGTGCGGCAATTCGGCACCACCTCCCTGCTGGTGTACTGGGTGCATATCGAGTTGGTCTACGGCCGCTCGCTGGGGTTCTTCAAGAACAGCCTGAACGTGGGGCAGACCGTGATGGCGGCGGTGTGCCTGATTCTGCTGATGCTGGCGCTCTCGGCTGTCAAGACGAATCGTGACCGGCTGAGGGTTATGCTGGCCGAGATGGGCTGGTGGTTCAGTCCGAAGCCGGGCCGGGCCGCAGGGGATTAGCGCGCGCGCAAAAATAACTTGACCGTTTCGCCCTGGGACACGCTGCCGCGCCCAGGACTGCGCTCCTCCGCTCGCTCCGCGTTCTCGAACCCGACTGCGAGTCGCGACCGCCAATTCACGCGAATCCGCTTGCTCTC
>JBGPKH010000105.1:0-18127 GCA_041485845.1 Bryobacteraceae bacterium
AAAGCGGTCGCCATCGTGAAGGCGATAAACGATCCGAACTGCCGTACGGTCTGCGACTGGGGCAACACGCCGGCGAGTTCCGGCGCCGGGCGAGTTGCCGCTCTACGCAAGATGTTTCCGTATCTGGAGCTCGTGTCCGCGAAGGAACTGGACTTTGATGAGCAGAATCGCCACATCAGCTATGACATCGTTCCGATCGTCAAGGCCACGGAAGAATCCGGCTTCCGCGGGATTTACTCAATCGAGTTCTACACCGAAAAGAGTCCGCCGCGCGACCCCGTGGCCGCGGCGAAAACCATGACGCAGGTGATCGCGGCGAATATTGCACCGGCAAAATAGGCCTGCGTGGGGCAGCCAATCATCCCGTAGGCTTCTGTGCCGCATGCTTTCCGAAATGTTCTGATGGCCGGCGCCGCGCTCGCGCTGCTCGTGGCCGCGCCGGCGCCCGATCCTGTCTCCTTCGAGAACATCACCGAGCGCTCGGGGATCGATTTCCTGCTGCGCAACGGCGCCACGCCGGAGAAGCACCAGATCGAGACCATGGCAGGCGGAGTCGCGCTGTTCGACTACGACGGCGACGGCCTGCTGGATGTCTTCTTCACCAACGGCGCTCCGCAACCTTCGCTCGCGAAGGACGATCCCCGCTGGTGGAATCGTCTCTACCGCAACCGCGGCAACGGCGTTTTCCAAGACGTCACCGCGAAGGCCGGGGTGCGCGGCGAAGGCTTCAGCATGGGCGCGGCGGTGGCCGACTTCGACAACGACGGTCGCCCCGACCTTTTCGTCGCGGGGGTCGGCCGCAACATCTTATATCGCAATCGCGGCGACGGCACGTTCGAGGACGTCACTGGGAAGGCCGGGATTCATGCCGAGCCGTGGTCGGTCGGCGCGGGTTGGTTCGACTACGACGGCGACGGGCGGCTCGACCTCTTCGTGGTGAACTACGTGGTGTGGGATCCGAAGAAGGAGCCCGTTTGCCAGGACCCGCGCACACGGGAGAACATGCACTGCCATCCGAATCTCTACACCGGGCTCCCCAACACGCTGTACCACAACAACGGCGACGGCACGTTCTCCGACGTGTCGGCGGCGTCCGGCATCCGGCGGCACATCGGCAAGGGTATGGGCGTGGCGTTCGCCGACTACGACGGCGACGGGCGCATCGACGTGATGGTGACCAACGACACGCAGCCGAACTTTTTGTTCCACAACCAGGGCGGCGGGCGCTTCCAGGAGGTGGGACTGACGGCGGGGATCGCGTTCAACGACGACGGCCGCGCGCTTTCGTCCATGGGCGTCGATTTCCGCGATGTCGACAACGACGGCCGTCCGGACCTGTTCCTTACGGCACTCGCGCACGAGACTTACCCGCTGTATCGGAACCTGGGGAAGGGGCTTTTCAGCGACTTCACGTATCGGTCCCGCGTTGGCGCCGCCACGGTCGCGACGACCGGCTGGAGCAACGGAATTTACGATTTCAACAACGACGGCCGCAAGGACCTGTTCGCGGCGAACGGCGACTTGAACGGCAACGCGGAGGCGATTTCCGGGCGGCCCGCCCGCATGCCCAACGTGGCGCTGGTGCAGCGGCCGGATGGCACGTTCGACCCGGTGACGATTGGCCCTGCCGCGTTACACCGCGGCGCGGCGTTCGGGGATTTCGATAACGATGGGCGCGTGGATGTGGTAGTGGCGCGCATCGGCGAGGGGCCGCTCGTGCTGCGCAACACGTCGGCGAATCGCAATCACTGGCTGGGCCTTCGGCTGGTGGGCCGGCGCTCCAATCGCGATGGCATCGGGGCACAAGTGCGCGTCCGGACGGCCTCGGGAGAGCAGTGGAATCACGCGACCACGGCGGTGGGCTACGCGAGCGCGAGCGACGTGCGGGTTCACTTCGGGCTGGGCGCCCAGACAAAGGCGGCGGTCGAGATCCGCTGGCCGGGCGGCGCGGTCCAGCGCCTGGACGAAGCACGGGTGGATCGCTATTTGACGGTCCGCGAGCCCTGATCGAGGTGCTGCTGCGCAAGGTCCGGTTTGCCCAGCCGCAGGTACGCCTTGCCGAGGAGCAGGTGCGCGCGCTGCGAGCGTGCGTCGAGCGCCGCCGCACGTTCGAGATGAGATGCGGCATCCTGTATGCGATCGAGCGACAGCAGGACGCATCCGAGCTCCAGGTGCGCGCGCGCGGCATCGGAGTGGCGCTTCACGGCGTCCTGTAGCGGCGCCAACGCTTCGCCGGCGCGGCCCTGGCGGAAGAGGAACACGCCGTAATCGATCGCTGGATCCTCGTCGGGCGCGCCGAGGTTCTTGAGGCGCATGGCCTGACGGAAGGCTGCGCCGGCATCGGCGGTTCGGCCGAGGCCTTCCAGGGACAACCCTTCGATGCGGTGGAGCTGCGCATTTTGCGGATCTTTTTCGAGGGCGCGGCGAAGCACGTCAAGAGCCGGTTCGAAACGGTCGAGAAGGTAGAGCGTGCGGCCGAAGTACAAGCAGGCATCTGGCAGGAGCGGGTCGATCAGGCAGGCGCGGTGGAAAGGTTCCTCGGCGCTCGCGTAATCGCCGCGGGAGGCGTGGGCGGCGCCGAGGGCTTTCCACGTGGCGGCGTCGGTTGGCCGGAGGCGGAGCCCGCGCTGGAACGCGTCGATGGCGGCCGCCGGCTGGTTTTCGGCGAGGAGGCGCATGCCCTCGCGGTAAAGATCGGCGGGATCGTCGGCGGCGCGCGCCGCGGCAAGGAGACACGCGGCCAGCAGCACCCGTCCGAAGCCGCTCATCTTCTGAATGCCCACATCATTAGGGAAAACAGAACGCTGAGCAGAATGCAAGTGGTCAGCGGGAAATAGAAGGCGGAGTTTCTTCCGTGGAAGTAGGTGTCTCCCGGCAGATGTCCGAGCTTGAACGGCAGGCGTCCGGCGAAGGTGACCAACACCCCCATGGCCAACAGGAACAGGCCCGCGACGATCAGCAGACGGCCGAGAGGCATGATTTCACGGTAACACCGGCGGTGTGGTAAACGGAGCGCCTGCGGCTCCACGAGCCCAGAAGCCAGCCGCTGGTGGCGGGATTCCGATTCCTGGCTCCTGGCTTCTGTTTTTTCCTTACTTCTTGCGGATTTCCTCCAGCCGCTTCTTCAGGTACTCCTGATACTCCTTGAGCAATGCCGGGTCACGAGGGCTGCCGTAGATCTCGCTCGACTTATATTTGCCCTCGTCGAATTTCTTGCGGGTCCACTCGTCGTGAACGTGGGTCGTGTCGGCAGTGTCCACGACCTGCTGGGCCAGTTGCGGCGGGATGAACGCCACGCCTTCATGGTCGCCCACTACCAAATCGCCGGGCAGCACGGTCACATTTCCGATCCGCACCGGGACGTTGACACCTACCAGCGTCGCGCCGCTGATGGCTGTCGGGTGCGCGTGCCGGAAATACGCCGGCATGGACATCTCCGAGATCCCTTCCAGGTCGCGAATCGCGCCGTCCACCACCAGGCCGCCGCCCTTCGTGGCCGTCTGGATGTAGTAGAACAAGTTGTCGCCGACGAGCGTGCCGCCTTCCTTCTTGCCGTACAGGTCCACCACCAGGACGTCGCCGGGCTGCAGTTGATCGATGCAATACTGGTTGCTGATCGATTGAATGCCCCTCTCCCGCGTCTTGGCCATAACCACGGCGTCCACGTCGGGACGTGCCGGCATGAAGGCGCAGGTCACGGCGCGGCCCACCATCTTCTTCTCGGGATGCAGGACGTACCAGCCGTCTTCATATTGGCTGTAGGGAGTCCCCCTGCCTCCTCCTCCGCCGCCGCGGCCGCCCCCGGCGGGCGCGCCTGCGGCCGGCGCAGCGGCCGCCCAGTTGATCGTGATCTCTTCCTGGGAAAGCCCGCGAGCCCTGGCGAGAATGCTGTCCGGGACTTTGGGCCGTCCGTCCGGAAACCGCTCTCCAGTCCACGCCTTGGTGTACTCGGTGAGCTGCTCCTTGGTCCAGGTCCACAACTGCGCCTGGGACGGCGCCGGCGACAGCATCCCCACCATCAATGCGCCGGCTGCCAGATTCGATATACGAAACATCGTGATCACTCCTTTCGAGAAAATTGATAATCGCTCCCTAACGGTCGCGGCCCGGATCGGAGCCGCGCGTGTAAGCAAGCGGTTTACGGGCGGCACTCTAACTCCACAACCGATCGTTCGTGCGGTCCACGTCCCACTGCGGCGTGGGCTCGAAAAAGCCCGGCTCGGCAAGATGCCGCTTGACCACTTCGTCGTTCAGCGTGACACCCAGCCCCGCCTTGTCCGGAACCGCGATGAAGCCCTGGTTCACGATCGGCTTCTCCAACCCGATCGCCATGTCGCTCCACCATGGTATATCCACCGAGTGGTTCTCCATCACCAGGAAGTTCTCGGTGGCCGCGGCGCAATGCACGTTCGCCATACACGATACGGGCGTGCCCGCAAAATGCATGGCCATCGGAACCCCCAGTTCCTGGGCCGCATCGCCGATCTTCTTGGTCTCCAGAATCCCGCCCGAAGTTGCTAGATCCGGCTGGATGATATCCACCGCGTGATTCCGCGCCAACTCCAGGAAGGACTCCTTCAGGTAGATGTCCTCGCCGGTGAGCAGCGGGATGTCGACGGCGTCGCTGATCTTCTTCAGCAGGTCGGTGTACTGCCAGGGGACCATGTCCTCGAGCCACGCCAGGTTGTACTTCTCGAGCGCCTTCCCCAACCGGATGCAACTGTTGAGGCCGATGTGCCCGAAATGGTCGGCAGCCAGCGGGATGTCCATGCCCACCTGCTCGCGCACCGCGGCCACGTACTCCGACATCAGCGCGATGCCCTTGTCGGTGACCTCGTTGCCGGTGAACATGTGCTGTACCGGGTCGTTGTACCCGAGACTGTTGCCGGCGGGCATGGTGAGCGCTCCCGGTTGCCGGGCAACCAGGCTGACGCCCAGGTCCATCTTGAGCCACGTGAAGCCCTGATCGCGCCGCGCCTTCAGCCGCTGGCCGAAGACCTTCGCATCGTTGGATTGGTCGGTATCGGCATAGCAGCGGATCTTGTCGCGGAACTTGCCGCCGAGCATCTGGTAGACCGGCGCGTTGTACGCCTTGCCGGCCAGGTCCCACAGCGCCATCTCGACGCCGCAGACGCCGCCGCCCTGCCGCGCGTGCCCGCCGAACTGTTTGATCTTGCGGAAAATTTTGTCGACGTTGCAGGGATTCTCGCGCAGGATGCGGCTCTTGAGCATGAGCGCGTAGTTCTTGCTCGCGCCATCGCGCACCTCGCCCAGGCCGTAGATGCCCTGATTGGTGTCGATGCGGATGAGGGGGCAGGTCATGGGAGCGCGTGCCACGGTGGCCACGCGCATGTCCGTAATCCTCAGCTCCGAGGGTTTGGAATTGGTGTTGACGTTTTGCGGGAGCGCTTCGAGTGTCTGGTCCGCCCAAAAGCCGGCGCCCAAAACGCCGGCAGCGCTTTTCAGGAACGAGCGCCTGCCGCCTGAGTTCTTAGACTGTGAGTTCATGGATCGGTGTCTTTAAGCCGTCATCGCCGCCTGCATCATGGCCCGGGCGTAGCCCACGTTAAACGCGAAGGCGGCGTAGGATCCGCCGCCCGGATAGCCGCCGATCCGCCCCCTCTCGCGGTCGTAGTCGAGGGCGCGCGGATGCTCCGGGTAGATCAGGTGCGTGTACTTCTGCTTGATGAGCTCCTTCATCACGGCGAACAGGTTGTTCTCGCCTTCATCGATGAAGACTTCGGTGTACCGCTCGTACGGCTTCTTCACCTTCACATTGCGAAAGTGCATGTGATTGATGCGGTCGCGCGATGCGAAGTAGCGGCACACGTCGACCGGGTCCTGCCCCATTTCTTTGGTCACACCGCAATCGAAGGTGATGCCGTTGCACGGGCTCTTGACGATGTCGATGAGGTGCTTCCAGCCGTCGACGGTCCCCATGATCTGCTGCGACTTGCGGCTGATGGGCGCCGGCGGATCGTTGGGATGCAACGCCAGGCGCACGCCCGCCTTCTCCGCCGCCGGCACCACCGCCTTCAGGAAGTAGGTGATGTTGGCCCACATTTCTTCGGCCGTATGGGCGCCTTCATTGGGCAGCGCGGGCAGATCTTTGAACTTCATGCCCTTTTCATCGGCCCTGTTCTGATACTGCGCGCCGGTCTGCTCGAGCTCGTAATCGAAGCCCGTCCAACCCGCACCGGCGCGTCCGGTCTCTTCGAAGTAGCCTTCCATGGCGCGGTGCGCGTACCAGTTGTACTCCACCACTGGCAGGCCGGCCTTGCCCGCCGCCTGGATGGACGCGATCACCTTTTCGATGTCCTGGTCCTTCCCCGGCCGGTTGTAGATCGCGTTATTGAAGCCGCTGATCATCAGGTTGCCGAGGTTGAGGCCGTTCTCTTTGAGGCGCGCCATCCGTTCCTTGAGGGCAGCTTCGTCCCAGGGAATCTGCGGGCCGCCGGAGAGCACCCACTCCACACCCAGTTGGCGGAGGCGGCGCGCCGAAGCCGCTTCTGGGGTGAGCGCCGGGATGCCCGGGACGGCCGGCGGCGTGGGAGCGGCGGCGGCGGGCGGTGTGGCGCCGGGTGCGCCAGCGGCGCCGCGGCGACCCCCGCCTCCAAAGCCTCCTCCGCCGTCACCGATACCCAGACAGAGCTTGGGAGTGTCCTTGCCTTCGAATCGCGGCTCGGGCATGGTGGCCCCGGGGCTTGCCGGGGTCGCCAGAGCCGCGACGCCCGCGGTCTGCATCAGCCTTCTGCGAGAAATCGTCATAAGATGCTTCTCCTGGTTAGGTTGTTGGATGCCTACGCACTTGCATTGGCGCGATTCAATAGCGCCCTCATATACGCGAAGCCGTATGCGGTTTGCGCGTTGCCCCCGCCCACCAGCGTGGGCGTGTGGTCGAGAATCACGATGCCATCGTAACTCACATCGCGCAGCGCCTTCATGATCTTGTACATGTCGTAATAGCCGTTATCCATGAAGGTCTCGACAAAATGCGGCAGCGGCGCGCTCACATTTCGAAAATGAATCTTCCAGATCTTCTGCGCCCCGAAGTAGCGGATCATCTCTTCGGGATCTTTGCCGGTGAGCTGTTTGCCGCCCTCCAGCCACGTGCCGCAGCACAGGCAGAGTCCCACGTTCGGGCTGTTGGCGATCTCCATGGCGCGGCGATAGCCGTCGAAGTTCGAGAAGATGCAGCGCGGCACGCCCGCCAGCACCGGCACCGGCGGATCGTCGGGGTGAATCCCGATGCGCACTCCGGCCTCTTCCGCTACGGGGGCCACCTGCTTGATGAAGTAGGTGTAGTTCTCCCAGATCTCTTCCTTCGAGAACTCGCGGCCGTGCGAGAGCGGCTCGCTGAAGGTTGCCCCGTCCCAGGTGCCCTTCCTGTTGGGGCTGGACATGTCGAACTCGCGTCCGGAAGCGCCGCGAATCGTGGCGCGGCCGCTGCTCCAGATGCCGTTGCCCATGTGGGCGTAGGTGGTGTAGTAAATCCCGGCCTTGCCCAGGTTGCGCAGGTACTGCTTGTACTCTTCGACCTTCTTGTCGCGCCCCGGCAGGTTCAGGGTCACCTCGGGCATGTTGTGCACGCTGGTGTTGCCGATGTTCCAGACGGTGATTCCGGCGTCCGCGTAGCGCTTCTTGATTTGCACGAAGCCCTCGGCGGTGCGCAGGTCGGGCGTCGACCCCACGCTCACGTACTCCGCGCCAAGCTGCTGCAGAAACAGAAGGGCCTCGTCCGTGGGTTTGGCGGACGATTGCGCGCAAAGCTTGATGCCCGGCTGGATGGTGTGGGTGACCGGCGCGCTTTCCGCGGCGGTGGCCAGCAGGGCCGCGCCTCCCAGTGCGATCTTTCCGAATTGCCTGCGATCTGGATTGCTCATCTTCTTATCCTCTGATTCCCATGGGCGGCGGGGGCGCGCTGCGGCGCTTCCGCCGCATGCCCGCAAAATCGAACCGCGCCTCCGCGATCGGCGTCCCGATCACTTCTATGCGCTTCAGGTCGCGCGTCCCCAACCCCGCGTCTTCGGCCAGCTTCAAAGTGCTGTCGCACCGTTCAAACGGCGGCGTGCCGCGATCGGCCATGGGATCGAACCCCATGAGCCCCATGCACACCGCGTCCGTATTCACCGGATTGAGTCCCGCGACGATGACCGCGGGAGCCACCGGCTGGAGATCCTCGCGGATCCAGGGGCCTTCACCCCCGGTCATGGTCTGGATGCCTTCGACAATCGCCAGGTGAATGGGGCGCGCGGAGATCAGGTCGACCACCGTCCGCGGCACGCGCCAGGTGTCCTGGCGCGGCGTCCTGGGATCCTTTTCCGGGGGCGCGCTCCTGGAAGGCTGGCGGTTGCCCGAGTGGATCATCGACCGGCCGCCCTTGGGCGTCTCCGAAGGCTCGTCGGCGCCGGCGCCCGAGCCGTAGATGGTGCACGGCGTCAGGCCGAAGCAGTTCTTCATCGACAGCGTCACCCCCGCCGTCGCGTGCTCCTTCATCTTAGCGATGCTCACGAAAACGTCGCAGTCTTCGTACGAGTGGTTGAGGTCGAACGCCGGGAAGATATACCCGCCGAAGGGCACCGTCATGCGCGAGTATTTTTTCGACCGGCCCAGGTAGTTGGTGTTTTCGAACTACACGTTGGGCGCGGCGCCGAGGATGTCGCGCGGCTCCACATTGGCGCGCAGCAGGTACTCTTCAACGGGCTCGGCGGTGGACCACGGACTCTCCAGAATCCGAATGCGGCGCGCGCCGGCCTTGCCCATCAGGTGCGCCGCGGCGGCGATCACCTGCGGGTGCGTGTAGTGCGTATTTTCGAGCGGCAGGTATCCCAGGCGATACGCCGGCGACCCCGTCAGGTTGATCTTGACGGCGACGGTTTTGCCTGCAACCAGCCGCTCCAGTCCGCCCAATTGGTCGAACATTTTCTGCATGGTGGGCAGCAGTTCGCTGGGCGCGTACGTCCTGCACCGGGCCACCGCGACCGGCGATGCCGGCGCCGCCGCGGCGCGCCCCAAAGCGGGCGCCGCGAGGTACGCGGCGGCCGATGCCGTCTTCCACAACCACTCTCTACGCGTCTGCTTGCGCTGCATATTTCCCATCCCGTCTACCGCTTGCTTGGACCGCTCCCTCCGGTCGCGGCTCGGTATGACGCGGCTCGGTACGACGCACCATCTGAGCCGCGACCGTAGGGAGCCGTCGGCGTACTTAAGTTCTTCTTATTTGTGTTCATTCGTGTTCATTTGTGGCTGATAATCTTTTCACACTTCCATTTCCAGCGCCACATACTGCGACACCTGTGGCAGCCGAACCTCCACCGCATCCCTCTGCGATTCCATCTCTACCTTCACCGGACCATCCACCGTCCACGCCTTCACCGCGCGATACCGCCCCGCAATCCGCACGCTCGCCGAGTCCGGCCCGCGATTCGCGTAGAACAACAAATGCGCCACCACCTGTTGGGCGTCTGCCGACGTCGTGCAGAACGAACCGGTCGCTCCGCCGTTCCAAAACCGCACCAGGTCGTAGCGGTGACTCACCAGCACCACCGAATCGTTCGCCCACAGGTAAGGATCGTCCGGGTCCGCATGTGCCCAAGCGATTCTGCCCGTTCCCAGCGCGCGCCAGCCAAATCGCGGATGCTCGTCGCCCTTGGCCCTCTTGCCCGGAGCTTCTCCCCACTTCGGCGCCGTAATCAGAGTCCCGCCTGCCTGCACGAATCCCAGAATCTGTTTTCGCAGCGCGGGCGTGGGCGGTTCGGCATCGGTATAAATCAAAGCCCGCAGCGACGCCAACGGCGCATCCGCAATCCGATCCTTAAGCACAATCCGATAATGCTGCCCCGCGCGATCCAGCAGGTTTAGCAACTCGCGGCTGAAGAACTCGTTCTGCCCCGTGAAGTCCGATACCACGCCCACCACGGCTAGCGGCGCATATCCCGCCCACGCCTTCCGCGCGGCGAAAAACCCCGCGGCGGCCGCTGCCTTCTTCCACGTGTCGAGTGCCCGCGGCTCGCCGGCGCGCAGACCCGCCGTCAGTGTATCGTCGAGCGATACGATCCAACGCCCTCCGCGCGAGGCGCAATCGGCAATCGCGGTCAGGTAGGAACCCGCCGCCGGCCGCGCATCCACCCACACGCTCGTCTCCGGATGCAGCGCGCTTTCCAGGCGAATGCGCCACCCGTTCGAATCCACCCACGGGACCCCCGTCGGCCCACCGGCCGCCCCGCCGCCCCCGCGCGACATCCTCACGCCGGGCCACTCCCCTTTCACTCTGGTGACGCCTGCGGGAACCGCACCGGAATCCGCCACGTGAAGCCCCTCCTGCTGCGCGCGCGCCCGCACCGGCCCCAGCGCCTCGCTCTTTCCGATCAGCAGGTAATCGATCGCGGTACCCTGCAACAGATTCAAGGCCGATGGATCTGTCCAGGTATCGGGCCACCGCATCGGAGTCCACTGTGCCGTCATGGGTCCTCCGGGTCTTTAGGGCTTAAATTGGATATTAGCAAAAATCCTGGATCGTCATCCCCGAAGGCGGTCGTAATTGTGCCGTTGATGCTAACACATGGTCTAGTTGACTGAGCCCGACCAAAGTGACCGAGCCGCGACCACAAGGAGCGGTCTTACCACACGTGCGAAGCCACGACCTCCGGCAGCGCCGGCGCGTTGCCGATCACCCGCGCATGCAGCACGAATTGCAGATTCTTCGATTCCCACCCGGCGGGCAACTTGCGCAGGATCACGCCGAGCTGGTCGGGGTCGGCCAACAGCCGGCCGGCGGCTTCCGTCCCGAATTGTTTCAACCCCGCCGCCACCACCAGCAAGCCCCCGGTGAAAGAGTTGCGAATCCGCGCCACGAGAATGTAGTCTTCGGGCGACGATCCGTCCTCTTTCGCCGGGATGGACCATTCCTGGCCCGCCTGCGTATCCACGATCACCGTCCGGAACTCGGGCGACCGGATGAAGCGGAACCGCCAGGCCTGCTGCAATTCCATGGTCCATTGATTGGTGATGGCGCCGATGAGCAGCGTCTGCGTCTTCCGCAGATCTTCAAAGCCCACGCTGCTGGCCAGGCGCAGGCGTACCGCTCTCGACTTGCGCGCCAACATGCCGGACACCTCGTTGGCGGCCACCATGTCTCCGAAGCCCACGTACTGGTTCGTGACCGGGATGAGATCGTCGCCGTTGAGCTTCCCCGCGGGCACCTGAATGGGCCGCTGGGTTTGAATCTCCGCGGCCGGCCGGCCCTCCGCACTCAGTTTCTCGGCGCGCCTGGACGCGTGGTACACCAGCGGGTGCGCTACGGCAAGGAGCATAGGGTCGGAAGCCTGGAATACCGGTTCCCAGAAAAGCTGGAAAGCCCTGGCATTGGGACTCGCCGGCCACAGTCTAACGGTCGCCACCAGGGCCACCGCCACCGCGACGGTGCCGCAAGCCAGGATCGCGCTGCGATGCCATCGACGCGTGGGACGCTCTTCGATTACCAGTGCCGCCGGGGCGGGCGTCACATCTTCGTGCGCGGTGCTCACATATCGGAATTCCGGCGAGTAGGCGCCGGGATGCAGATCGATCCGCACTTCCGCGGCCGCCCCTTCGGGCGTGACATAGTATTGCGCCAACCTCTTGCGGACCTCGCGCGCGCCCACGCGCACGATAGTGTCCTCGGCCAGATCGGACTCTGGCTGCCTGCCGAAGACTTCCACAGCGATCGTCCGTTCCTTGAGCGCACCCGGCTTCCCCTCCAGGAACGTCTCGCACACGTACTCCAGGAACTGCTGGCAACGCTTGCTTCCGTGGAATGCCGGACTCTCCAGGATGGTCTGAAGCTGGCGGCGAACCTCCTCGGGACTTGGTGTGCTTCGCTCTCCTACAGCCCCCGAATCACGTCCATGTGATGCGGTTTTCGACATGGGAAACCAGGACCCCTCCGTTCAACTCCCCTGATTCTGCTCCTTCTGCACGCCGAATGCAAGTCCGTTTTCCCCTTGTGTCTATTGGGTTTGGAAGGGGTGAAACACCGTGTAACCCGTGGACCGGACCGGGGCTCCGCGCCTATAGTCGCTCATCTGCACTGGGAGAGGGTGAAGCACGATGTCAAGCTGTGTACGAAAAAGCCCTCCTGTGCTGCGTCCACGTTTTCGACTTGTAAAAAGGAGACAACATCAGTGACCAGGTACTTGATGATCGGCATGGCTCTCGTCGCCATGTGCAGTTCCGCCTCGGCCCAGACCGCCACGGGCGTGATCCAGGGCCACGTGGTTGACAAAACCGGCGGCGCGGTTCCCGAAGCCGTGGTCAACATCGAAAACCAGAAGACAGGCGTCCGCCAGTCAACCGTCAGCAACTCCCAGGGCACCTTCCTGCAGCCCTACCTGATCCCGGGCGAATACCGCGTGATTGTGGAAAAACCCGGCTTCGAAAAGAACGTGACGTCGGACTTGCGGCTCAGCGTGCAGCAGACCATTGAGATCGAGATCCAGATGCAGGTAGGCGAGGTCACCACGACTGTCGAGGTAACGGCGGGCGTCGCCCAGTTGAAAACCAGCAACTCGCAAGTGTCGACGGTCATTACCAACAAGGCCATGCTCGATCTTCCAATGAACGGGCGCAACCCGTACAGCTTGGCGAATGGGGTACCCGGAGTGTTTCCGGGCGGAGGCTCGACGCCCTGGCTCGGCGGCGGGCGCAACGCCTCCAGCGAGATCACCATCGACGGTGCTTCCATCATCGTCCCGGAGAATAACGTCAGCATTCAGGACACTGGATACCAGCCGATCGTGGACACGGTGGAAGAAATCGCGGTGATTACCAACTCGCTCTCGGCTGAGTTCGGGCGCTCGGGCGGCGGTGTGATCACCGTGGCCACGCGCTCGGGCACCAACAAGCTGCATGGTTCGGCATTCGACTTTCTGCGCAACAGCAAGCTGGATTCCAACTCCTGGAGCAACAACCGCAACGGCGCGAAGCTCGCGGCCTTTCAGCGCAACCAGTTCGGCGGCACCATGGGCGGCCCGGTCGTAATCCCTAAGCTGTACGATGGGCGCAACCGGACATTCTTCTTCTTCGCCGAACAGAGTGAGCGCCGGCGCAGCGCTTCGAGCTCATTCGCCACGGTTCCCCTCGACTCGTGGAAAAACGGCGATTTCTCGGACCTGAAAAACGGAAGCGGGCAGGCGATCACCATCTACGATCCAGACACCGTTGCCCTGGATGCCTCGGGGAATTACGTCCGGACGCCGTTCGCCGGCAACAAGATTCCGAGCAACCGCACGGATCCGGTGGCGCTCAACATGTTGAAGTACTTCCCTAGTCCGAACGCCGTTCCGACCAATATCTACACCTACGCCAACGACTTTTTTGTTGCGGGGAAAGCCAAAAACACCGACGACCGATTCGACTCCCGCATCGACCATAACTTCTCCAGTGACACCCGGCTCTGGGCGCGGGGTTCCTACTCCAACGGTCCGAGCTTCCCGTTCAACGGGTTCGGCAATCCCGGAACGTCGATCGGCGACGGCCCCACCTACAGCACCAATTACAACCTCGCGCTGAATACGGTGCACACGTTCAACCCCACGACCATCCTGAACATCAGCTACGGATTTGCGCGCAAGATCGCGCACCGCGACCCGTTCTCTCAGGGCATGGATCTGAAGGTCCTCGGTTTTCCCGCCAATGTCGTGCAAGCGGCCGGCGAGCAGAACTTCGAGTTCCCGCGGACCGACATAGGCGGCAACGACGGCGTTTCCTCCCTGGGACAGGCCACCTTCACCACTCTCCGCATCCAATCGTCTTCTCACGACCTCCGCGGCGATGTGACCAAGGTCCTCTCCAACCACAACCTGATGTTCGGCGGCGAGGCGCGCAAGCTGTTCATGAATTTCCGGCAGCACGGCGCGCCCTCCGGTCAGTATTCGTTTAACAACGCCTGGACCCAGCGGCAGGTGGGCGCTGCCAGTTCCACCACGCAGGGCGCCGGAATGGCGTCGTTCCTGCTCGGCTACCTGGGCGGCGCCTCGCTCGAGCACACCATGGCGATTGCCAGCTCGAGCAATTACTACGGCGTGTATTTCCGCGACGACTGGAAAGTATCGAGGAAACTGACGCTCAACATCGGACTGCGCTGGGACGTCGACCAACCGCGCACCGAACGCTACAATCGGCTCAGCTACTGGGATTCCGATGCGCCCTCGCGGCTCGCCGGCAAGGTGCCCGGCTTCCCCAACCTGAAGGGCGTCATGCGGTTCGTCACTCCCGACAACCGGCGGCAGACACCCACCGACCTGAACAACTTCGGCCCGCGGTTCGGCTTCGTCTATCTGATCAACAACAAGACCGTATTCCGCGGCGGGTACGGAATTCTGTATTCGCCCTCCGTGCTCCAGGCTTCGGGGACCTCGGGGAGCTCGGGCACCCAGGGCTTCACGAACACGACGAACACCAACACTTCATTCGACGGAGGCGTGACGCCGGCGAATTGGCTCAAGAACCCCTTCTCGCAGGGCTTCAGCCGTCCGCTCGGAGTGGCGGGCGGACCCGAAACGCAGCTTGGCCTGGGTATCGGCGACAGCTTCTTCAACGACTACGTCAACCCCCTGATCCAGGAGTGGAGCGCCAACCTGCAAAGAGACTTCGGCGCAGGGTTCATAGTGGAGGCCGGCTACCTGGCGAACAAGGGCCAGCACCTCATCGATGGCGAGAGCAGCATGGCCTACAACCAGTTGCCCGCGTCGTATTTCGCGCTGGGCAACCAGTTGCTCAGTTCCAACCAGGTGACCAATCCGTTCTATGGGATCATCACCAACCCCACCTCGTCGCTGAGCCAGCCGCGGGTGGCGTATTCGCAACTGCTGCGCCTGTACCCGCAGTACACCAGCGTGAGTGCGTTCCGCAAGCCCCAGGCGAACTCGATCTATCACGCGTTCACGCTGAGCGTGACCAAGCGCTACTCCCACGGATTGAACCTTCAGGTGAGCTGGACCGCCGGCAAACTGCTCGACGACGCCTCGCAGACGGTGACATTTCTGGGGGCGGCAGGCGCCAAGCAGGACTTCTACAACCGGCACGGCGAGAAGTCGCTTTCAGCACAGGACATTTCCGATCGCCTGATAATGAGTTTCACCTACGAGCTGCCGGTCGGCAGAAATCGCATGTTGCTCAAGTCGGCGCCTGCGGCGGTCGATTACGTTCTGGGCGGATGGCAGGTCAACGGCATCGCCACTTTCCAGACCAACACTCCCCTACAGATCGGCAACGGCGGAAACAATACAAACCTGGGTTCGCCCGGCCAGCGTCCCAACAACAACGGCAAGTCCGCCAAGAAGGAAGGGCCCACGGAGGACCGCCTGCTTTCGTACTTCGACCAGACGGTATTCTCGCAAGCCGGTAACTTCACCTTCGGCAACACCTCGCGGACGTCGCCGGATCTGCGGGCGCCGGGCACCCGCGCCTTCGATCTGTCGATCTTCAAGCGGTTCCGCATCCGCGAGACCGGCAACGTCGAATTGCGCGCGGAGGCCTTCAACGCGTTCAACCACCCGATCTGGAACGGTCCGGGAACCACGGTGACCGATCCCGGCACTTTCGGCATCATCACCACCAAGGGCGGCACGCCGCGGCAGGTGCAGTTGGCGCTCCGCATCCAGTTCTAAGGTGTCAAGTTGGTGGGACAGACGATCGGTTTTTGTCGTCGGTCATCCGCCGGGGTACACTACCTTCATGAAACGACGCCGTTTCGTTCAGAGCCTGCTTGCTGCGCCGGCCGCACCGGCAGTGCTTGCACCGGTCGTGCTGGCGCAGCAGTCTCCGGCCACCCGGCCGCCCGCCGAAGAACCCAAGATCGAAGCCACCGCAGCCGACCAAGTGGCCGATGCGGTGCCGCGCTTCTTCAATGCGCAACAGTTCGCGGCGCTACGCAAAGTCAGCGAAATTCTGATGCCGCCGATCAATGGAGCGCCCGGTGCGCTGGAGGCGGGCGCCCCGGAGTTCCTCGACTTCCTCATCGGCGAATCGCCCGCGGACCGGCAACTGGTGTACCGCACCGGACTCGACGCGCTCAACTCCCAAGCCAGAAAGCAATTCGGCAAACCATTCGCGGAGGTCGATGCCGCGCAGGCCGAAGCGCTGCTGGCCCCGCTAAAGCAACCGTGGACTTACGATCCGCCGGCCGAACCGCTGGCGCGCTTTCTGGCCGCCGCGAAACAAGATGTCCGGACCGCCACCATGAACTCGCGCGAATGGAATGCCGCCGCACCGTCGGGCGGCGGAAGGCGCGGAGGCGGAACCGGGCTGTACTGGAATCCGATTTAGGGGCCCAATGCAAAGTCGCGACCGTCAGGAAGCGGACTTTGCCACTGCTGCCAGCCGGTGCTGGCGAAGCTTAGGTGCGCGGACGGGGGACAATCATGGCGGTCAAAGACTACGACGTTCTGATCATCGGCTCCGGCGCTTCCGGCGGCATGGCCGCCCACACGCTGACGCAGAAGGGCATCAAGTGCCTCATGCTGGATGCCGGTCCTCTGGTGGACTTCAATCGCGACCGCGTGCTCAAGCCCGTCTACGAATTGCCTTACCACGGTTTCGGCAAGCCGGGACGCCTGCCCCACGTGCTCCAGGCCAACGAGTTCAACGCCAACCAGTGGGTGGACGAGACGCAGGTCCCCTACACGCACGATCCGAAGGAGCCGTACAACTGGGTGCGCGTCCGCATGATCGGCGGCAAGTCGCTGTTCTGGGCGCGCATGTCGTTCCGCCTGAGCGATTACGAATTCAAAGCCAAAGACCACGACGGATTCGGCGACAACTGGCCCATCGGTCACGATGACCTCGCGCCATTCTACTCGCGCGTGGAGCCGATCTTCCGCGTGAGCGGCCGCAAAGAGGGACTCCGGCAGCTTCCCGACGGCAACTTCGTGGAAGACAATTCGCCCGATGGCGAAGCCGTCAAGCGTTTCTCGGCGGCGGCCAAGGAGCGCGGCATCGTAGTCACCAAGATGCGGCGGTCGCTGGGGCGCGGCCAGTTCGCCAGTTCCTTCAACCTGCTGTTGCCGGACGCGCTGGCCACCGGCAACCTCACCATCGTGCCGGACGCGGTGGTCCGCGATATCACCGTCGACAAGAACACCGGGCTGGTCAACGGAGCCAATTTCGTGGACCGCCATTCGCGTCGCGAAATGCATGCCAAGGCGCGCGTGGTCGTGGTGGGTGCGTCCTGCCTGGAGTCGACGCGCATCCTGCTGAATTCCGGGATCGCCAATTCGAGCGGCGCGCTGGGACACTATCTGCACGACCAGTTCTACATTTCGCAGAGCGTGCAGGCGGTGATGCCCGAAGCCCGCGGCGCGTCGGGAGGGCGCGGATTCGGCGGCGGCTATATCCCGCGATTCCGCAACCTCGAAACCAAGGCGAAGAACTTCATCCGCGGGTACGCGCTGGATTTCAGCATGGGCGGGACGCCGGATGCCAAATACTATCCGCTCTACGGCGAGGCGCTGCAAAAAGCCATGGACGCCGATCGCGGCACAGGGTTTTCGTGTACTACGATGGGCGAAGTTCTGCCGCGCTACGAAAACAAAGTGAGCATCGACAAGAACGTCTCGGACGCGTTCGGCATCCCGGCGCTCCACTTCCAGTGCCGTTACAGCGACAACGAATTCAACATGGCGAAGGACGCCATCGCCACCATGGAAGAGCTGTGCCACGCCTGCAAGTGGGAGGTGCTGGCGCGCCACGACAAGATGTTCCCGCCGGGCTACAGCATCCACGAGCTGGGCACCTGCCGCATGGGCGATAATCCCAAAACCAGCGTGCTCAACAAGTGGAACCAGAGTCACGACGTCAAGAACCTCTTTGTGGTGGACGGCAGCAGCTTCGTGACCGGCGGCTCGCAGAATCCCACGATGACGATACTGTCGCTCTCCATGCGCGCCTCGGAGTACCTGGCCGGACAGATGCGCGCCGGCAATGTGTAGGGTTTCCGAGCCGCGACCAAAGGGAGGTCCCGATGGGCCGCGGCGGCCCACCAAAGGGCATGAAGACGCGGCCGGTGCGGGTCGGGTATTTTCGCCGGTTCTTCGCCGCGTCTTCAACCGAGTTCCGCATGGGCCTGCGGCCCACCAAAGGCAATGAAAAA
>JBGPKH010000106.1:0-17931 GCA_041485845.1 Bryobacteraceae bacterium
CAGACGCCATTCGGCCTCCGGGAAGTGTGGGGAGGATCAAAGCCGCAGACACAAATCCACCAGTTCAATTCTATCAGGCCCGTCCAACCAGATGCCGTCCGACGTACAGGGGGCGGTGAGACAACATAAATAGGACGATGCCTGTCACGATTCCCGATGAAGTGCTCCTGGCGGCTCACATCAGTGAGTCTGAGCTAAAGCGGGAACTCGCCGTGACGCTGTTCCAGCCAGGAACGGTCGACGCTCGCACAGGGCGAACCATCTTGCGGAGCTGAGCCAGCTCGCATTTCAGGCACTCTTGGCGGGACGCCAGATTCCCGCCGATGAACCCAGATGAACGCGGATAAGAAAACACAGGTCTTGGTTCTCTACCGGAACAGCTTCTCCATCTTCTCTAACGCCTCGTCCAGACGCTGTGGCTTCTTGAGCACCCCCGCGAACAAGTCCCCTTTTCGCGCGAATCGCTCGGGCGCGTTCGCGATCGTGAACTGACTCGGGTGCAATCCGTGCTTTACCTCGGACCATTCGAGAGGCGCCGCCACCGGCGCCCCGGGATACGCGCGGAGCACGTACGGCGCAGCAATGGTCTTAGACTTGCCGATCTGCAGGTAGTCGAAGTACACCCGGTTCCTCTGCCGCTTGGCCACCGACCGCGGCGTGGTGAACATTTCGGGCTTGTCGTGGATCACCAGCCGCGAAATCAGATCGGCGAACTGGCGCGCCTCTTCGTAGGTATACACGGGCTCGAGCGGGACGTAGACGTGCAGCCCGTCGCCGCCCGTGGTCTTGGGATAGCCCTTCAGTCCGATCTGATCCAGGACGCGCTTCACCATCAGGGCCGCATCCACGATCAGGTCGAAGGGGCACTCCTGCGGGTCCAGGTCGATGAGCACGTAATCGGGATGGTCGAGAGACTGGGAACGGCTCATCCAGGGGTTGTGGTCGATGCAGCCTAGGTTGACGAGGTACAGCAGGCTGGCGCGGTCCTGGGCGAACACGTAGCGGATGGGCTTCTGCGTGTGGCCGGAATCTATGAACTCGGTGCGCAGCCACGGCGGGTAACTTTCGGGAGTGTCTTTCTGGAAGAAGAACTCTTCCTTGATTCCGTTGGGGTAGCGCTTCAGGGACAGCGGCCGGTCCTTCAGGTGAGGCAGGATCAGGTCCGCGACGCCGTCGTAGTAGTTAAGGACCTCACGCTTGGCGACGCCGTCATCGGGATAGTAGAGCTTCTTCAGGTTGGTGAATTTCACCGTGCGGCCGTCGATCGCGAGAGTCGCTTCTTTGACATCGGGCAGCAGGGGCGGACGGGGGCTGGAAGGCGGGGGCGAAGCCTGGTCGCGGGCGGCCTCTTCGGGCGGCGCCGCTTCGCGCACGGCGTCTTCGCGCACGACCAGTTGCGGGCCCACATCGTCGCGCAGGCCGAGGAATACGGGCGCGCGCAGGCGATTATCCTGGGTCCAGTTGGCGTATTTCACCTGGCAGACCAGATCCGGGCGCACCCACGTCATTCCTTTGTCGGGCTTGGGACGCCCGGCGAACGGGCACACCTCCGTGACCAGCGGCTGCAACCTTCCGTAGAGGTACTGGAGCATCTTCTGGTCGAAGCCGGTTCCGACGTTGCCGGCCCACTGCAACTTGTCATCGTCGTACACTCCCAGCACCAGCGCTCCGAAGTAGTCGCGGCCGCCTTGCGGCCCGGTGAATCCGCCGATGACGAATTCCTGCTCGCCGACAATCTTGATCTTGAGCCAGTCGCGGCTGCGCTTGGATTCATAACGGCTGGAGGCGTGCTTGGCGAGGATGCCTTCGAGCCCGTTTTCGCGGGCCGCCTCCAGCATGGCCGCGCCTGTCCCGGGAAACGCCTCGGAGATGCGCAACACGGCGCCCGGCGTAACGACAGCTTCCAACAACTCGCGTCGCGTCGCGAGGGCCACGTTGCGAAGATCGTAGCCGTCCAGGTAAAGCAGGTCGAAGGCGAAGTACACTACGGGGGTCGATCGCACCAGGTGAGCGATGGTGTTGGGATCGCCGATGGCGATGCGCGGTTGGATGAGGTGGAACCGCGAGACGCCCTGGGGGTCGAGCACGGCGATTTCGCCATCGAGCACGGCGGCGCCGGCGGAGAGCTGGTGGTGGATCACGGCCAGTTCCGGATACTGTCTCTCGCATCGCAAGCCGCTGCGCGATTGCAGCCGCACTTCTTCATGCTCGATGAATGCGATGGCACGGACGCCATCCCATTTGACTTCGAAGAGCCAGTCGTCGCCGCGCGGAGGGCGGTCCGTGAGGCTCGCCATCATGGGCTCGATGGACGCGGGCATGTCGGCAGGACGCGCTCCTGCTACGCCGGCAACGCCGGGCATAGTTTTTTTTTTGCCGGAGCCGCCGGGCTGCCCGCCGCGCCGGCGGACTTCACGGATCGTTTCGCGGGGCGGCTGCTCTCCCAGACGCGGCCGGCTGCGCCCGCCGTGTGTCGCTTGGTCTGGCGCGCCGGGAGGTTGCGCGCGATCTCTTCCTGCGTCCGGCCCGAGAGCACGCTGCAGGCATGACTCTCCACGTCCCAGCCGGGCGCCGCGAACTCGTCGCGTTTCTTGATGAGGAGCCAATCGTTGCCCTTGCCGCGAGTCTTCATGTGTACCAGCGCGAAATCGCCCTTCAGCTTTTCGCCGTGCAGGCGGAACTTCAAATCGCCGCGCGCGATCTGGTCTGCGCCGGTGGCGTCTCCCAGCAGTTCGACCGTGCCGCAGTCCCACAGCATGACGCTGCCGGCGCCATAGTTGCCCGCCGGGATATTGCCCTCGAAGTCGCCGTACTCGACGGGGTGGTCCTCCACGTGCGCCGCGAAGTGCTTGAGCCCCGGGTCGAGCGTGGGGCCCTTGGGAACGGCCCAGGATTTCAGCACGCCATCGATGGACAGCCGGAAATCGTAGTGCAGGCGCGTGGCATCGTGGCGCTGCACACAGAAATAGTTGGCAGCGGTCTTGCCGATCTGGCCCGGAGGAGGCTCGGGCGTGTTCTCGAAACGGCGTTTGGCGGCGTACTCTTCGAGAGGCATAAGTCCCTTTGCGTCCTTCTATTTACATCTTATCCAGGTTTGTAGTATGTTGGAAGGCGCAGGGGAGGGACAGGCCCGAGGCTTGTCTTACAGGATCACATATGGCATCGAGCGTATGGAAAGGCCATCTCACATTCGGCTTGGTTTCGTTCCCGGTTCGACTCTTTAGCGCCGCGCGCAGCGAGACGGTCAGCTTCAACATGCTGCACAAAGACGACCACTCGCGGATCAAGCAGATGATCTATTGTCAGGCGGAGGACAAGCCGGTACCGCGCAGCGAGCTCGTCAAGGGCTACGAGTACGAGAAGGACCACTACGTGGAGATCGACGAGGAAGACATCAAGAAGGTCGCGCCCAAGACCGCCAAAGTGATGGAGATTCTCGAATTCGTGCCGGCCGAACAGGTGGACCCGATCTACCTGGAAAGCTCCTACTACGTGGCCCCCGACGAGGGCGGTGAAAAACCGTACGCCCTGTTGTTCCAGGCGCTGCGCGAGTCGAAATACTACGCGCTCGCCCAGGTGGCGATGCACAACCGCGAGCACATCATTGTCCTGCGGCCCGGCGCCAAAGGGATCCTCTCGCACACCATGTACTACCAGGACGAGATCCGGCAGGTGGACGAGTTTCGCACCGACACCAGCCTGGTGAAGGAGAAAGAGCTGGCCATGGCGAAGATGCTGATCTCCTCGCTGGAAGCCGATTTCGAGCCGCAGAAGTACCACGATCAATACCGCGACAATCTGCAGAAAATGATCGAGGCGAAGATCGAAGGCAAGAAGGTGGTGGCGGCGCCGCCGGAACACGTGGCCCCGGTGATCGACATCATGGAGGCGCTGAAGAGGAGCCTCGCCGAGAAACGCAAGCCGGCTCAAGCGGCTACTGCCGTGTCATCTGGCGATCAGGAAGAGTTGCCCCTCGATGAAGCTCCCAGGAAGCGGGCGCGCAAGAGCCAGGCCGGATAGGCCGGCTGCCCTGTCCAGCCGGACCACGGCGGATTCACTTCACCCCGCGGTACACTTCTTTCCGGTCTCCAACCCTCACCACGAGGACAAGGAGAGCTTCGTCCCGAATCTGATAGATCGCGCGGTAGCCCTTCCCCGGCCCGATGTGGACGCGATAGAGCTTCTCCTTCGTCTCCATCTTCGCAACGCCATGGGGACGTGGATTCTCCTTGAGCTTTTCAATGTCGGAGAAGACCCTCCGAAGGACGCTCGGATCCAACTTCTCAAGTTCCTGGAGAGCTGCAGGAGTAAACTCCAGTGTGTATGGCGGCTTCTGCGCGCCTGTCATCACCCGGTTTGTTCGGATAGGCGCGCGGGCCTACAGCCCCAAGCGCCTCCTCGCCTCTTCAAGTGGAATGGTCCCCTTCTCTTCCGCCTCCTTTAGAGCGGCGCGCGCGTCCTCGATGTCGATTCGGTCCATCTCCTCCTGGGCCAGGCGCTCCAGGAGCCGGAGATCTTCGATCGGAATCACGGCCGCCAGGTCTTTCCTTCCGCGGGATACGATGGTCCGCTCCTTCCCATGGGCGGCGCGGTTCACGACTTCGGGGAACTCTTCCCGCGCTTTCGAAACGCTGAGGCGTGTCATGGTGTTCTGCCGTTCGTACAAACTGTGCGAGTCCATAACCAGTAAAACATGAATCTGCACTGGCGCGCTACGCACCCCCCGCCTTCCGCAACAACATTTCCGCATTGAGCGCCCCTGCGGGGGTCTCTTCGTGTTTGAACATCAGGTACAGATCTTTCCCGGTCGCCAGCAGATCTTTGGTCCGCCCGGCAAAAGCATCGACGTCCTGCTCGGTATAGTCGGGCTTCCGCAGCCGGTAATACACGAAGTCGGCGGTAATCACCTCCGGCACCTCGAGTTTTTCCGATTCCGCCACGCACAGCGACACGTTGCGTTCGCGCAGGACTGCGTAGGTCTCCTCCGCCAGCCACGATTCGTGCCGGAACTCGAAGGCATAGCGCATCCCTCGCGGCAGCAGTTCGAGGTAGCTGCGCAACAGCCCAAGGTCGCATTTCAGGTGCGGTGGCAGTTGGAACAGAATCGGACCCAGGCGGCGAGCCGTCCGCAGCGGGTCGATCATTTTGAGGAAAAGCTCCGTCGCCTGTCCGGCGTTCTTCAACCGCTGGATGTGGGTGATCCGCTGGTTCGCCTTCACCGCGAATACAAACCCCGGGCGCGTCGCCTCGACCCAATTCTCCAGCGTCCCGGCAGAAGGCAGGCGCCGGAAGGTATAGTTGATCTCCACGCAGTTGAGGCGTTCGGCGTAGTGCTTCAGAAACTGGTTGGCCGGGAGCCTGGCTGGATAGAAGCCCGGCTTCCAGGCCGCGTATGCGAAGCCGGATGTTCCGGCAAACAACGTCGCCATGGCTTATCATTATCTCTGGCCGCTTATCCGTTTGTCTGGTAGCTCATGATCTTGTCTGGCGGGAGATCGATATGCTCGTACACCTGATCGCAAGCTGGCTTGTCAGCGCCGTGGCGCTGTGGATCGTAGCGAAGGCGATCCCGGGAATCGTGGTGCGGGACTTTGCTTCGGCGCTGATGGCCGCCGCCGTCATCGCCATCGTAAACGTCACCATCGGGCCGATTCTCAGGTTCCTGGCTTTTCCCCTGGTGTTCCTGACGCTGGGACTTTTCCTTCTGGTCATCAACGCTCTTCTGCTGAAGCTCGCGTCGCTGTTTACGCCCGGCTTCAAGGTCCACGGATTCCTGTCCGCCGTGGCGGGGTCCCTGGTGCTCACCATCCTCACCGCGGTTCTGCGCCACGTGGTGTTCTAGTGCGCTCTCCGGAGACCCCCGAAGAACTCGCCGGCATTCTCGCGGGTGCGGCATCCCACGACCGCACCATCACGCTAGCGGGCAACGGGACCAAACGCCGCATGGCGGGCCCCATCGAACCGGCCGACGAGGTGATTTCGACCGGCGGCCTCAAGCGCGTCCTGCAATACGAACCGCGAGACCTGACCATCAGCGTGGAGGCGGGCCTTCCGTGGCGCGAGTTGACCCGCCTGCTCGCCGAAAACCGGCAGATGGTTCCGCTGGATCCGCCCTTTGGAGCCAAGGCAACCGTGGGCGGGGTGATCGCTGCGAACTCTTGCGGTCCCCGGCGGCGCCTCTACGGAAGCGCCCGGGACTTGGTGATCGGCATGAAATTCGCCACCCTGCAAGGCAAGGTGGTGCAATCGGGCGGCATGGTGGTCAAGAACGTAGCGGGTCTGGACATGGCCAAGCTTCTGATTGGATCGTTCGGAACGCTGGCGGCCATCGCCGTGGTCAATTTCAAAGTCCTCCCCATGCCGCAGGTGGAGCGCAGCTTTGTATTCGCCTTCGACACGCTGGCCTCCGCGATCGGGGTACGCGATCGCCTTCTCCAGAGCGCGCTTCAGCCAGCCGCCATCGACCTGCTGAATCCGCACACCGGCGCTATGCTGGGGAACCGCGCCTGGCTTCTGGCCGTCCGGGCCGGCGGCAACGCAGCCGCCGTCGATCGTTACGAACACGAGCTGGCGCCGCTGGGTAATGGAAAAGCCTTCGATGGACTTCGCCAGGAACCCCTCTGGCACCAGGTGGCGGAGTTCACCTCGCGATTTCTCGGCAAGCACCCGGATGGCACGGTGGTCCGCGCCTCGTGTACTCTGAAGGAGTTGGAAGCCGTTATAGGATCGTTGGAGGTCCCGGCAGTGGCGCGCGCGGGATCGGGTGTGTGCTACGGGTATTTCGAACAGTCCGGGGCCGCAGCCTGCTGGGCCGCCGAAGCCGTTCGTCGTGGGTGGAAGATCGTGATCGACTTCTCGCCGGAAGAGCGCAAGCACGAGTTGGACCTGTGGCCGGCTCCCGGCAATGATCTGGAAATCATGCGCCGCGTCAAGAACCTGTTTGACCCGGGGAACCTATTAAACCGTGGCCGACTCTATCGCCGCATCTGAACATACCGTATTGGGGCCGCGACAGTTCGACCTCGACCGTTGCGTCCACTGCGGGCTTTGCCTGAACGCCTGCCCGACGTATCGCGAGCTGGGACTGGAGATGGATTCGCCGCGCGGCCGTGTCTACCAGATGGTGCAGGTGGCCAGCGGCGCCCCCATCACTCCCTCGTACGTAGAGCACATCGACCTGTGCCTGGCGTGCCGGGGCTGCGAATCCGCCTGCCCTTCGGGCGTGCGCTACGGCCGCATGGTGGAGGACGCGCGGGCGCAAATCGAAGCCCAGGCTCACAGGGGCTGGCTGGCAACATGGCTGCGCCGTTTCGCCTTCGGCTACCTTCTGCAATCGCGGGCGGCCATGACGGCCGCCGGAACGATGCTTTACCTGTACGAGGCGAGCCGTCTGAAGGCGCTGATGCGCGCCATGGGCTTCCTCAAGCTGCTGGGGCGCCTGGGAGATCTCGAGCAACTTTCGCCATCGGCCGATCCGCCATTCTTTTTCAGCCAGGCAGGCCGCACGTTTCCACCCAAGGGTCCGCGCCGCCATCGTGTCGCGTTTCTCTCCGGATGCATCGCCAACGTCGTTTTCGCGCGATTGAACGAGGCCACCGTGCGGGTGCTCCAGAGAAATGGCTGCGAAGTGGCGATTCCCAAGGACCAGGGGTGCTGCGGCGCGCTCCACGTCCACTCCGGCCTGCCCGAGGAGGCTCGCAAGCTGGCTCGCCGCAATATCGACGCCGTGCTCGCGGGCGGCTTCGACGCCGTGATCACCAATGCCGCGGGATGCGGTTCCACCCTGAAGGAGTACGGCGAGCTGCTCGAAGACGATCCGCAGTACGCCGCGAAGGCCCGTGAGTTTTCGAACCTCATGCGGGACGTGACCGAGTTCCTCGCCGGCATTGAGCTGGATGCCCCGATGGGGCAGGTCGACGCCACGGTCACCTACCAGGACTCCTGCCACCTGGCGCACGGACAGCGCATTCGCACGGCCCCGCGCAAACTGCTCGCCGCGGTGCCGGGACTGACTTTCGTCGAAATGCCCGGCGCGGATCTGTGTTGCGGCAGCGCGGGAATCTACAATATCGTCCAAAACGAAATGTCTTCCGCGATCCTCGGCCACAAAATGGAATCGGTGAACTCCACCCACGCCGCCATCATCGCCACCGCCAACCCCGGGTGTATGCTGCAACTGCAGGCTGGCGTCCGGCTGCATGGATCGGGCCAGCGAGTACTACACGTAGTAGAACTTCTGGACCTGGCATATAGTGCTAACACGGTCTCCACCCACTCCTGATCGGGCATATACTGGTTCAATTCGCGCCAGGAAAGTGGATATGAACTTACCCAGGGTTGGGTACCTACGGGTTGCAGGTCTCATTGTCGGCATTGCGTGTTTCGGCGGCATCGGCGCTTACGGCCAATCGAAGGACGCTCACACTACGGTCTCCATCGTGCCGCGGGCCCGGCCCCAACCACACGCGGAAGAGTTGCCCCGCTCGACGTTCCGGCTGGACGTCAAGCTGATCGAAATCCCGGTCACCGTGAACGACCTGCGCGACCGTCCAGTCCTCGGCTTGCCGCAAAGCGGCTTTCGTGTGTTCGAAGACGAGACGGAACAGGAGATTGTGTCGTTCTCCCGCTCGGATGCGCCCCTCTCGACGGGTGTGGTTTTCGACAGCAGCGGCAGCATGCGCAGCCGCATCCAGGATTCGCGGGCGGCCGTCGCGCAGTTCTTCGCCAACTCGGTGAAAGGCGACGAATTCTCCCTGGTCACATTCAGCGACAACCCCGAGCTGATCAGCCCCTTCACTGCGGACACCGGCGAGATTTCAGAACGGTTGAGCTCGCTTCGTCCGCACGGTTGGACCGCCATGGTCGACGCGATCTGGCTCTCGCTCCAGGAAATGCGGCGGGCCGCCAACTCGCGCAAGGCGCTCCTGGTGCTCTCCGACGGCGGGGACAACAACAGCCGCTATTCGGAAGGCGAGCTGCTCTCGCTGGTGCGGGAAACCGACGTGCGCATTTACGCGATCGGTCTCTTTGAACGGCCGCGGTACCTGGAGAAGCTTGGGGATGAGACGGGCGGCGGTGTAATCTGGGTCCGCAAGCTGAGCGACCTTCCCGAAGCCATGGAAAAGCTCAGCGCCCAGATCCGCAACGAATACCGGTTGGGTTACTTTTCCAACCGCGCGCCAAGCGACGGGAAGTACCACAAGGTTCGCGTCGAGGTACAGCCGCCGCCGGAGTGCAAGCAGCTACGGATCTCGTGGCGGCGCGGCTATACGGCGCCCTGAGCAAGGCGGGGCAGAAGTGGGTCAGACGATCGCCTTTTGTCGTCTGTCACCCAGCCCGCTTGACCGACCACAAAAGGCGATGGTCTGTCCCACCTGTTCCTGACCCAACCAACGGCACGCGTGCCGGTCGCCCCAACAGCCTGGCCTCCGGCCCCAGCGGGGTACAATAGGCTCTGGCGCCAGCCGACTATGCCTTTGTTTGTCCCCAACCGGTACCCCGGCAAACTAATCGTGGTGGAAGGGATCGACGGTTCCGGAAAATCGACTCAAATCTCGCTGCTCAGCCACTGGCTGCGATCCCAAGGCTATGCCGTGGCGTTCAGCGAATGGAACTCCTCGCCGCTGGTCCGTCAGACCACTCGCCGCGGCAAGAAGAAGGAGATGTTCACCCCCACCACCTTCAGCCTGATCCATGCCACCGACTTCGCCGACCGCATGGAGAGCTACATTCTGCCGCTGGTGAAATCCGGCGCCATCGTCTGCGCCGACCGCTACGCTTACACGGCGTTCGCCCGCGACGTGGCGCGCGGGGTGGGCCGCCGCTGGCTTCACAACCTCTACCGCTTCGCCATGCACCCCAACCTGGCCTTTTATTTCCGCGTGCCGCTGGATGTCGCGCTGGGCCGCATCCTGGGCGGGCGCGACGCTTTGAAGTACTACGAAGCCGGGATGGACCTGGGGCTGGCCCGCGACGTCGAAGAGAGTTTCCGGCTCTTTCAGGGGCGCATTCTCGACGAGTATGAGGCCATGGCGCAGGAGATGGGTTTCCACATCATCGACGCGACTCTCTCCATTGAGGAGCAACAACGGCACATGCGCGAGATCGTGATCGACAGCCTGGGCGACAGCCTCAAGAATGGCGTCCTGCACCTGCCCGCTGGAGGAGAATTCCATGCGCAAACGACAGCCCCTCCAGTTCTATAGCGAGCCGCTTGCGGGGGTCGCCACATCCGAATTGCAGGGCAAGCTGATCGTCATCGAGGGCCCCGACGCGGTCGGCCGCAGCACCCAGATCGTGCTGCTGCGCCAATGGCTGGAACAGGAAGGCCACGCCGTGTTGGATACCGGCATGGCGCGCTCGGCGCTGGCCGGCAAGGGTATCAAGATGGCCAAAGAGGGCAACACGCTGGGCCCCATCACGATGACCCTGTTCTATACCACCGATTTCGCCGACCGGCTGGAAAACGAGATCGTCCCCGCGCTGCGCGCCGGTTTTGTGGTGCTCATCGACCGCTACATCTTTTCCATAATGGCCCGCGCCATCGCCCGCGGCGAGCATCGCCCCTGGATCGAACAGGTGGCGGGATTTGCCCTGGTGCCGCACGCGGTCTTCTATTTGCGGGCCGAGGTGGAACACCTGGTGTCGCGGGTGGTGTTGGGGCGCGGCGCATTCGACTATTGGGAAAGCGGCATGGACCTGCGCTTCGGGCCCGACATGTACGAGAGCTTCGTACGCTACCAGACCCGTCTGATCAAAGCCCTGGACGCGATGGTGGAGCCTTACGAGTTCACCGTGATCGACGCCGGGCAGCCGATTCCCAAAATCTTCCGCGCCCTGCAAAAGCACATTTCACGGCTGCGATTGACACGGCTTTCTCCACGAAAACCGGCCGCCAGAAAATCGCCCGCCGTGAAGAAAGCCCAGACCTGATGGAGATCTACGTATTGCGGCACGGCATAGCGGAAGACGCCGGTCCCGGACAAGCGGACTCGCAGCGCGCGCTCACCGCCGAAGGGCGCGACAAACTGCGCCGCGTATTGCAGCGCGCCGCCGCCGCGGATGCAGCGCCCAGCCAGATTCTCTCCAGCCCCTATCGCCGCGCGGTGGAGACCGCCGACGTCGTTGTGGAAGTTCTCGGATACAAGGGCAAGGTCGTCAAAACCCGCGCCCTGGTTCCGGAGGCATCGCCCCAGGATGCGTGGGAAGAGATCCGTTTGCACAAAGGCGAGCCCGCCATCCTGCTGTCCAGCCACGAACCGCTCACCGGTTCCCTGGTCGGGTTTCTGCTGAACTGCCCTGCGCTCGAAGTCGAGATGAAGAAGGCCGCGCTGGTTCGCGTGGATTGCGACCACTTCGGCCCTGAGCCGCGCGGCGTGCTGAAGTGGATGATTACGCCCGCGGTGGCGGCCCGGTAGCAGGCCCATGAAGATCGGCAAAGCCACCGAAAAATACGAGGCTTGGCTTTCCCGCCGCCTCCGCCTGATCGAAGCCGACCTCAACTTCAAACACCAGCAGATGCGGTCCGCGCCCTTTCCGTTTCTCCGCGCCACCTTCTATCGCTGGGCGCAGATCTGGGAAGAAGTCTGCGGCGCGGCTGCTCGCGCGCCCAAGGTGCTCGCAGCCGGCGATCTGCACGTGGAGAATTTTGGAACATGGCGCGATATCGAAGGACGTCTGATCTGGGGCATCAACGACTTCGACGAAGCCTGGCATTTGCCTTACAGCAGCGACCTTATCCGGCTGGCCACCAGCGCCTTGCTGGCGCAATTGAGCTGCGACCCGAAAGAGGGAATCGCGGTCATGCTCAAAGGCTACGCCGATGCGCTAGCCGCCGGAGGCCGCCCGTTTGTGCTTGCCGAGCATCACCCCCCGCTGCGAAACATGGCCGTCGATCGCCTGCACGAGCCGGAGAAATACTGGGAGAAGTTGCAGTCCCTTCCGGAATGGAAGGAGGAGTGGCCCGCCGGCGCCAGCAAGGCAATCGACCGGATGATGCCCGAGCGAGGCATGCGCTGGAAAACGGCCCATCGCGTCGCCGGCCTGGGCAGTCTCGGGCGCGAACGCTACGTAGCCATCGCCGATTGGCGCGGCGGATCCATCGCGCGCGAAGCCAAAGCGCTCGCGCCTTCCGCCTGCGTCTGGGCGCAGCAGGGAAGCGGCACGGGCCCCATCCTCTACCAGGAGATTCTCGACCACTCCGTGCGCTGCCGCGATCCGTTCGTCCGTCTCCTGAAACGATGGATCGTGCGCCGCCTGGCGCCCGACTGTTCGCGCATCGAGCTTTCCGCCCTTCCCAGGGAACGCGACGAACTGCGCCTCTTATGCGATATGGGCTGGGAAACCGCCAATATCCATCTCGGCAGCGTGAAGCCGCGCACCCTCCTGGCCGACTTGAAGAAACGGCCCCACGGCTGGCTGTTCGACGCCGCGCGCAAAATGGAAAAAGCGGTCTTCGCCGATTTCGAGGCCTTCTCGACTCGCTAAAGACCTCCTGAGCCCGAGGCACGCTAAACTTGTCATAGATGCACCGAAAAATCCTGGTATCGGCAGGGGAAGCGTCCGGAGACCTCTACGCCTCCCTGCTGGTGGCGGAACTGCGCCGCGCCTGGCCCGATGCCGAGTTTTTCGGTTGCACGGGGCCGAGACTGAAGGCCGCCGGCGTGCGCACAGTAGTGGATGCGGCCTCGCTGGCAGTGGTCGGACTCCTCGAGGTGGTCGCGCACATTCCGCGAATCTATGGCGAATATCGCAAACTCCTGGCCGCCGCCCGCGAGCAGAAGCCCGACCTCGCCATCCTCACGGATTCACCGGATTTTCACCTCCGCGTGGCCCGCCGGCTCCACGAAATGGGCGTCCCCGTGGTTTACCTGGTGGCGCCCCAGGCCTGGGCGTGGCGCAAGGGACGCATCAGGACCATGCGCCGCTGCTTGCGGAGCCTGCTGTGCATCTTCCCTTTCGAAGAGGAGTTCTTCCGCCGTGAAGGGGTTCCCGCCAGCTATATCGGCCACCCCCTGGCCGGATTAGTACGCCCCTCGCTCACCCGCGACGAGTTTTTTCGGAAACACAGGTTGGCCCCCAGCCGTCCATTAGTTACGGTGCTACCCGGCAGCCGCCGGGGCGAGGCCGCGCGTCATCTGCCCGCGCTGCTCGACGCCACGGACCGGCTCTACCGGGAGCAGGCGGTGAATTTGATTCTGCCGGCCTCGGCGACCACCGGGGCCGCCTTTTTTCGCGAGCGTTTGGGAGGCTCGCCGATTCGCGTGATCGAAGGAGAGAGTTGGGATGCCTTGGCGCACGCCGACCTGGCGCTGGCCGCGAGCGGGACGGTGACCGTCGAGGCAGCGCTCCTGGGGACCCCGATGGTGACCTTTTATAAGGTTACGGCGCCCAGTTGGGTGGCGGGAAAGTTGTTGGTGAAGGTCCCATTCTACTGTATGGTGAATCTGATTGCCGGACGCGCCGTGGTGCCCGAACTGATGCAGGGCCGCATGACCGGAGAATCGATCGCCAGGGAAGGGCGCCGCTTATTGACCGATGAGACGGCGCGCGCGGAGATGAAGGCCGGGTTGGCCGAGGTGCGAGAGAAACTCTCGCACGGGCAGGCTGCGAAGCCCGTCCCGCTGATTCAGGAAATTCTGGAAGGACAAGTTGCCCATGTTTCTTAGACGCCCGACCGGCACGGCCGCCCCGTTGGCAGCCGGCCTGATCCTGCTCGCCGGAGCGCTGGGAGTGCCCGCCCAGGAGCGCCGCGCCACCTCGCGCATCGACGTGGAACAGTACACCATCGATGCCGAGATCTCACCCAATACCCAGTCCATGTCGGCGAAAGCCAGCGTGCGCTTCATCCCGCTGGACGACAACGTCACCAGCGCCTCGTTCGAGCTGAACAACGCGCTCAACGTGTCGCGCGTGGTGGACGCCACGGGTAAGCAGGTCAACGCCTCGCGGAACCAGCAGGAATACAGCGTGCGGCTGAGCTTCGATCAGCCGCTGCCCAAAGGCCAACCGGTCACCATCACGTTTTACTACGATGGCAAGCTCTCCGGCCAGGAGGACTCTCCGGTCTATGGCATCAAGTTCGCGGCCATCCATCCCGATTTCGCCTACCTGATGTACCCCGGCCGTTGGTTTCCGGTGAACGGGTACACTACCGACCGCTTCGCGGCCGACATGCGGGTCACGGTGCCCACGGGCTACTCGGTAGTGGGCAGCGGCATCGATACCAAACAATCCGCCGGCGACAAGAACCAGTACGAGTTCAAGTTCGAGCGCGCCTCCTTCCCCGGCAGCATCGCAGTGGTGAAGGACCAGCCGGCCAAAGTGCAGGCCGAGGGCGTCACCACGTCGCTCTATTTCCGCGGGCCCGAAGCCGAGGTAGTGCAGCAGTACGGCCAGGAGATCGGCAAGATCATGTCGTATTTCACGGGCATGTTCGGTCTGCCTCCCTATGCCAACCTCACGGTCGTCGAGACCGAAGCGGGCGCGCCTAACGGCTATGCCGCGCCCGGCCTGATTTTCCTGGCTCCCGCAGGTATCGGACGCCAGGTTCAGGCCAACCTTCTCGCCAACCAGGTTTCGCGCCAGTGGTGGGAGGATCTGGTTTCCGGTACTACACGCAATCACCTGTGGCTCACCAACGGCATGGCGACCTACTCGCAACTGCTGTGGACCGAGCACGTGAGCGGCGCCGGCGCCATGGAAACCGCGCTTCACGACGAAATGATCGGCGCGCTCACCATCGACAATGTGCCGATCATTCAATCGGCGCGGCTGGAGGACTATTCGCCGGAGTTGTGGGCGCTCACCGGCAGCAAGGGCGCTGCCGTGATGAACATGCTGCGCTACGTGGTGGGCGACGAGAAATTCTTCGCGTTCCTGAAGGGCTACACCAAGGCCAATGCCTGGAAATCGCTAAGCACGGAAGACTTCCGCAAGGCGGTGGAAAGCGCCGCGGGACAGGACCTCGGCTACTTCTTCATCCAGTGGATCGAATCCAGCGGCGCGCCGGAATTCAAGCTCGAATACACCATCTTCCGCACCACCAAGGGCTTCCGCGTGATGGGCAAGATCTCGCAGGATCTGGACACCTTCCGCATGCCGGTCGATCTGAAGATCGAAACCGAGGGCAACCCCGAGGAAAAGCGCATCGAGGTGGTGGGCACCTCCTCGGAGTTTTCGGTGGACACTTTCGGCAAGCCCAAGAACATCGTGATCGACTCCGGCAACCGCGTCCTGCGCTACAGCCCCGACGTGCGCGTGGCGGTAGCCATCCGCCGCGGCGAACAGTTCGCCGAGTTGAGCGAATTCTCCGATGCGTTGAAGGAGTATCAGAAGGCGCTGGAGACCCAGCGCAACAGCTCGCTGGCCTTGTACCGCATCGCCGAGATCGCCTTCCTGCAACAGAACTGGCAGACCGCCGCCAACCAGTTCCGCGAGGCGCTGAACGGCGATCTCCAGCCGAAATGGACCGAAGTGTGGTCGCACATCAACCTGGGCCGCATCTTCGATGTCACCGGCTCCCGCGACCGCGCAGTCAACGAATACAACCTGGCCATCCGCACCAAGGACGACACCCAGGGCGCCCAGGAAACAGCGGCAAAGCATCTCAAGACTCCGTACGAACGGCAGCGGCGGGTGGAGCAGTAAGGCGGCCTACGCGGCGGGCGGGTTGAGCAGAAACCTCTTCTCGAGCTCCTGTAGACGGCGCTCGACAATGGCGACCCGCCCGGAGAGTCGGGCATCCGTATTTTCGAGCTTCGCTTCCAACGCGGTCATGCAGCCGTTGAGGTTCCGATGGTAGGCCGAGAACGCGCTCATAATCCCGGCTTTCCTGGCATCCAAGCCTTCCCGAAGGGCTTCTCTCACTGCCTCCCTCAGCTTGGCTTTGGCGGCGGCGTCGAGGACCTCTGGCACATCGTTCGGGTTTACCGGTTGGGTGTCCGCTCAGTCATTGTACACTCGCAAAAAATCCCGATGCTCACTGGCGGCTGCCAGGCGGCGGCGGCGCCTCGCTTGCGACATTCGTGGAAACAGGCTACGTTTGAAACATGACGGTGGAAGCGATCAAGGATGCCATCTCCGGTCTGCCGGAAGAGGAACGTCATTCCCTCGCCGTATGGCTGAATGAGCTCGATTATGACGCTTGGGACCGCCAGATGGTCGCAGACTTCTCGCCCGGGGGTCGCGGCCATCACGTCGTCGAAAAGGTCAAGCGGGACATTGCGGCCGGTAAAGCGCGACCGATGGCAGAGGGCTTTGCGGAACGCCGCAAGTCCCCTCGACCGTGATCGTTCAGTCGAAGACTCTCCCCGAATTCTGGGATCGCTACGACTCGCTCCCGGAAGACATCCAGCGTCGTGCTGACAAACAGTTCGCACTCTTTTCGGAGAACCCGGCACATCCATCGATTCACTTGAAATTGAAACCCGTCGGGAGCTTTTGGTCTGCCCGTGTCACCGAAGCCTACCGAGCGCTGGGCGTCCGCGAAGGGGATGTCTTCACGTGGTTCTGGATCGGCCCGCACGACGAATACGAACGGTTGATCCGGTAGACTGGTCCCGCCTCCCTATCCCCCGCCCACGAACTGCACGATCTCAATCCGCGCGCCGGCCTCCAACACCGTCTCGCTCCACCGCGGCTGTTTCACGATCTTCCGGTCCAGTTCCACAGCCACACGAGCCGGGTCCAACTGTAGATCCCCCAACAAACCCAGGATCGTCTGCCCCGCCGCAGCCGTGCGCTGCTCGCCATTCACCACAATCTCGATCGGCACGCTTGTTGACACCCTTCTTTTACACCAATTATAGTCAAAGTTAAGGCTCCATCTCGCTGAAATCCAATGCCGCACTCGCCCACGGAATACTACTTCCCCGTCCTGGTGCAGGCGATCGTCGCCATGGGCCTCGCGGCGGGCCTGCTCACCGTCTCCTACCTCCTGGGTAAGCGCGTCCGCAACCGCGTCAAAGACATGCCCTACGAGTCGGGCATCGTCCCCACCGGCGACGCCCGCCAGCCCTTCAGCGTCAAATTCTACCTCGTGGGGATGCTATTCATCCTGTTCGATATCGAGGCCATTTTCCTGTACCCCTGGGTGGTTGTGTACCGCGAGCTGAAAATGGCCGGGTTCGTGGAGATGCTGATATTTGTGATCCTGATCCTATCGGGCTTCTTCTACATCTGGAAGAAGGGCGCGCTGGATTGGTCCGGAGCCGGCCTAAACAGCCGAAAGCACTGAATGTTACCCGAGAATTTGCGAGATCGTGACGTCGCCGCGGCCGTGGCCGCATTCGACGCCGACGCCGTCACCGGTGGCAACTACAATCACAACGAGCTGACGCTCGAAATCCCGCACGCCAAAATCGTCAGCGTCTGCGGCTTCCTCAAGTACGACCAGAAGTTCGTTCGACTCAGCACGGTTACCGCGGTCGACCGCTATCCCGCCGAACCCCGCTTCGAGGTGGTCTATCACTTGCACTCCATCGAGCGCAATGAGCGCGTACGCTTGAAGTGCCGCTTGCCGGGCATCGATCCCGTCATCGAATCGGTCACCTCCGTGTGGCGCTCGGCCAACTGGTACGAGCGCGAGGTGTTCGATCTGTTTGGCATCCGTTTCGGCAACCACCCGGACCTGCGCCGCATCATGATGCCCGACGATTGGGAAGGGCATCCGCTGCGCAAGGACTATCCGGTCACGGGGTCGAGGGTGTAAGGATGGGCGATCCGCAGATTCCAGGAGCAGTCCTCACTCCCGCCGGGGACGAACCGCAGGAGACCGGCCGCCCGCGCCGCATGGTCCTCAATATGGGCCCGCAGCACCCGTCCACGCACGGCGTGCTTCGCCTGCTGATCGAGCTGGACGGCGAAACCGTGATGAGCTGCCGCCCCGATATCGGCTTCCTGCACACCGGCATCGAGAAGGAGTTCGAGGTC